>JAMPFN010000016.1 GCA_023664445.1 Clostridium sp. | reverse complement strand
CTCGAACCTATGACCCTCTGCTTGTAAGGCAGATGCTCTCCCAGCTGAGCTAAGCTCCCACATTACCATTATTCGCCGTCATTACTCTCAATGACTTATTTATTTTACCATACAAAAAAAGAAATGTCAAGTCTTTTTTTGAAATTTTTCAAAAAAATTTTCAAAAAATCGTAAAATCCCGAAAATAACGCATTTATCCTACAATATCTTTCTCAAAAAATTTCAGCATATCGGTTTTAAGACCGCGATTTTCCTTCTTTTCAAGCATCGGATCATCTTTCAGCAGCTTTTCCGCTATACTTCTTGTATCGCTCACAAGCTCCATATTTCCGGCAAGCTCCGCCATTTTAAGAGGCGGAAGTCCATGCTGACGGCTGCCGAAAAAATCTCCCGGACCTCTCATTTTCAGATCCTCCTCGGATATTTTAAATCCGTCTGATGTGCCGCTCATTATTTTCATTCTTCTTACGCACTCTTCGCCTGTATTATCCGTCACAAGAATACAATGACTTTCAAAGCTTCCCCTTCCGACGCGTCCTCTTAGCTGATGAAGCTGTGAAAGACCGAATCTTTCGGCGTTCTCTATCATCATGACCGACGCGTTCGGAACGTCTACTCCCACTTCCACAACAGTCGTACAGATAAGCAGATCTATCTTTTTTTCCTTGAAGTCGTTCATTGTCTGCTCTTTTTCGGAAGATCTCATTTTTCCGTGCAGAAGCCCTACGCTGTAATCGGCAAAATCCTCGCCCTTTACCTTTTCGGCGTAGCTTTTAGCCGCAAGCATATCCGTTTCGCTGTCTTCTATTACGGGACAGACTATGTAAGCCTGTCTGCCCTCGTCAAGCTGCTTTTTTATAAAATTAAACGCACGCTTCCTAAGCTTTCCCGTAACGGCATAGGTCTTGACAGGTATCCTCCCTTTCGGCATCTCGTTTATCACAGATATATCGAGATCGCCGTAAATTATAAGCGCAAGAGTTCTCGGAATAGGCGTTGCCGACATTACAAGCTTATGCGGACTCGTTCCCTTTCCCGCAAGAGCCGCTCTCTGCGCCACGCCGAAACGATGCTGTTCATCGGTTATTACAAGCCCGAGCCGCGAAAATTCCACGTCCTTTTGTATTATCGCGTGAGTACCTACCGCAACAGCCGCTTCGCCGTCGGCAAGCTGTTTTTTTACCTCGCGCTTTTCCTTTGCCGTCATAGATCCTGTCAGCAGAACCGTTTTTACGCCAAGCGGCTCTAAAAATCCGACGAGCGTTTTATAATGCTGCATGGCTAAAATTTCCGTTGGAGCCATAAGAGCCGACTGATAGCCGTTTTTATACGCAAAAAAACACGCAGCGGCCGCAGCAGCAGTCTTTCCGCTTCCGACATCTCCCTGCAAAAGCCTGTTCATCGGGCTTCCCGAACACATATCGGTATTTATTTCATTAATACTTTTAAGCTGCGCGCCCGTCAGTTCAAATGGCAGACTGCCGTAAAATTCGCTTATATCAGTATTTTCATTCATCGCGCAAGGAGTGATTTTACGGCTTTTTTCTTTAAGCGTCAGCATTCCAAGCTGCAATATCAAAAGCTCGTCAAACGCAAGACGTCTTGCGGCAGCGTCCGCTTCCTGCGAGCTGCTCGGAAAATGTATTGATTTAAGCGCGTGGGGCAGACTTATAAGATTATTTTCGAGCAGAATATGCGTCGGCATACTGTCAAACGGTTCGCTTTCAAGTATCAAAACCGCTTCTCTCATATTTTGAATAACCGCCGCGGATGTAAGACCCGTCGTAAGCGGATAGACGGGCATAAACGGCTCTGTGTCCGCCTTGACAACTTTCGGAGAGCTTATTTCCTTGCGGAGAAGATTACCTGTGACCTTTCCGTAGAAAAGGTATTCCTGTCCTGTCTGCAAAGCCTTGAAACCGTAAAAATTATTATAAATTATGATCATAAAGTCGTTAAGACCGTCTGTCGCCTTTGCCTTAAAAATTCTTAGATCCTTTCTTATACGCTGCTCGGGCATCTTCATAACGATTCTGCCTTTCAGCACGCAGTATTCGTTTACAGGCGCGTCCGCAACCGATACGGGACAGGAAAGATCCACATATCCCCTTGGGAGATGATAAAGAAGATCGTAAACTGTTGATACGCCAAGTTTTTTATAATACGCCGCTCTTTTTTCGCCGACGCCTTTAAGCTGTGATACCGGACTGAAAAGCTTATTCACGCTGAAACATCTCCCTGTAAATTTTAGAACCTGTGTTCATAGAATCTTCACACGTCTTTTCGGCAAATTTTCCCGATAACTTCGTTAATTTTCTTTGCCATACGCAAGTATGCCCGCAAAAAATTGCCTTGTTCTCTGAAAAATTATGCTCAAAAACTCACTCAACGGAAATGATATAGTAATACACAGGCTGACCGCCGTTTACCATCATTACGTCGACCTTATTGCCGATCTTTGAATTAAGCATTTCCTCAAGCTTTTCAGCCTGTTCCTTAGTGACGTCTGCGCCGTAATAAACAGTTACATAATTTGAATCGCCGCCGACCATTTTCTTTATTAGCTTGAACGCGGCTTTTGTAAGATCCTTTTCGGTGAACATAAGCTTATTGTTGTCAAACGCAAGTATCTCCCCCGATTTGATATTATGTCCCTCATATTCGGAATCTCTTGCCGCAAATGTTATCTGTCCCGTAGATACGCTTTCAAAAGCTTTTGTCATAGCAAGACGATTCTCCGAAAATCCGATAGTTTCATCAAACGTCATCATTGCCGATATTCCTTGCGGTATAGTTCTTGTTGGAAGCACGCATACATTTCTGTCCGCAAGATTTTTTGTCTGTTCAGCCGCCATTATGATATTTTTGTTGTTCGGAAGTACAAATACCGTGCTTGCCGGAGTTGAATGTATCGCCTTCAGAATGTCGTCTGTAGACGGATTCATCGTCTGACCGCCCATAATAACACAATCCGCGCCAAGATCCTTAAAAAGTTCTCCCAATCCATGACCTGCCGCAACTGCGACAAATCCAAATTCCTTCTCGGGCTTTGTGGGCATGAAATTCTGTCTTTTAGCTATTTTTTCGTCTTTGATCCGCATTTCATGCTGAATACGCATATTTTCTATCTTAGGTTTCGGATCGTTTATAAAACGTCCGAATTCAAGAGCTTTCTGTATTGCAAGTCCGGGATTATCCGTATGGACATGCACCTTGATTATCTCCTCGTCATCAACCACGACAACGCAATCGCCGATAGTTTCAAGATATGCTCTCAGCATAAACGGATCAACGTCATTGTATCTTTCAATAATATATTCTGTGCAATAGGAATATTTTATCTCCTCGTCATTGTCAGGCTGCGATACCTCGAATGTTTTGGAAACTTCCTTTTTCTCTGTGCTGTCCTCAATTTTTCCTCCCTTGAATATTTTGAGCATAGCGTCAAATATGATGACAAGACCTTTTCCGCCTGCGTCAACAACGCCTGCCTTTTTCAGAACGGGAAGCTGTTCAGGAGTTTTTTCAAGCACCTCGTTTGCGGATGTACATACCTGTTCCCAAAATTCAGCGATATCATTGCTTTTTTCGGCTATTTCTGACGCTTTTTCCGACGCCGCTCTCGAAACTGTCAAAATAGTTCCCTCGGTAGGGTTCATTACCGCGTTATATGCTCCCTCAACACCCGCGCTTAACGCATGAGCAATATTTAAACATTCTGCGGTTTCAAGACCGCTAAGAGTTTTTGAAAATCCTCTGAATATCAAAGAAAGTATGACGCCCGAATTTCCTCTCGCACCTCTTAGCATTGCAGAAGCGGCAGTATCCGCAACCTTTGAAACAGATACGTTATCCTCCAAAAGCTCAAGCTCTTTTGCCGCCGCGTTTATTGTAAGCGACATGTTTGTACCCGTATCTCCGTCGGGGACAGGATAAACATTGAGCCTGTCTACCTCCTTACGGGCATTCTGTATGCTGACGGCGGCTGAAATCAAGCCGTCTCTTAATAATTTTCCATTAATCAAAATCTATGTCTCCTTTTTTTGTTTCTAAAGCACTATCAAACAAAGCTCCGAATTTTGCTGCGCTGCCCTAATTGTTCACATGACTTACATATACGCTGACTGAACGCACGGGTATTCCCGCCGTATCGGAAAGCACAAAATACACCTTATTTTTCACGCTTTTTATTACCGTCATGAGGTTTATTCCATAAACTGCCGAAATATAAACCGACACTAACACCTCGTTATCTATTATTTTCGTTTCAACGCCTATTCCGGGAACTTTTATCCCAAAAATCTCCGAAAGAATAAAATCTTTGAGATTCACAGCGTCAAGCTTCGCAACTCCGATGCATTCGGATACTGCCTGGCTTACAAGCGATTTTATATAATCTTCGGTAATATATATTTTGCCGAGATAATTTTCCTTGATTATCAAATGCTACACCTCTTTTTATTATATTACTAATTAGTATACCACTTTTTTTTAAATATTACAATAGATTTATATAGTAATAATTTATGAGTGGTGAAATTTTACATTTACAGTCCCCGACTATAAATATAGTCATTATCTTTCGCTTTCGCGGCTCACAGCGCAAGCTGTGCCGGAGCGGAAGCTTGATTTTCTTTGGTTCATTTCTTGCATCAAGGCAAGAAACGAACATACGCATTGCATAGTCGAGAGGACGCCCTCTCTTGCAGGGCATCCTCTTAAAATGTTTAAAATCAGGTTTTTATACAAGATAAAGGATCGGAAAATCCGATCCTTTAAATTATCATTAAATTCTATCAGTTAATAATAGTAGCTTCTGTTTCCTTGTCAAACAGATGAATCCTGTTAGGATCAATAGCAACCTTTATCGTATCCTGTGATTTAGCTGTTGAACGCGGTGAAACTCTTGCTGTGAGCGGAATACCTTCACAAAGGAGATAAAGGAATGTTTCAGCGCCCATAAGCTCTGTGATTTCAACATCGCAATCAATGATACCTGTTGTAGCGTTTGAAAGATACATTTCTTCATCATGTACGCTTTCCGGACGAATACCCATTACAACTTCCTTATCAACATACGCGCCAAGCTCATTTACAACCTTTGATTCGGGAATCTCAACTGTGTACTTGCCGTTTGCGAATTTAACTTCATACTTTGAACCGTTTCTCTTCAGAACAGAATCTATAAAGTTCATCTGAGGAGAACCAAGGAATCCGGCAACAAATTTGTTGCATGGACGCTCATAAAGAGCCTGTGGAGTATCGACCTGCTGGATTATACCGTCCTTCATAACAACTATTCTGTCGCCCATTGTCATAGCTTCTGTCTGGTCATGAGTTACATAAATAAATGTTGTACCGAGCTTTTTATGGAGCTTAGCTATCTCTGTTCTCATCTGTGCACGAAGCTTAGCGTCAAGGTTTGAAAGAGGCTCGTCAAGCAGGAATACCTGCGGTGAACGAACAAGCGCACGTCCGAGCGCAACTCTCTGACACTGACCGCCCGACATAGCTCTCGGCTTTCTGTCAAGAAGATGCGTAAGGTCGAGCATTTTTGCAGCATCCTTGACCTTGCGGTCGATTTCATCCTTCGGGAACTTTCTGAGCTTAAGACCGAACGCCATATTCTCATAAACCGTCATATGCGGATAAAGAGCATAGTTCTGGAAAACCATTGCTATATCTCTGTCCTTAGGAGCAATGTCGTTTACAAGACGGTCGCCTATATAAAGCTCACCCTCTGAAATTTCCTCAAGACCTGCGATCATTCTAAGCGTTGTTGACTTACCGCATCCTGAAGGTCCGACAAGAATGATGAACTCCTTATCTGTTATTTCCAAATTTACATCTTTAACGGCAACGAAGCCACCGGGATACTTTTTATAAATTCCTCTCAATGATAAACTTGCCATTTTATCAATTCCTCCCATAATAAATTACCGCCAACCCACATCCGCAGATTAACTATATTAATATAATACCAAATTTTCAGAAATCTTTCAAGTCACTAATTAGCCAAACTTATTGCAGCATGTTTATCCATATTGACGAAAAATCACTCAAAAATCGGTTGAATACTTCATCGAACGAGGTGGGTTTCAACAGGTTTTCAACATCGTTGTGCAAAATCTCCATACACTCGCCAATCCTTAATTTTTCAGGCATTTCAAGCCCTCCCATACGAATTCTCACTAATTTTTCAACATGGTTTTCAACAGCTGAAAACATACGTTTTACTTGATGAAATTTACCCTCAAAAAGCTCTACAAACGCGATGTTTTCCGCATTTTGGCATACCCTGACATTAGCGGGCAGACAGCTTGTTCCGTCCTCGAGAGTCAAACCATCTGAAAAGAGTTTTTCATAATTTTCACCAAATTTTTTACCGAGTCTGACTATATAATACTTCGGTATATGATTTTTGGGAGAGAGTATTTTATGGCTCAGCTCACCGTCATTGGTTATAAATACCATTCCTTCGCTGTCTTTATCAAGACGTCCTGACGGGAATATGTCCTTTCGTTTAAGATCATCGGGAACAAGATCAATAACGGTCGGGTCGTTTTTATCCTCTGTAGCGCATACGTAACCCTCGGGTTTATTGAGTATCATATATATTTTATCACGATACGTTATCTCTCTCCCAATTACAGTTATTTTATCATCAAGAGGATCTATCTTCAATTCGCCTTTTTTTATTATTTTATCATTTACGGATATTTTTCCTTTCCATAAAAGTTTGCTGATATCCGTTCTTGTGTACATCGTCTGTTCGGAAAGAAATCTGTCAAGACGCTGTTTCATTTCTATCACTTCCCTGTGTTTAATCTGCAACAATTAAAATCCGTCTTCATAAGAGTATATGCATGTATTTTTTGCTTGTTTGATGAATAAAATATTACAAACATTAATTTCAGGAGCATTGTTATGAAGAAAAAAATCATACTCTCAATTATAATAATTGCAATATTTTCGGTTATCTTTGTTTTAAACCGAAAAAATCCCGATACAGTTCTGCAAAAGCAGCCGACTGTGCTTAACGAATATCAGCTTGAAGCCTACCTTAATATCAAGGGCTGGCAGGTAACAAAGCTTTCAAGCAATGATATACGTATACCACAGGAATTCAGCGGAAATTTTAAAACAATGTCCGACGAACTGAAAAAATCAGGTTTCGATCTTAAAGCTCACAAGGGTGAAACTGTAACGCGTCACGTTTTTTCCGTTGACAATTACGGAGAATCGGGTATTAACGCCGAGCTTTACATAACCAAACAAAATGAGCTTATCGGCGCGGTTCTCATACAACAGAAACCCGACGGATTTATTAAACCGGTTTAGCTTATATCAGAAGCAAGTAGGACTACTATAATTATGCCATATAATTTTGAGTACGTCAATATTTTTTGAAACTCTTTCACAGAAATTTATTTTTTAGAATCTTTTTTGTGGGACGCTGTCCCCCATACCCATGAATCATTCCTTTTGGAATCCTCATGATTTTTTAAAATACTACCCAAAGGTTAGGAGATAAAGCTTTCAAAATTGCAAATCATAATTGTTAAATGGTAAATAATACTATTTAAAATCCCCGTCTATAAAGACAGTCATTATTTTCTTCTTTTGCGACCCACAGCGTATGCTGTGCCGGAGCGAAAGCTTGATTTTCTTTGGTTCATTTCTTGCATCAAGGCAAGAAATGAACATAATATACTTTATAAAAATGGTGAAAAATAACAAAAAAATCCACTCAGACAAATTGCCCGGGTGGATTTTTCAGATAAATGATTTTGCTGGAATAAGTTTTGGAAGCTTTACAACGGATTTTGCAGCTGAAAATGAAATACTGCCGCATGTAAATTTTATAAAACTCCAGTCACATGAAATAGATTTTTTTGAAACGGCATAACGCTCATGCATTTTTTCAAGCAGATTAATGCATTTCCACGAACTTGTAATATCTGTTTTGATATCGCTTAAAATATTATTGTCAGAAGAAATAATATGCTTGTGCAGATAACCTTCATAGCTGACATGCTCGGAAAGATTCCCCTTAAAAAACGGCGTATGCGGAAAAGTAAAATAATCTCCGATAAAGTGAACAGCTCGTCCAAAATCAAAATAATCGGAGGGAGTTTTAAGCTTGCCGTAAAGGGATTTTATGATGTTTCTTACGTATGATGCAGTACCGTCATAGGTATGCCCTTTGACATAGGTAAAAGGATTTAAGTCGGGAGATATGCAGCCGTATTCAAAAGCAGTTTTTTTGAGTTTGCTTCCGAAATCGGCAGCGCCGGTTATAAGCTTTGCGAGGTACAAATGATCTTTAGTTTCCATGGGTATCGCCTCCATTCAATTATATTGTAACACATATTTGTGAAAAATCAATGATTTTCTGAAAAAATTTCCATGGATTTTTGTAAAAGCATGTTTTGCACAAAACCTTGGCTTTATTTTTGTATGATATAGTCACCCTACTTGAAAGAGGAACAAAAGGAATTGAATAAAAATTTTTCATAGCAAGGCGGAGGATGCAGGCGGGCTGACGCCCTCCAAAGACGACAACACAGCTATGGGAAATTTTTATCAATGAACTTGTTTCGATTTCAAGTAGGGCGACTATTTTATTTATCTTTTGGCTTAAATATCAAAGCGGTGATAAGTCCGAACATAAGCGCTGCCGTAATACCGCCTGCCGCACTTGTAAAGCTTCCTGTGAAAATTCCCAGAAAACCTTTTTCATCGACGGCTTTTCTTATTCCCTCTGCAAGAAGATGACCGAATCCGGTAAGCGGTACTGAAGCTCCGCCTCCTGCAAATTCAATAAGCTTGGGATACCAGCCAAACGCGGACAGTATAACGCCTGCTACCACAAATGCGACCAGTATTCTTGCCGGAGTAAGCTTTGTATAGTCAATTAGAAGCTGCCCTATAGCGCATAATGCTCCTCCAATTATAAATGCCCATAACAATTCCATATTTTTACCTCCTGAGTTTTCAACAATTTTATATTTGAATGTTTAAAAAATAATAATTATAAATTACATATATTAACAAGATGAGCTATAGAGGGTATAGATTCTCCCTGCTGCGAAGCAGTCGGGGACATGAGCGCGCCTGTTCCGATAAACAGAATATTTTTATATTCTCCTGCCTGTACTTTGGGAAGAAAATATCCGCACAGTACGCTTGCACTGCAGCCGCAGCCTGATCCTCCCGAATGCGTATCCTGTTCAACGGGATCAAATATCATAACGCCGCAGTCCTTATGCTGCTTGCTTATATCTATATTGTCCTTTTGCAGAAGTTCGATAAGCAGCTTGCTTCCGACAATTCCAAGATCTCCCGTTACAATGCAGTCATAATCCTCGGGAGATGTTGAAGTATCTTCAAGATACTGCTTTATCGTAGAAGCGGCGGCAGGAGCCATTGCCGCTCCCATATTGTTTGCATCTGTCACTCCGAGGTCTGTGATCGTTCCTATAGATACGCCTTTGATATAGGGCGCTTTTCCTTCTGGGGAAAGTATAACGGCTCCGGACGCAGTACAGGTCCATTGTGCGGAGGGAGTTCTCTGACCACCGTAGGAAAGGGGAAAGCGAAACTGTCTTTCGGCTGTTGAAAAGTGCGACGACGTTGCGGCTGCAATGTTTTTGCCAAGACCGCTGTCCACAAAGATCGATGCGATGAGCAATCCTTCTGCCATGGTAGAACACGCGCCGTAAAGTCCGAGAAAGGGAATATTGAGTGAGCGAAGTCCGTAGGTAGTACCAATGCATTGATTGATAAGATCGCCTGAAAAAATGTAATCTACATCAGATTTATTAATTCCTGCTTTTGATATAGCAAGACTTACGGTCTGTTTTTGAAGCTCGCTTTCTGCTTGTTCCCATGTTTCCTGCCCGAAATGACTGTCGGATTCTGTTTTGTCAAAGCATCTTCCTATAGGTCCTTCCGATTCCTTTTGCCCTGCTATGGAAGCATAAGCTTTTATAGACGGTTTATTATCCATTAAAAATGTACATTTGTTAATTTTTTTTGCCATAATAGCCTCCGTTTAATATTTATTACGGCTATTATTTGCAGTAGATTTATAATTATACTATAAATTAAAAATTTATATTTGTTAAATAAGTGGACGCCCTGCAAGAGAGGGCGTCCACTTAAAATACTTATATTCAAAAAATATTATTTCTTAACTTCTATCTTATCTTTCCTCATATAATACTGCAATGCTTTAGGGATCCTTATGCTTCCGTCCTCATTGATATTATTTTCAAGAAACGCTATAAGCATTCTCGGAGGTGCAACAACGGTATTATTAAGCGTATGCGCAAGATATTTTTCTCCGCTTTCTGTTTTTACCCTGATGCCAAGCCTTCGAGCCTGTGCATCGCCAAGATTTGAACAGCTTCCAACCTCAAAATATTTTTTCTGTCTTGGCGACCATGCCTCAACGTCGATACTCTTAACTTTCAGATCAGCCAAATCGCCCGAACAGCATTCAAGGGTTCTTACCGGAATATCAAGCGATCTGAAAAATTCAACAGTATTTGTATATAGCTTTTTAAACCAATCCATGCTGTCTTCCGGCTTGCAGACAACTATCATTTCCTGTTTTTCAAACTGATGTATTCTGTAAACGCCTCTTTCTTCAATACCGTGCGCTCCGACTTCTTTTCTGAAACATGGAGAATAGCTCGTAAGCGTTTTTGGAAGCTCGCTCTCCGGAATTATAGTATCGATAAATTTGCCTATCATAGAGTGTTCGCTCGTGCCGATAAGATAAAGATCCTCGCCCTCTATCTTATACATCATTCCCTCCATTTCAGCAAAGCTCATAACGCCTGTTACAACATTGCTGCGTATCATGAACGGCGGAATATAGTAAGTAAATCCTTTATCTATCATAAAATCTCTCGCATAGGATAAAATACACGACTGAAGCTGCGCAATATCTCCGCAAAGATAATAAAAACCGTTTCCGCTTGTTTTTCTTGCGCTATCAAGGTCGATACCGTCAAGCTTTTCCATAATATCTACGTGATAAGGCACTTCAAAATCAGGCACAAAAGGATCTCCGAAACGCTCTACTTCAACATTTTCGCTGTCGTCTTTTCCTATCGGTACGCTGTCATCTATAATATTCGGTATGACAAGCATTATCTCCTTGATATCAGCTTCAAGTTTTATTTCAAATTCTTCCAATTCGGAAAGCTTATTCGCAATCTCCCCTACCTCGGATTTGATTTTCTCGGCTTCGTCTTTCTGACCCTTGCCCATAAGCGCGCCTATCTCTTTGCTCTTCGTCTTTCTTTGATTTCTTAAATTATCGCATTCAACTTTGGTTTCACGATATTTTTTATCAAGATCGATTACTTTATCAACAAGTTCAAGCTTTTCGTCCTGAAACTTTTTCTTTATATTTTCCTTTACAAGTTCCGGATTAGTCCTTATCAATTTCATATCCAGCATAATATTTTATCTCCTTATTAATTAGTAAGTCTTTCAGCCAATGCCGAAAGATCCTCTTTATCATAAAATTCAAGTATCAGAGCGCCTTTATTTTTTCCATACTCTACTTTTACCCTGCGTCCCAACGCTTCATTAAGTCCTATTTCCATTTCTTTGAAATAGCTGTCAATTTTTTCATTGTAATCAGTTTTTTCCGGTTTTTCGGAGCTGCTCGCAAGTTTTTCAAGCGACCTTACAGTCATTTTTCCGCCGCATGCTTTTTTTGCAGCGTCTATCATTTCCTGTTCATTTTCAAATGAAAGCAGAGCCTTTGCGTGTCCGACAGAAAGCTCGTTTTCCTCCAGCATTTTCTGCACTTCGTCAGGCAGATTTAAAAGCCTGAGCGAATTTGCGACAGCTGACCTCGAACGTCCGACCGTTTTGGATATATCTTCCTGAGTCATACCATAATTTTCAATAAGCTCGGAATAACCCATAGCTTCTTCGATCGGATTGAGATTTTCTCTCTGTAAATTTTCTATGAGAGCAAGCTGCATAGCTTCCGAATCGCTCATTTCCTTTATCTGTACGGGTACTTCCGAAAGTCCGAGCATTCTTGCGGCTCTCCACCGTCTTTCGCCTGCCACTATCTGATATCCGTTTCCGAACGGTCTTACAAGCAGCGGTTGCAGTACGCCATGCTGTTTTATCGAATCCGCAAGTACTGATATTGAGCTGTCATCGAAATTTTTTCTTGGCTGTGATCTGTTCGGCTCTATTTCAGACAATCTTATCATTTGAGATGAAGACGTATCGATAGTATTATCATCAAAAAGCGCTCCAAGACCTAAACCAAGTCCTCCCTTTGCCGCCATTTATTCACCTTCCCTATTTTGATTTTTTTCCGAAAAGTTTTTTCTTTTCTTTTACTTCGGGCTTTTCTCCAAGTATCTCAAGTCCCAATAACTCATAGTATTCCGCACCCTTTGACGCCCTATCATAATACATAACAGGCTTTCCATGACTCGGCGCTTCCGAAAGACGTACATTTCTCGGTATTTTTGTTTCAAATACTTTATTCGGAAAATATTTTTTTACTTCGTCAACGACCTGATTTCCCACATTAAGTCTTGAATCAAACATTGTAAAAAGTATACCCTCAATATCGATCGAAGGATTATATTTGGATTTAACTATTTTTATGGTTTCCACAAGCTGACTTAATCCTTCAAGGGCATAAAATTCCGCCTGCATAGGAATTATCAGCTTATCGCATGCAACAAGTGCGTTTATGGTTATAAGACTTAGCGAAGGCGGACAATCTATTATCACATAATCGTAATCAAGACGGCATGTCAAAAGCTGCATTTTCAGCCTGTTCATTCTATCGTCCATTTCGATCATTTCTATTTCAGCTCCCGCAAGAGCCGAAACGGCAGGAACAAGACTTACATTTTTAAATTCTGTGCGAATTATCGTGTCTTGTATCCGCGACTGACCAATAAGTACGTCATAAGCCGTTGCCTTTGTGGATTTTTTCTTTATTCCGAATCCGGTAGTAGTATTTCCTTGTGCGTCTATATCCACACACAGTACCTTTTTATCTCTTGACCCCAAATAGGCAGCAAGATTTACGGCTGTCGTTGATTTTCCGACACCGCCTTTTTGATTTACTATCGCAAAAACCTTGCTCATCAGATTATCCCCTTTCTATTATATTACTCGCCAATTAAACCTTGCCAAATCAGCAAAGCAATATTTTATCCAAAACGCCATTTTTCTCGTTGCCAAAGGTAACAACCGAAAAATACGGCGAATAGACTCAAACAAGTTTTACTTGCCTCATCTATAAATTATACCACTTTTTTTATTATATGTAAAGGAATATTTCTGATTAAAATAAAAAAAGGCATGAATTTATTACAATTCATGCCTTACCTGTTGATTTTTAAGTGTTGCTTTTGTTATTTTTTTGTTTTTTATTGTTCCACGTGGAACAATTATTCTTCTGTTAATTTGAATGTTCCACGTGGAACATCATTATTAGTGTTGTTATTTTTGATAATCGGAATTTTAACGCGGTATTCTATGTAATCCTCATTCTGGATTTTTTTTGAATCGGCTGCAATTCCGGCGGCTTTCATTGTTTCAACCGCTTTATTTATAGTATTCACAAAAATTTTTACATTTTGAAATACCTTGCTTCTTTTTCTGTAGCTTTCCTTATCACGAACCTTTCCTATATACTCGTCGATCAATGCTTCGGTTCTTTCAACATTGAGATTATGCTTTATTACTTTATTTATAATTTCAAGCCTGTCCTCTTTGCTGCCAAGCCGAAGCAATGCTCTCGCATGACGCTCGGTCAGATTAAATTTTATTATCAACTCCTTTTCTTCATCGGTAAGCTTCAATATCCTTAGCTTGTTCGCTATAGTAGATTGTGCTTTTCCAAGTTTTATCGCAGCGTCTTCCTGTGTCATACCGTAATAATTTATCAGCTTTTCTATTGCATTGGCTTCATCAAAAAAAGACAGATCCTGTCTTTGAATATTTTCCACAAGTGCAAAAATAGCACTGGTTCTTGATGAAATATCCAAAACAATGCACGGAACATATTTAAGCTGCAAAAGCCTTGACGCTCTGAGTCTTCTCTCCCCTGCTATAAGTTCGTAACCTTTGTCGATTTTTCTGACCGAAAGCGGCTGTAATATACCGTTCTGACAAATGCTTTCCGCAAGCGAACTGATATCATTGAAATCAAAATCACTCCTCGGCTGATGCGGGTTAGGAATGATCTCGGCAACAGGTATCTGCACTACTTTATTTTCCTCATGCTGACGTACTTTATCACGCTCCTTTTCTTTTGTAAAATTTAAGAATACCGCCATATTCAACTTCCTTTCCTTTAGATTCACACATTTAGCGTGTTATACTTATTATATATTACCCGTACAATTATTTCCATACAAAAAATCCGCTCTTATTTTTAAATAAAGCGGATTTTACGGCATTTTATTTAATTTTTACAATGGTTTATTTTTTATCTGACCGCTGTTTCGCGGATATTTTGTCGGCGTTTGCGATATTTTTTTAACGACAAAAATTTTCCTTTTGTCTTCATTTCCAAGAGCGTATTCATTGACCTTTATACTGTCGCCGCCAAGAATTTTAACTGCTTTGACCGCTGCGTCGGATTCCTCGTTAGGACCTTTCATTGCAGCGAACACTCCGCCTTTTTTTACAAAAGGCATACAATATTCACAAAGCGCGGGCATAGCGGCAACAGCCCTTGCAGATGCAATATCATACCTTTCACGATACTCTTCCTTTTTACCTATATCCTCTGCCCTGCCGTGAATTTTTTCCGCTTCAATGTCAAGCTTTTCGCAAAGCTTTTCAAGGAAAATGATTCTCTTATTCAGACTGTCAAGAAGCGTCAGTTTTATATCATTTCTGTATAGCTTTACAGGTATCGACGGAAATCCTGCGCCGGTTCCCACATCTATCATTTTTGAGTTTTGCATTATCTCAACATTTTTTAAAAGCAAAATACTGTCCGCAAAATGTTTGAGCCATACCTGTTCGGGATCTGTTATAGCCGTAAGATTCACATTATTATTATATTCAACAAGGAATCCAAAGTATGTTGAAAACTTCTCGTGAAGAAATTTGTTATATTCAAGCGAACAGCTTTTAAATATCCTTTCAGCGCATTCATAGCTTATCATTTTATTCCGCCTTTCTGTTCAAGCCATACCGCTAAAACCGATATATCGGCAGGAGATACCCCAGATATTCTTGACGCCTGACCTATATTTTCGGGCTTTTGCTTATTAAGCTTTTCGGCAGCCTCAAGACGCAAGCCTCTTATTTGCGAGTAATCGATATCTTCCGGAAGATTTTTACATTCAAGCTTTCTCATTATTTCGATCTGATCCTGCTGCTTTTGTATATATCCTTCATATTTTATCTGAAGTTCAACTTGTTCAGTAACTTCTCTTGAAAGCGTCGGTCTGTCAGTATCAAATGCATCGAGCATATCATATCCTATTTGAGGACGCCTTATAAGATCGGCAAGCTTACAACCTGTGGTTATCGGAGATGTACCCTCTTTTTCAAGCAAATTATTCAATTTTTCAGAAGGCGCAATATTCAGTTTTCTCACACGCTTTAATTCTTCAGAAGTCTGATCCTGTTTCATTATAAGCTTCTGATATCTTTCTTCGCTTATAAGTCCGAGGTCATATCCAATAGGCGTAAGCCGCTGATCCGCGTTATCCTGACGAAGTACGAGCCTGTATTCGCTCCTTGAAGTCATCATTCTATACGGATCTTCACATCCCTTTGTCACAAGATCGTCTATCAGCGTTCCGATATAAGAGCTTGCTCTGTCAAGTATCAGCGGCTGTTTTCCCTGTACGGACAATGCGGCATTTATTCCCGCTACAAGTCCCTGTGCCGCCGCCTCTTCATATCCTGAACTTCCGTTAAATTGCCCTGCGCCGTAAAGTCCCTTTAAATTTTTAAATTCAAGAGTTGATTTCATCTGCGTCGGATCACAGCAATCATATTCAATAGCGTAAGCAGGACGCATTATTTCAACATTTTCCAATCCTTTTATTGTTCTGAGAAATTTAAGCTGAACATCTTCCGGAAGAGATGACGACATTCCCTGCAAATAATATTCCTCCGTATCGAGTCCCATTGGCTCTACAAAAAGCTGATGTCTTTCTTTATCAGCAAATCTTACGATCTTGTCCTCTATCGACGGACAATATCTTGGTCCAACGCCTTCTATTCTTCCCGAATAAAGCGGCGAACGATCAAGATTATCGAGTATTATCCTATGAGTTTCCGCATTAGTGTAAGTTATATAGCAAGAAACGATATTTTTAAGATTTTCATTATCCGTTTCAAACGAAAACGGAACTATATCATTATCGCCGTCCTGACGCTCCATTTTTTCAAAATCAATACTTCTTTTATGTACTCTGCACGGCGTACCCGTTTTAAATCTTCTGAGTTCAATACCTTTTTTTTTCAAGCTTTCCGATAAGAATATCGACGGAAGAGCGGCATCGGGACCGCTTTCATAAGACGCTTCGCCTACATGTATTTTTCCTTTCAAATATGTACCCGTAGAAATAATAACAGTTTTGACGGCATATTCTGCTCCAAGACGTGTGCGTATACCTATAATTTTTCCGTTTTCCGTAATTATTTCCGATATTTCGGATTGCTTTAATTCCAGATTTTCCTGATTTTCACAAATATGCTTCATATAATTGTGATATTTTACCCTGTCCGCCTGTACTCTCAAACTGTGTACGGCAGGACCTTTACCTCTGTTCAGCATACGACTTTGAATAAAACATTTATCAGCTGCTTTCCCCATCTCACCGCCAAGAGCGTCTATCTCTCTTACAAGATGACCTTTTGCCGTACCGCCGATAGAAGGATTACAAGGCATATTTGCTATTTGATCAAGAGAAATGGTAAAAAGAGCAGTTTTACAGCCAAGGCGTGCGGCAGCGAGAGCGGCTTCCACTCCTGCATGACCTGCGCCGACAACTGCTACATCAAATTTTCCCATTAAATAATTCATTTCATCCTCCTGAAATCACGCAATTCAATTTTTGATAAGTTTATAGGGGACTCTGTCCCCCTAACCCCCTGCTTAAGGGAACAAGTTCCCTTAAGCAAATATCAAGAGATAAAGTACCTCAAAATCCTAAAAATTTAATTTTCAGAGCAATATAATTGTTCCACATGGAACATTATTTTCCTACACAAAATCTTGAAAAAACATCTTCAACAACAGCTTCCGATACTTTTTCACCGGTAAGTTCCATGAGCTTTTCAGCCGCAGAATCGATCAGCACAGTTACGCCGTCAAGAAACATTCCGTTTTCAAGCGCATTATTAGCCTCTCTCACATAAGAAGCCGCAGATTCAAGACAATTTTTCTGTCTTTCATTTGCAATAAACCCAATTTCGGTATTATTATTTTCAAACATCTTTTCAATAACATTTTCAAGCTTTTCAATACCGCTTTCATTTTTAGCAGAAATTTCCACTATATATTTAAACTTACTGTAAATATATTCACTTTCAATTTTCGGCTCGGCATCTATTTTATTTATTACCGCAATAGATTTTTCAATATTAATATTTGATATTATCTGCTTATCCTCATCTGACAATTCTCTGCTGCTGTCAAAAACCGCAAATATCAGATCAGCTTCCTCAACTTTTTTGAAAGTAATATCCACACCCATGCTCTCTATTATATCATCTGTTGTGCGGACGCCGGCAGTATCGGAAAGCCGAAGTATTAAATTTCCAATTTTAACCTGTTCTTCAATAACATCTCTTGTCGTACCCTCGATATCCGTAACAATACTCCGCTGAAATCCGCTCAAACAATTCATAAGCGTTGATTTACCGACATTCGGACGACCTATAATAACGGTATTTATACCGTTTCTGACTATTCTGCCATAATCATAGGTTTCGGATATCCTGTCAAATTTTTCTATAAGCCCGCTAAGTTCAGCTATAAGTATGTCGGGTCTGACCTCGGGAACGTCCTCCTCGGGAAAATCTGCCCATGCCGCAAGATTTCCAAGTATATTTACGAGTTTATCTTTCAAAGCCGTTATCTTTAAAAATGCCGCGCCGCCTTTAAGTGCGTTCGCATAACGAAGCTCTGTTTCACCTGCCGACGAAATTATATCCATTATTGCTTCCGCCTGTGTCAACGACATTTTTCCGTTTAAAAACGCCCGTTTTGTAAATTCCCCTGCGGCGGCAGGTTCTGCCCCGTTTTTGAGAATCAGTCTGAGAATTTTTTTAGTTATGTATCTTCCTCCATGACATGATATCTCAACCACATCTTCCCCTGTATAGCTTTTCGGCGAACGAAAAACTGTCAGTATCACATCGTCTATCACTTTATTTTCATCGCATATATTTCCGTAAGCACAAGTATAACCGTCCATATCCTCAACTTTTTTTCCGCTGAACGATCTGAAAATCTTATCTGCAATTATAAATGAATCCTTTCCCGAAATTCTTATAACGGAAATACCGCCCGGAGCGTCGGGAGTTGCAATTGCTGTAACAGTTGACATGGTCTTTCACCTCATAAATAAAGAACAAAAGGACGCCCGGCAAAAAGCGTCCCCTTGAATATGATTTCAATAATTATCGATCTCAATTTTTCCATACACGCCGACATTTATATCGTCCTCCGGCATCGGCTTCTGATAATCCTTTTCAAAGCTTGTCTTAAGATCGAGAGAGCGAGGTCCTTCGTTTTTCCTTCTCTTATAACCACCGTTTCTTCTGTCATTTCTTCTCGGATTGTCGGAAGAAATAACTACCTTTCTATAAGGTTCTTCTCCGACCGATCTTGAATTTACGCCGTCTATCTTTGCGATAGTTGAATGAATTATTCTTCTTTCATAAGGATTCATCGGCTCTAAAGTTGTGGTTTTTCCTGTTTTAAGAGCTTTTTGTCCTATTTTATTTGCAAGATTCACAAGAGTTTCCTCTCTCTTTTCTCTGTATCCGCAGCTGTCAAGAGTAACTCTCTTATAATCTCCCTCAAATTTGTTTACAACAAGTGAAGTCAGATACTGCAAAGCGTCAAGAGTTTCGCCTCTTCTTCCTATAACTGCTCCAGAGCCCTTGCTGTCAATATCGATATAGTAACTGTTTTCATCAGATTTTACGCTGATTTCCGCATCGATGTCCATTTTATCAAGAATATTTTTAAGATATTTCATACAGCATTCAGACTGCTCGTCCGAGGGCGCAACACTTTCTTTTTTGACAGACGAAGAAGATTCATAAGCTGCATTTTCTTTTGCTTCATCTTCGGTTTTGCAAACGCCCGCCATTACCTTAGCTTCTTCTTTTATTCTTCCGAAAAGACCTTTTTTTACATCACTGATAACCTCAAAAATTATCTGATCCATAGGAATATTAAATTCGTCTGCCGCCCTATGTTTGGCTTCTTCAATAGATTCGCCTGTAAAAGTTCCGGTAAGTTTCATTTTTTCAATATCCACCGATAACACTCCTTTCAAAATAAGGATTTATTATTCATCATCCTCTTTATATTCATCGCCGTATTTTTCAGCCATTCTTTTTCTTGCTTCATTAATAAGCTGTCTGTTGTAATTCTGTTTTTCAGAACGTGACATTCCCTCCGTATCAGCATCGTAATCAGGGCGTCCCATCCCCTGCGCTTTCATAAGCTCATTTTGCTGCTCGAGCATTTTCTGCATAAATCCGGGCTTATTTTTATTTTTTTTCTTAAGCTTGATATTAATAGCTTCAACTCTTTTGGGAGTAAAATACATATACAGAAGAAACATCTGCAGGAATGAAAATACAGTTGACCATATCCAATAGAAGCCTACGCCTGCCGGTACGCTGAACGCGAGCCATACCGAAAATAACGGCATACCGTAAAGCATGACATTCATACAGCCCGAGCCCTGCATTTTCGCTGCGTCGGGATTCATTTTTCTTGTTCTGTACTGCGAATATATAGTCGAAAGCAGCTGCGCAAGACCGGAAATTATCGGTATCATGATAAGAGCCACAGAAGCCTTATCCCATACGTCCGGCTTTATTGTCGGAACAGTTCCCAGATCGACGCCCAAAAACGTATTTTTAAAATTAACTATCTTTTCTACGTATTCGCCGCCCTTTTTTCCAATATCCTCAAATAGATCGGGGTGTTCCTTGATCTGACGCATTATAGCAAGTTCCGGACGGTTTTTTAAGAGATTTTCCGACACAAGCTTATTTTCTATTATGATCTCCTTTGCCTTATCGATAAAGCTTGAAGAAATTCTCAGAATATGCGTCAAAGGGCGATAAACAACGTCAAGGACGCCATAAAGTATTATCATAGTGATAATCAAAGGAAGACAGCTTCCCATAGGATTTATTCCCTCTTTTGCATAAAGCTTCTGCTGTTCCTCTTGTAATTTTTGCTGATTGTTTGCGTATTGCTTTCTAAGCTGATTAAGCTTTGGATTAAGTGCCTGCATTCTTACGTTTCCAAGCTGCTGCTTGTATGAAACGGGAAGCATTATAAGCCTTGTAAGAAGCGTAAACAGAATGATCGAAATACCGTAATTGTTTACTATTTCATATATCCAATACATAACCCAGCCGAGCGGCATGCCCAGCAGTTCACCGATTTTACCCAAAATAATTCTCCATTCTAAAAACTTTGTTCTTATTATCTTTTATATCTTACCGGAAACCTGAATTTCTCCGGAACATAATCTATACCGCCCATACTCCATGGATTGCACCGCAGTATTCTCCAAACGGCAAGCATTACTCCTCTTATAAATCCGAATTTTCTGACTGCTTCGAGAGCGTATGAAGAACAGGACGGATAATATTTGCAGCATGGAGGAAAAAGCGGAGATATGCATTTTTTATAAAATTTTATTATACCTATCATAATATACTTCATTTGCTTTTTACCTTTGAAACTGCGGATCTTATGGCATCTGCGCCCTTTCCGCCGAGCCACTGCGAAAAAACGGTGCTTTTTATGCGGCAGCAAGCCGTTCTTGCGACTATTACCATATCTATCCCAACGGGAAGATTTTTTTCATTTTCAAAATAAGCCTGTCTTATGACTCTTTTCGCCCTGTTGCGCGCGACCGCGTTTCCAATTTTTTTTCCGGCGGTTATACCAAACCTGTTATACGGCTTGTTATTTCGTCTTACGTAAACAACGGCATATTTACATACTATTGATCTTCCTTTTTTATAAAGAAAAAGAAAATCCCTGTTTTTATTTAAAATCTGAGTATTAAGCATATTTTTTCAATCCCGACAGACATATTTTTTGCCAAAGGTCTTTTGTTTTAAACCGCATATAAATTAAAAAATATCGGATACGGTTTAAAACAAAAGACCACAAGAAAGATGTGGTCTGCTTATTTGTCAGTGAGTAAGTCTTGCTCTGCCCTTAGCTCTTCTGCGTGCAAGAACCTTTCTTCCGTTTGAAGTTGACATTCTCTTGCGGAATCCATGCTCTTTTTTTCTGTGGATCTTTTTAGGCTGATATGTTCTTTTCATTTCAAAGCTCCTCCTTCCGGATCATAAATAGATCAAAACGCTTTTTTATCAAGCGTATTTCATTTTTTAATGTACCCATAAATTATACCTGATAATTAATAGCTTGTCAAGTATTTTTTTACATTTTTATTAAAAAAGAAAATATATACAAAAATTCGATTAAATTTATAAGCATAATGCTAATTTTATTTTTAAAAATTCCATATAAAATCCGCTTAGTACTTGCACTTTAAAGCTTTTTATGATATACTATTATTAATTGTAAAAAAAAAGAAACTTAAATTTTAGATTTTCGTTCAATGAGAATCAGGAGGAAAAAACAATATGAATTCCTTTGAAGAAGTATTTAATCTGGTCATAGATTATTGCAAAGAAGTCGGGGATATCGGCGACGTTGCAATAAAGCTGTGGATCAAAACAATAACCCCTGTGGGGCTCGAAGGCAGCACGGCGATATTATCGGTCGATTCGGAATTTCAAAAAGGAGTTATCATGGCAAACTATGGTAGTCTTCTTGAAAAAGCATTCAAAGCCACCCTTGGATTCGATGTAAATATAGACATAAGAGTTCCGGACGAAACGCAGTTTAAAGAGCCTATAGATATTGAAGAACTTGAAGAAAAGCAGCATCAGCTTGAAAAAACATATGAATTTGCAAAATACGACTATACATTTGATACATTTATCGTCGGAAGCTCAAACGAGTTTGCGTATGCCGCGTGTAAAGCCGTGGCGGACGGCGGAGGCGGAATAGTTTACAATCCTCTTTTCATATACGGTCCGTCCGGACTCGGAAAAACTCACCTTATAACGGCTACCGCAAAGGAAATGAAGAATAAAAACTCCGATCTTAATATCATATACGTGACCGGTGAAACATTCGCAAGCGAGATCATAAACGCTATCCAGACAAACAGTACGACACAGTTTCATGATAAATACAGAAACGCAGACGTTCTGCTTGTGGACGATATACAGTTCATTGCAGGAAAAAACAGTACGCAGGAAGAATTTTTCCATACATTCAACGCTCTTTATCAGGACGGAAAACAGATAGTGCTTACGTCCGACCGTCCGCCGAAGTCGATAAAAACTCTCGAGGACAGGATCCGTTCACGATTTGAATCGGGACTTATAGCCGATATAAATACGCCTGATTTTGAAACAAGAATGGCTATCATCAACCGAAAAGCCGAGCTTTTGGATCTTAAGATCCCCGACGACGTCGCTCAATTTATAGCAAATAAGCTAAAGGCAAATATCCGTCAGCTTGAAGGAGCTGTAAAAAAACTCAAAGCTTTGAATCATTACGCCGGAAGCCAGCCTTCAATTTCAATGGCGCAGACTGTTATAAGAGATATTCTCAACGACGACCAACCGCTTCCCATAACCGTGGAAAAAATAATCGCGGAGGTAGCCAACGTATACGGAGTATCGCCGGAGGATATACGTTCTACAAAAAGAGCTTCCGCCGTTTCAAACGCAAGAAAGATCGCCATATATGTCGTAAGAGAAATAACTCAGATGCCGCTCGCTTCCATAGGAGTGGAATTCGGGGGAAGAGATCATTCAACCATAGTATACGCCGTCAATAATGTAACGGCAAGCATAAAGAAAGATCCTCATTTAAAGGAACTTGTAGAAGATCTTATCAAAAATATAAGGGACAGAAACAACGCATAAAGCTTCAAACAACAAATTCAGATCACGCCTTTTCAAAGATAAATGAGAGATGCTGAATAAGTTGAATAACTTCTGACTTTTCAACAAAATTGATTGTTTCAACATCACTTTCAACACAATGTTGAAAACTTATTTATAATAAAAATCTTAATGTACAAGCTGATTTATAAACAGTTCAAAATAAAATTCAACAGTTTTAATAAATTCAACTTTAAACCGAAAGTTAAAAGCAGCTCGTCATTAAACAAAAAAATCCACATAAATTCAACTTTAAACAAATTATTTTAAACAAATTAAACCGATTATTTTTTATTAAACAAATTCAAAAAAAGATAAACAGGACTAAAATGAAAACTTTTCCAAAAAATTACGCGTAAATAACGGATCTTTACTAAAATTAAACAATTCAACAGCCCCTACTATTACTATTAATAAAAATATTATATTATTATATATAAATAAAAGAAAATCAAATAAACAAAGATCACGTCTTTTGAAAGGCAGGATCTTTGCTGACCGTTCGCAGACAGTAAAGGCAGCACCGCACAGATATTACCTAAAATCTCTGAAAATAAAAAAGGAGGAACAAAATAAATGAAAAAATTCATCTGCAATAAAGACGATATATGTTCTGCTATAGGAAACGTTTCAAAAGCAGTATCCTCAAAATCAACTATTCCGGCGCTTGAAGGAATAAGACTTCTTCTTGACGGAAACAGTCTTGAACTTACAGGTTACGACCTTGAAATAGGAATAACTACCGTCATAGAAGCCGAATCCGACGACAAGGGAGAAATAGTTTTAAATTCAAGGCTTTTCAATGAAATAACAAGAAGAATGCCGTCCGAAAGAGTTATATTCGAGGTCGATGAAAACCTTAATATGACAATAAGCGGAGGAAGTGCAAAATATCAGATATCGGCAATAAGCGCTGAAGAATATCCGGCGCTTCCCGATATATCAGAGGAAAAGAAAACAGTTCTGGATCAGCAGACTTTAAAAAGCATGATAGATCAGACCAATTACGCGGTTTCAATGCTCGATGCAAAGCCTATTTTAACAGGCGAGCTTTTCGATGTTGAAAACGGCAGCTTCAATATGGTCGCTATAGACGGTTTCAGGCTTGCTATCCGTCATGAAAATATCCCGGGCAGCGAAAAATTTTATTTTGTTGTGCCTTCAAAAGCATTGCTCGAAGCTTCGCGTCTTTTAAAAGACGACGCAGAGGAACAATGCGTTATATGTGTTGACAGCAAATATGTTTCATTTGAAATAAACGGCTACAGGATATTTACACGTTTGCTCGAGGGGGAATTTCACGCCTATAAAAGCAGTATTCCTTCCGAATACAGTACGGAGGCTGTCGTTAAGACAAGCGATATGATAAATTGTCTTGACAGATGCTCTATGCTTATCAATGAAAAGAATAAATCTCCGGTAAAATGCAGCTTTGAAAACGGAATTATGAAAATCAACTGCCGTACCGCGATCGGAAAGCTTGAGGACAGTATATCCGCTGAAATAACGGGCGATGACGTTACTATAGGCTTTAACAATAAGTTTTTGCTCGACGCTCTGAAAGCGGCTGATACCGATATAGTCAAAATACAGATGAACGGCGCAAACAGAG
This sequence comes from Clostridium sp., assembly GCA_023664445.1. Taxonomy (GTDB): domain Bacteria; phylum Bacillota; class Clostridia; order Oscillospirales; family Ruminococcaceae; genus Porcipelethomonas. The sequence goes on along the minus strand of JAMPFN010000016.1, from coordinate 12,518 downwards.
CGGTCAAGATAATACCGACCGAGGGCGAGGATTTTACGTTTATTGTCATGCCTGTTCAGATAAGAGGGTAGATAGCCTATGGAAATTATTGAAACTAAAATCAATACTGAATTTATAAAGCTCGATTCGCTGCTTAAATTTTCGGGGTTTACCGATACGGGAGGCTTTGCGAAAGAGCTTATACAAGGCGGAAAGGTAAAGGTCAACGGTGAAGTCTGCACGATGAGAGGAAAAAAAATAAGAAGCGGCGATGAAATATCGGTAGACAAATATGTTGTAAAGGTCATATGATCGTAAAATCAATTGCCGCGGACGGCTTTAAAAATCTTGAAAATGTCAGTATAAAGCCTCACCCCGAATACAATCTCATAACGGGAATGAATGCGCAGGGAAAGACAAATCTTATAGAGGCAATATGGCTTATGACAGGATGCAGAAGCTTCAGAGGTTCAAAGGACAGGGAATATATCGGTATCGGTAAAAGAAATATGCGTATAGACACATCCTTTGACGACGGAAGAAGAGAACAGACTATAAGCTATGCTATGAGCCGCGATAATATCAAGGAAAAGAAAATAAATTTAAACGGCGTAAAGATAAAGGGTACGGGAAAACTGTTTGAAAGCTTCAAATGCGTTTATTTTACTCCGGACGATATAGATATTATCAGAGGAGGTCCGGATAAAAGAAGAAGCTTTGCTGATATGTGCAACTGTCAGTTAAAGCCCGGAAATCTTGAAACGGTAAAGAAATATGATATACTTATCATGCAAAGAAACGCTTTGCTCAAATCCGTTGCCGCAGGAAGATCTGATAAGGATTCGATATCGGTATGGGACAGTCAGGTCGCTGACGTTGGAACAGAGCTTTCAAAAAAGAGATTCCGTTATATAAAGCTTCTGAATGAAGCTTGTTCCGAGCTTTACAGCCGTATTACAGGCGGCAGGGAAATATTTGAGATAGGCTACAGCTCAAATATATTCGGATCTGATATTGACGCGGAAGAAAGAAGCGGACATGACTCCGAAAAATATTATCAAAGGCTCAAGTCGTCGATAGACGACGACATACGTCTGGGATATACCTTGTGGGGCGCTCACAGAGATGATATTACCATAAAAATAAACGGTATGAACATAAAGGAATACGGTTCTCAGGGACAAAAAAAGACAGCCGCTTTGGTTTTAAAGCTCGGTCAGGCGGAAATTTATTATAAAAACAGCGATGAAGCTCCCGTAATACTTCTTGACGACGTTATGGGAGAACTTGACGGGAACAGGCAGAGGCTGGTTTTCGATGTTGTTAAAAATATGCAGGTATTTATAACGGCATGCAATGAAAATGCGGTCAACGGTTTAACGGGAGGAAGCCATTTCAGAGTGGAAAGCGGCAGGATAGTATGAAAATGTATTTGCATCTCGGAAACGATATAATCGTAAAAAAAAGCGATATCGTCGGGATATTTGATATAGAAAATACAACGACGGGTAAAAATACCGGTCATTTGCTTGAAAGAGCGCAGAAAGAGGGAAATGTTGTAAACGTTTCCTATGAGCTTCCGAAAAGCTTCGTTGTGTGCATGGAAAAAGGAAAAGAAAGAGTTTATGTCTGTCAGTTATCGGCGGCAACTCTTAGAAAAAGAGATTAAGATAAGAAAAGAGGATATTTTAATGTCGGAAAATCAGATGACGGAAAGTCAGAATTATGATGAAAACCAAATACAGGTGCTGGAAGGACTTGAAGCCGTAAGAAAGCGTCCGGGAATGTATATCGGTTCAACGGGTCCCAAGGGGCTTCATCATCTTGTATATGAGATCGTGGACAACTCCATTGACGAAGCTTTGGCGGGATACTGTTCCGAGATAAAAGTCGATATTTTAGAGGGAGATGTTATAAGAGTATCGGATAACGGACGAGGAATACCTACCGGTATACACCCGACTGAAAAAATATCGGCGGCAACCGTTGTTTATACGATTCTTCATGCCGGAGGAAAATTCGGCGGCGGCGGATATAAGGTTTCGGGCGGTCTGCACGGAGTCGGCGCATCCGTTGTAAACGCTCTTTCTGAATGGCTGGAGCTTACTGTAAAGGACGGGGAAAACATACATTTTCAGCGGTTTGAAAGAGGAGATTATTCAGAGCCGCTTAAAGTTATAGGAAAAACGACCGAAACAGGAACAATGGTCATGTTCAAGGCAGACGGAGAGATATTCGAGGATACTCATTATGATTACGATGTGCTTTTGAAGCGTCTGAGAGAACAGGCTTTTCTCAATGCCGGAATAAAAATAGTTTTCAGCGATCTCCGCGATAGTGAAGAGCCGAAATCAAAAACGCTTCACTACGAGGGCGGCGTAAGGCAGTTTGTAGAGCATATTCATAAAACGAAAGGTCTTGACGCTTTGACCGAAAGGGTAATATATATATCGGGAATGCAGGGCGATTCCTTTGCGGAGATCGCAATGCAGTATAACGACAGCTATAACGAGGTCATACTTTCATTTGCCAACAATATCCATACTACAGACGGCGGTTCTCACGAAACAGGCTTTAAAAACGCTTTGACTAAAGTAATAAACGAATACGGAAAAAAATTCAATCTTCTCAAAGACGGCGATAAGCTTCTCGGCGACGACGTAAGAGAAGGTCTTACAGCGATAATTTCCGTGAAGCTTACAGAATGCGAGTTTGAGGGACAGACAAAGGGCAGGCTCGGAAATCCCGAAGTAAAGGGATTCGTTGAAAAGCTTGTTATGGAAAAGCTTATGTGCTGGCTGGAAGAAAATCCCGCCGATGCTAAAGCCGTGTTTGAAAAATCAATGGCTGCCCAAAAGGCAAGAGAAGCCGCGAAAAAAGCAAGGGAAACCGCAAGAAGAAAAAGCGCTATGGAAAGCGCGTCGCTTCCCGGCAAGCTTGCGGATTGTTCTGAACATGATACGGAAATGACCGAAATATATATCGTCGAGGGAGATTCTGCCGGCGGTTCTGCCAAGGAGGGCAGGGACAGACGTTATCAGGCTATATTGCCGCTTTGGGGAAAAATGCTGAACGTTGAAAAGGCGAGAATTGACAAGGTATACGGCAATGAAAAACTTATGCCCGTAGTTACGGCTTTGGGTACAAGCATAGGCGAGGACTTTGATATAAATAAGCTAAGATACGGAAAAGTAATAATTATGGCGGATGCCGATGTTGACGGTTCTCATATCAGGACTTTGCTTCTGACATTCTTTTTCAGATTTATGCGTCCGCTTATCACAAACGGAAATATATATATAGCGCAGCCTCCGCTTTTCAAGGTGTTCAGAGGTAAAAGCGTGAGATATGCCTTTTCCGATGAAGAAAGAGATATGTATATAGACGAGCTTACTACGGAAAACGGCAAAAAGCCCGAAGTTCAGCGTTATAAAGGTCTTGGTGAAATGGATCCCGAGCAGCTTTGGGAAACGACAATGAATCCCGAAACGAGAACTATGCTCAAGATAGATATGGAGGACGCCGTAAAGGCTGACGAAACGTTTACTATCCTTATGGGGGATAAGGTTGCGCCGAGAAGGGAATTTATCGAAACTAACGCTAAATATGTTGAAAATCTTGATATATAATTGAAAGGAAAAATATGGAAGAAGAAATAATTATAGAAAAAAGGTATTCCATTCCTTATGATATGTTCGGAAGGGCATTCGATACCTTTCAGAAAAAATTCGTATATCCAAGATGCCGGATAATAATAGCGGTACTGCTTATTGCAGCATGCATAAATATTGTGAATATAGTAACAGGTAAAGGCTCGTCAGCAAATTATGTATTGGCTTTAGTGTGTTTGGGACTTGCTTTTATAAACTGGTACAATCCTAAAAAGATAAAGAAAAATCTCATGGAATCCATAAAGGGGATCGAGGGCGATGTTTACCGCATAAAGCTTCTGCCCGAAAAGCTTATCGTCGGAACGGTTTTAGAGCCTGCTTCGCATGAAGAAAAGCCGGCGAAGGAATATGAAGAGGTATTCGGAGAAAGCGAACCCATTGAAGAAATATCCGACAGTGAAATATATCTGACAAGAAATGTTATTGTTATAGAAAAACCTGATTTTTTCATGGTATATCTGAAAAAGGCAATGTTTTATGTGATTCCGAAAAAGGATTTTTCGGAGGAGGAAATAACTGTTATGCAGCTTCATTTCCAAAAACAGCTTGATAAAAATTATCGTAAATATGAAAAATAAAAAGGAAGTAAGAAGATGTATAATGACAATTCAAAGGTAAGAAATGTAGATATAGACAGAGAAATGCGAAAATCGTTTCTCGAATATTCGATGTCTGTTATCGTAGCAAGAGCTTTGCCTGATGTAAGAGATGGTATGAAGCCTGTTCACAGGCGTATCATATACACTATGAACGAATCGAGCAATACCTATGACAAGCCGTACAGAAAGTGCGCTTATACAGTCGGTGAAGTGCTTGGTAAATATCACCCTCACGGCGACGCTTCCGTTTATGACGCGCTTGTTCGTTTGGCGCAGAAATTTTCGCTCAGATATCCGCTTATTGACGGTCACGGAAACTTCGGTTCGGTCGACGGCGACCCACCGGCTGCTTACCGTTATACAGAAGCGAGAATGTCTAAGATCGCGGGCGAAATGCTTACGGATATCGGCAAAGACACTATTCCGTATACCACAAACTATGACGATAAGCTCAAAGAACCTGTAGTTTTGCCGAGCCGTTTTCCTAATCTGCTTGTAAACGGTTCTACGGGTATCGCTGTCGGCATGGCGACGAATATTCCTCCGCATAATTTGGGAGAGGTCATAGACGCTATAGATCTTGTCATGGATAATCCCGAATGTACGCTCGACGAGCTTATGGAATTTATAAAAGGACCTGATTTTCCGACAGGCGGTATTATCATGGGACGCTCGGGTATAAGAGCGGCTTACGGTACGGGCAGAGGAAAAATAACTTTAAGAGCCAAAACTTCTATTGAGGAAATAAAGGGCAGGCAATGTATTATCATAACCGAAATACCGTATATGGTAAACAAGGCAAGACTTGTTGAAAGTATGGCAAATCTTGTTAAAGATAAGAGAATAGACGGCATACATTTTATCCGAGATGAGTCGGGCAGAGAAGGAATGAGAATAGTAGTCGAACTGAAAAAAGACGCTATTCCGCAAATCGTACTCAATAAACTGTTTTCGTATACCCAGCTTCAGGATACTGTCGGAGTTATAATGCTTGCGCTTGTCGACGGTGAACCGAAAGTTCTGACGCTTAAACAGACTCTTGAAGAATATGTTAAATTTCAGGTTGAAGTTATCCGCAGAAGAACCGAATACGATCTCAAAAAGGCAAAGGCAAGAGCGCATATTTTAGAGGGATTGGTAGTTGCTGCCGATAATATTGACGAGGTAGTCGAAATTTGTAAGACTTCCGAGAATATTCCTCATTCAAAGCAGAGATTGCAGGAGAGATTCGGTCTTTCGGAGGAACAGTCGGAAGCTATAGTACAGATGACGCTTGGAAAGCTTACAGGTCTTGAAAGACAGAAAATTCTTGATGAACTGGACGAGCTTCATAAGAAAATATCAGAGCTTGAAGCTATACTTGCCGACGAGGAAAAAATACATCAGATAATAAAAGACGAGCTTGCCGAGATAAGAAGAAAATACAGCGACGACAGAAGAACAATGATAGAATCCGTCAGCGGAGAAGTTGATATCGAAGATCTTATCCCTGATGAGGACTGCGTTGTGACATACACGAATTTCGGATATATCAAGAGAATGCCCGTCGACGTTTACAAGACGCAGAAGCGCGGCGGACGCGGCGTTTCAGGTATGAAACAGCGCGAGGAGGATTTTGTAAGCGAAATGTTCATAGCCTCCGCTCATGATAATATTCTTTTCATTACCGATAAGGGGATAATGTATAAGCTTAAATGCTATGAAGTACCGGAGGGTTCAAAGGCTTCAAGAGGAATAAATGCGGTAAATCTTCTTCCGCTCAGCGAAAATGAAAAGATAGCGGCAATGATAAAGACTTCGGATTTTGACGAGGGAAAATACATTGTCATGGTTACAAAAAACGGCAAGATAAAAAGAACTCCTCTTCCTGCATACAAAAATGTGCGTAAAAACGGACTTATCGCTATAGGTCTTGACGAGGGAGACGAGATCGCCGGAGTAAGAATGACCGACGGCAGCGCGCAGCTGTTTATAGCGACACATAACGGAATGGTGATACGCCTTGAGGAAAACAAGGTAAGAGCTATGTCGCGTTCCGCTCATGGCGTTAAGGCTATAAGGCTTAGAAACGGCGATTACGTTGTTTCAATGGCAAGACTAAGAGAGGGAGCTTCTCTTCTTACGGTTTCCGATAAGGGATACGGCAAGAGAACGGAAATATCTTCATATAAGGTTCAGAACAGGGGCGGCTACGGTCTTAAAAATTACAAGGTCGGAGAAGAAAAAGGATATATATGCGGTATCAAGGTCGTTGATGAAACAGACGACATAATTCTGATATCGAGCGACGGGGTAATTATAAGGATCCGATGCGCGGACGTAAGAATCATGGGAAGATACGCTACCGGCGTAAGGGTCATGAAAGTTACCGATGAAAACCATGTCGTAACATTCACAAGAGCTGAACATGACGAGGAAGCGGATGTTGAAACTGTTGAAGAAGCAACGGCGGAGGAAATAGCAGAAGATATGGAAAATTCGGCTGCCGAAAATGCCGAAGCCGAGGCTGCACAGGATGAAGATATTCCAAATGATGAAGAATAAGAACCTGATTTCAAATATTTCAGGCGACGCCCTGTAAGAAATGGCGTCACCTTCTGAAAATATGTCATATATCTTTTTGTTTATTGTGCATATTTACTAAATTTAAAAATATATATTATATAGTCAGAAATGATAAAAAGACTTGAAAAAAAAATCAATTTATGGTATACTATTGTTAATTGCAGTGCAGCTTTATCAGCGTATTGTATAATAAATTGACTAAAGGAGAAATTCTATGAAATTCGGACATTTTGACGACGTGAAAAAAGAATACGTCATCGATTCCCCTAAGACGCCTTATCCATGGATAAACTATCTCGGAACTCAGGAGTTCTTCTCACTGATTTCCAATACTGCCGGCGGATACAGCTTCTATAAGGACGCAAGACTCAGAAGAATAACACGTTACCGCTATAATAACGTTCCGATTGATATGGGAGGACGTTATTTCTACATAAACGAAAACGGAACTATCTGGAATCCCGGATGGTCGCCTGTAAAGACAGATCTTGACAGCTATGAATGCCGTCACGGTATGGGATATACGATAATTACAGGTAAGAAAAATGATCTTAAAGCGGAAGTTACTTTCTTCGTACCGCAGAATTATGACGGAGAAGTACAGCAGCTTGTTCTTACAAACGAGAGCGGCAAGGAAAAAACATTATCGCTCTTCTCATTTGCAGAATGGTGTCTTTGGGACGCTCAGGACGATTGTACAAACTTCCAGAGAAACTTCAGCACAGGACGAGTTGAAGTAGTTGATTCAACAATTTATCATAAAACCGAATACAGAGACAGACGCGATCATTTTGCTTTCTATACGGTAAATGATACTATTGACGGTTATGATACTGACAGAGATTCGTTTATCGGTCTTTATAACGGATTTAACAATCCGCAGGTCGTTGAAGAAGGAAAGGCTTCAAATTCATTTGCAGATGGCTGGGCGCCTATCGCTTCGCATTACAAGAAGATAACTCTTGCGCCGGGCGAATCAAAAACTTTGATATTCATTCTCGGATATGTTGAAATGCCCGTTGATAAGAAATTTGAGGCTGACGGAGTTACTATCAACAAGGAAAAAGCTCTTGCAATGATGGAAAAATACAATACTCCCGAAAAGGTAGCCGCAGGTCTTGCCGAGCTTAAGGACGCGTGGGATAAGCTTCTCGGAATTCTTAATGTCGATACGCCTGACGATAAGGTCGACAGAATGGTAAATATCTGGAATCAGTATCAGTGTATGGTTACATTCAACCTTTCACGTTCCGCTTCATACTTTGAATCGGGTATCGGACGCGGTATGGGATTCCGTGACTCAAATCAGGATATTCTTGGTTTTGTTCATCAGATTCCGGAAAGAGCAAGAGAACGTATTATCGATATTGCTTCCACACAGCTTGAGGACGGCGGATGCTATCATCAGTATCAGCCTCTCACCAAGAAAGGCAACTCCGATATCGGCGGAGATTTTTCAGACGATCCTCTGTGGATGATCCTTTCCGTTTCCGCTTATATCAAGGAAACAGGCGACTGGTCTATCCTTGACGAAATGGTTCCTTATGACAATGACGAATCAAAGGCTAAGCCTATGCTCGATCACCTTAAGGTATCCTTCTATAAGATAGTAAACAATCTCGGTCCTCACGGACTTCCGCTTGCAATGCGTGCCGATTGGAACGACTGTATCAATCTTTCATGCTATTCGGATACTCCCGGAGAGAGCTTCCAGACATATACAAATCCGAAATTTGCGGCAGAAGGCGGCTATTCAAAGATTGCGGAATCAGTAATGGTTGCGTCGCTCTTCACATATTCAGGTCCTAACTATGTTGCTATTTTAAAACATCTCGGCAAAAATGAAGAGGCTGAAGCAGCTCAGGCAGAGATAGATAAGATGAAGAAAAACGTTATGGAACATGCCTTTGACGGAGATTGGTTTATCAGAGCTTATGATTCAACAGGCGCTAAAATGGGTTCAAAGGAATGCGAAGAGGGTAAAATATTTATCGAACCGCAGGGCTTTGCCGTTATGTCCGAAATCGGTAAGGAAGAGGGAGCTGATATCAAGACTCTCGATTCTATCGACAAGTATCTTAACACAAAATACGGTCTTGTGCTTAATAATCCCGCATACTCAAAATACTATATTCAGTACGGCGAGATCTCCACATATCCGGGCGGATATAAAGAAAACGCAGGTATATTCACACATAATAATGCATGGATCATATGTGCGGAAGCTTATGCCGGACGAGGAGATAAGGCTTTTGAATACTATTCAAAGATCGCGCCCGCATTCAACGAAGAAATTTCTGATCTTCACAAGACAGAACCTTATGTATACGGTCAGATGATCGCAGGTAAGGACGCAAGCAGATTCGGTGAGGGCAAGAACTCATGGCTTACCGGTACAGCCGCATGGAATATGGTTGCTATTTCGCAGTACATTTTAGGTATAGCTCCGGACTGGAACGGTCTTAAAATCGATCCGAGCATTCCAAAGGAATGGGACGGCTTTACGGCAACAAGACAGTTCAGAAACGCTTCTTATGAAATTACTATCAAAAATCCCGGACATGTATGCAAGGGTGTAAAATCAGTAACAGTTGACGGAAATGCGGTTGACGGAAACGTACTCCCTGTATTCGGCGACGGCAAAACACATAAAGTTGAAGTTGTAATGGGATAAAATAAAAGTTTAGGTCAAGCCTTTTCAAAGGCTTGCGGATTCCAAAGGCAGAGCCTTTGGTCGCTCTCCGCAGAGAGCGAAACTCCTTGCCTTAGAGACGTATTTCAAGGGGTGAATTTGAAAATATTATTTTCAAATAGGGGACGCTTTACAAGTGAAAGCGTCCCTTTAAATATTTAAGAGATTGTCGGGTCATTGAAATTCACTTACACAAATTCTTTTTATTCGATTTAATTTTATGCATATTCTTTTCTGATACCTCATAAGCTTTAAGGACAAAATACAAGCTTAAAGGGGTCTGAGAGAAATGAAGGGACTGACGTCAAAACAGGCTGAAAAACTTCTTGAGGAATACGGAGAAAATGTAATTGAAAGCAAAAAGAAAAACAGTCCGGTAAAGATATTTGCGGGACAGTTTAAGGACGTTATGGTTATGATACTCCTTGCAGCGACTGTTATTTCGGTATTTTTAGGCGAAATATACGACGCTGTGACTATCATATTGATAGTTCTGCTTAACGCTGTTTTGGGATTTGTTCAGGAATACCGTACGGAAAAAACTCTCGAAGCGCTCAAAAGCATGACTGCTCCAACGGCAAAAGCATTGCGCGACGGAAAAAGAAAAACCGTTCCCGCGTCGGAGATAGTTCCGGGAGATGTGATATTTCTCGAAACAGGCGATAGAGTTGCGGCAGACTGTGTTCTGATCGAAGTAAATAATCTGTATGCCGACGAATCGATGCTGACAGGCGAATCCGAGCCTGTTTCAAAAATATCGGGAAATTCATCGGATAAAGACAACAGCTTAAACAGACCTTGTATAGCCTATTCGGGTACTGTTATAACAGGCGGAAACGCAAAAGGTCTTGTAATAAAAACAGGCAAAAGCTCACAAATGGGAAACATCTCCGAAATGATAAACGATACCGAAAACGAACAGACACCGCTTCAGAAACGTCTGGGAGAACTTGGAAAAGTTGTTGCGGTATTATGTATAGCTGTGTGTATAATAGTTTTTTTAGCAGGTGTTCTTAGAGGAGAGCCTGTTTTTGATATGCTGATGACGGGAATTACTATTGCTATAGCCGCTATTCCCGAGGGGCTTCCGGCAACTGTCACTATTGCGCTTGCGCTTGCGGTCAGCAGAATGTTAAAGCAGAAAGTACTTGTAAACAAACTTCATTCCGTAGAAACCTTAGGCTGCACTTCTGTTATATGTTCGGATAAAACAGGTACTATAACAGAAAATAAAATGACCGTCAAACACATTTTCAGCGATATGAAAGAGTTTGATGTGACGGGAAACGGATATAAAATAAGCGGAGAAATACGCTATAAAGATACAAAACCGAATCCAATTGCAATTACGCCCCTTTATGAATTTTTTAAATGCGCCGTCTGCTGCTCAACTGCCGAGATATCGACAGACAGCGGAATAAATATCAGAAACAGAGGAAGCATTTCCGGAAACGGAGAATGGAAAGTAATAGGCAATCCAACGGAAGCCGCGCTTCTTATAGCGTCTGCAAAAGGCGGAGTTACAAGGCAGAGCGTTAACGATATGATAAAAGTTTCCGAAGTACCGTTTGACAGCTCGGCAAAACTTATGTCTGTGACAATGAGATCGGGGAGCGGAGCAATTACGGAATATATAAAAGGCGCGCCCGATATACTCTTGAAAAAATGCGGATTTGTAATGACGTCAGAGGGCGAGATCCCGATCGACAATAAATTAAGAAAAACTCTCGATACGCAGATAAGCTCGTTTTCGTCAAGGGCGTTCAGAGTACTGGCTCTCGCAAAAAAAGAAAACAGCGGCGGTATGATATTGCTCGGTTTAGCCGCAATGCAGGATCCTTTGAGGGAAGAAGCAAAGGAAGCTGTAAGAAAATGCTCCGGAGCAAAAATAAAAACGGTTATGATAACGGGAGATCATAAGGAAACGGCGGTTGCGGTCGCAAAGCAGGCCGGTATATTAAAAGGCGGAATAGCAATAACAGGCGCTGAACTTGACGCTATGAGCGATGATGAACTTGACAGAAATCTTGATAAATTTACCGTTTTTGCAAGAGTTAATCCCTCGCATAAGCTGCGGCTCGTTAAAGCGTATAAGCGGAAAGGAAATATAGTTACCATGACGGGCGACGGCGTAAATGACGCTCCGGCTGTAAAAGCGGCTGACGTTGGAGTATCTATGGGGATAACGGGTACAGAAGTTACAAAGCAGGCGGCTGACGTTATACTACTCGACGATAATTTTGCGACGCTTGTCAATGGAGTCGAACAAGGACGCGGTATATATGCAAATATAAGAAAATTTGTCCGCTATCTTCTATCCTGCAATATCGGAGAGGTCATAACAATGTTTCTTAGCATTATTATGGGATTTCCAATGGTTATGCTGCCGACGCAGCTCCTGCTTGTAAATCTTGTAACGGACGGTTTGCCTGCCATAGCGCTCGGCATGGAGCCGTGCAGCGGCGAATCAATGAAAAAAGCGCCGAGAAAACCGAACGAAAGTTTTTTTTCGGAAGGGCTTATGTTCAAGATAATTTTCAGAGGTATTCTGATAGGTCTTTCAACATTGGCATGTTTTACAGTTTTGCTTAAAGGAGAATGCGGTCTTTCCGCAGCAAGAACAGGCGCGTTAACAACGCTTATAGTTTCTCAGCTTTTCCATGTGTTTGAATGTAAATCTGAAACAAAGGGACTTTTCGGAATAAATTATTTTAATAATCCAAAGCTTATAGGAGCAGTAATAATATCGCTTGCTGTGCTTGCCATGGCAATATATTTTCCTGTAATGCAGACCGTTTTTTCAACAATACCGCTTGAAAGAACGCAGCTTCTTATTTCTGTTGGATTTTCGGCGGCAGTACCCGTTATATCAGGGATAGTCAACGCGTTTTCAAAAAAATAATATTTTTAGTTTATGGGGAACTCTGTCCCCTAAACCCCCTGCCAAAGGAAATGCTTCTTACAGAGCCGTCCCCTCTGTCAGCTTCGCTGACATCTCCCCACCCCGTGGGG
>JAMPFN010000015.1 GCA_023664445.1 Clostridium sp. | reverse complement strand
GCGCAGTCAACGAGGTAGGCTCTCTTAAAGATTTTGTACGCAATTGGCTCACGGATCAGGGAACGGTTTCTCCCGATAAAATTATTTGGGAATAACCTATGAAGGCGTTGAAATGCTGAAAATAAAAACGCTCGTCAACACCTGTATAGCGATCAGTTTATTGAGCAGTATGGAAAGCTCCTGCGGAATAAATTTCCCATGGTAGACTTTACATTTGTAAAGAATAGTTTAGGACACTCGATCCAAACCAGCTTTATATCGGTATAACAACAACTTTTACATTCACATAAATAAAGGGATATATCATCCGTGTTTAACTCTCGGCTGGGAACTCCACAGCACTGTAAACAACGGACATTTTGACGTTCGTGCAGAGGATGTGCATTCGGGAGAATACGCTTTGCATTGGTACTCGGAAAAAGACTTTTCGGACAGTATGGCAGTAACAACTGTAACGGCAAATGAGGACGGAAATGTCTGCCAGAGAGAAATTTTTGATACATGCGCTCAATGGTGGAAAATCATTGCGCAGAATGACGGATACTGTAAAATCGCTTCTATAAGGTATCCCGGAAAGGTTTTGACAATTGACGACGTATCAACGCCAAACGGTTCAAACATTTCCGCTGCAAATGATATTAACGCTGAAACTCAGCTTTTAAAGATCCATTCGGAGGGCGGTACCGATGCGACAGATGCTGTATTATTGCAAAAATTCTTGCTTGGCAGAAAAAACGAATTTGCTTCTTCGTATTATACAATGCCATATGAACCGCCTGTGACTGCTGAAAGCGGCAGAAAAGGTGCATCGTTGCGGTAAGATCAGGCAATAACGTATTTGTAAGCTAGCGTTCTCTGGCAACAGATTCGCCGGATATAGCGTTCAATCTGTATCGTGTAACAGACGGCAAGGAAATAAAAGTCAACAGCGAACCTCTGACGGGCGGAACTAACTTTACCGATACAAAAGCTGATGTAACAAAGGAAAATAAATATTATGTCAAGACCGTAATTAACGGAAAAGAGACCGATACGGACGGCAGTTATACCATGCCTGCAAATAAAAACAGCGGCGCATATATTACCGTTCCGATAAAGGACGGCGGAACTATCCATTTCGTATGGGTAGGAGACTTTAACGGAGACGGGGCATATGATTTCCTTGTTGACCGCTGTGCTGACGACCATCTGAAACTGGAAGCGTACCTCAACGACGGTACATATCTCTGGACAATCGATCTGGGCTATAACAGTGAAAATAAGAATAACATTACTCCCGGAGCTTCTGCTATCGACGTTGGAATGTGGGACGGCGCAACTGTTTATGATATGGACTGTGACGGATATGCGGATGTGTGCCTGAGAATTGCCGACGGAGTTATTTTCGGCGACGGTCAGGTATATTCCGATAAAACTCACGCTAACGCTCAGGCTATAGCTGTTATTGACGGCAGAACCGGTAAGCTGAATGCCTCCGTTCCGACTCCTACAGATCATATTGAAATCGGACCCTCTTGCCTGTATGATGAAGATAGGATATCTTGACGGCAAAAATCCAAGCGTTGTATGCTGGATGAAAAACCGCAACAATGATAAGACATTCAACAGCATGACCGTTGCTTACGGTTATGAAAACGGTAAATTTGTTCAACAGTGGAAATATAACAATGCCATTATATTTGACGACCGCAAAGAATACAAGAATGGTTATGCGGAAGCGCATCAGATAAGAATTGCCGACGTAAATTATGACGGTAAAGATGAAGTTCTGCATATGGGTTACTGCTTGAACGGCGACGGTTCACTTCGTTGGCATAACGACGATATTGTACATGGCGACAGATGGTTTGTCGGATCATTCAGCAATGCAAATAACAATAATGAAATGTATTGTTACGGCGTACAGCAGAAAAATCCGTATAAGCTGCTTGAATACTACATGAATGCAAATACGGGTGAAATGGTGTGGACTAACTATAGTACAGGCGATGAACTGATAGATATAGGACGTGGAAATATCGGAGATCTTGATCCGAATTATGATGGAATGGAAATGTATTCTTTCCAGGGTATGTACACAACAGATAAAAAATGATATCAACAACTACGCCTTATCCGTCATTCAGGATTTTCTGGAACGGCGACCTGTTCAGCGATTCCTATAACGACGGAAAAATTGAAAGCTGGAATTATCAGACCCAGAGTACCGACCGTCTGGCTACGACTCGGAAGATATATGCGGCAAGCGGAAGCGACAGAGGCGTCGGAATGTTCCACGGCGATATTTTAGGCGACTGGCGTGAGGAAAGTATTCTTGTGAACTACGATACAGACGAACTTGTTATCTATACAACGTACATTCCCACTGATTACAGAATATATTCCCTTGCACAAAACCCATGCTACAGAAACTGTATGACCGCAAAGGGTTATTATCAGTCTAATATGCTGGACTACTATCTTGGTTCAGGTATGGAACAGCCGAAAAATCCGGATATTTCTATTATTCAAAAATAAAACATTACTTTCATAGCTGCACGGGCGGGCATTGGCTTGCCCGTGTTTCTTTAGCTAAAATAATTATAGTCAATACCGAATAGAAATTGAGCAGTCGGATTTTTTGTCGTATTAAAGCAAATTATATTGACGAAAATTGTAAAACATGGTATAATAAGCGTAAACGCTTATTATTTTTTATTTAAAGTCCTTGCAGATTATAGTTGCTGAATGAAAAATTTACCATTTACAGTCCCCTACTATAAAGATATTCATCATTTTACGCTTCTGCGACTCACAGCTTATGCTGTGCCGGAGCGGAAGCTTGATTTTCTTTGGTTCGTTTCTTGCATCAAGGCAAGAAATGAACATACGCATTGCATATCGGACAAGTATAGCCATAAAAAATTATGGCACAATAAACTTATAATATAATTTTTATGAAAGGTGATAATTATGTCAGATAACAAATTAAATGAAATTATAGAAACCATAAAGAAAAAGATAGACGGACGTACCTTTGAAGGACTTCCGGAAAAATTCGCCGCTGAATTTCAGCTCAAGGACTCGGGCGTATTTTATGTCGAGATCAAAGACGGTAAAATAAACATCGAACCGTATGAATATAATGACAGGGATATTCTTGTCAGCGCTTCCGCCGACACCTTGAAGAAAATACTCGATAATAAGCTTGGTATTGAAAAGGCGCTTATTACCGGTAAAATAAAGGTGAGCGGAAATCTTCAGAAAGCTATGTTTATAAAGAAAATATTCAAATAAGGAGTAAACTATGCCTCATATTACTATAAAAATGCTTAAAGGCAGAACTGACGAACAGAAAAAACTTGCCGCCGAAAAGGTCGCTGATGCGCTGGTAGACGCGATAGGCTGTGCCGAGAGTCATGTTTCGGTGTCTGTTGAGGATTTTACTCCCGAGCAATGGCAGGAGCAGTACAGGCTTGAGGTTGAAGAAAATTCCTTACTTGTAAAAAAACCTGATTACGATCCAAAGGATCTGCTTAAATGAAGATCATACTTGCGTCCGGTTCACCAAGACGGCGCGAGCTTTTAAAGCTCGTTGAAGACGAATTTGAGATAAGGGTTTCCGACGCCGATGAATCGGTTCCCGAAAATATAGCTGCCGAAAAAACGGCAAAGTATCTGTCAATGGTCAAGGCGAATGCGGTTTCGCGTGACGATGACGAACTTGTTATAGGCTGTGATACCGTTGTCGTTATAGACGGTAAAGTACTCGGAAAGCCTGTTGATGAAAACGACTGCGCTGAAATGCTTATGAGTCTTTCGGGAAAGATACATACTGTCTATACGGGCGTGTCGTTTATATATGCTGAAAGCTCTTATTCCTTTTCCGTTAAAACAGATGTCGAATTTTATTCTTTGACGGAAAAAGAGATATCCGAGTATATATCAACGGGAGAACCGTTCGATAAAGCGGGCGGATACGGAATACAGGGGAGGGGAGCCCTTTTTGTAAAAGGGATATACGGCGATTATTATAATGTTGTAGGACTTCCTGTTTCGGCATTGAAAAGGGAACTCGAAAGGTTTACAGTGGTATGCGGTAATGCTTCGGGAATGATTGGAGAATACAAATGAAAATATATAAATTTTTGGGTTTGATCGCTTCGGCTGCCGTTCTTTCGGGAATGTGTACGATAGGAGTATCGGCGGAGGAAGCTTCCGAAAATATACCCGATATTTTACCGGCCGAATCGGCGGATATTGAAATTGAAAAATCGGGCTGGGTAACTGATGAAAACGGCAAGACATATTATTATGACGAAAACGGCTTTGTTCTTACCGGATTGAATGAAATTGACGGCGACATATATTATTTTGCCCCGAACGGAGCTATGAAAAACGGTTGGTTTACCGTTGACGATATCAGGATGTTTTTTGATCTTGAAACCGGAAAGAGGCGGACGGGCTGGATCGACTATATGAACGAAACCTTCTATGCCGACAGCGAACGCGGCAAGCTTTCCGGGCTTAATGAAATTGATGGAAAAACATATATTTTTAATTATGAGGGTATTCTATATAACGGTTGGTTTGAATATAATGGAAGTAAATATTACAGCGATATCGAAAACGGCATTTATACGGGCGAATGTACTATCGACGGTATCTCGTATGTTTTCTCTTCAAAAGGAAAACTTCGCAGCGGCTGGCAGAATGTCAACGGGCTGAGATTGTTTTACGATTATGATACTGCCGTTCCCATTTACGGCTGGATCCATTACAACGGCTTGATATACTATTCGCAGCCGGATAGGGGTAAATATGTCGGCGTATGCGATATTGACAATATAAAATACAAATTTTCCGAAAAAGGAAATCTACAAACAGGCTTTCAAAAGTTTGATGACGGAACAAGATTTTATTATGAAGACGGTAAAATAGGAACAGGTTTTATAATTATAGGAGCTGATACATATTATTTTGGTAAGGACTATCTCATGGAAACCGGTTTTGTTACTGTTGAAGGCAAAAAATATTATTTTAATAATAACGGGATAATGCAGTATGACTGGCAGACTATTGAAGGGAAAAAATACTATTTCGCTTCTGATGGAGTAATGCTGACGGGCATAAACAAAATCGGTTCAGACAAATATTATTTTGACGATACGGGAGCTATGAAAACCGGATTCAATAATGTCGGCGGAAAAGTATATTACTTTGATCCGAAAGGTAAAATGAAATATAATTGGCAGACCATAGACAATAAAAAATATTATTTGGGGTCTGACGGTATAATGAGAACCGGCTGGCAGAAAATAGATAATAAAAAATATTACTTTGATAAAAAAGGCGTAATGGCGGTCGGTTGGAAAACCATAGATAAAAATAAATATTATTTTAACAAAAAGGGCGAAATGGTCAGCGGAATATACTCCATTGACGGAAAAAGGTATTATTTTTCACCCGATAACGGTATGCTGTTATGTAATAAAACTCAAGACGGCATTACGACCAATTCAAGCGGCGTTATAACCAAGGTGCTTCTTGACACTCCGTATGTCAGTCAGAGCGGATTCCCGACCGGCTGTGAGAGCGCAAGCGCTGTAATGCTTCTGAAAGACGCGGGATATTCTGTTTCAATAGCCGATTTTATAGACGACGCTTTGGATATTGGTTGGCTCTATGAGAAAAACGGAAAATTATACGGTCCTGATCCAAACGTGTCATTTATAGGTAATCCGAGATCATCGAACGGTTACGGCTGTTATGCGCCGGTTATAACAAATGCGTTGAATCGTATCTTGGGGAACGGCGATCAGGCGGTAAATATTACCGGTACGTCAATGTCCCAACTTATCAGCGGTTATATCGATAAAGGTATCCCCGTTGCGGTTTGGGCGACTATCGGAATGATCGGAATGGAATACACAACAGAATGGACAGTTCCCGAAACAGGCGAGCTTTTCACATGGAAGAGCAATGAGCATTGTCTTGTGCTTGTCGGATATGACGATAAGTATTATTATATGAACGATCCGTATAACGGCAAGGGCTTGTGTAAGTATCTGCGCTCGGTGGTCGAGGATCGCTATGCTGTAATGGGATATCAGGCGGTTGTTATAAAAAGAAATTAATATTGAAAAGATCTTTGTTTTCAAAGAGGGACGCTTTGCAAGGTGAAATGTGCATATTTATTATGCACATTTTCAGAGAGTATGACTTTTTTACTTTAAAGCGGCGATATATTATATAAAAAGGAAGGATTAAAATGAAAATTTTAGTGGCAGGACTTGGTCTTATAGGCGGCTCATACTGCAAGGCGATAAGCAGCTATACAAATAATGAGGTATACGGATATGACCTTGACAAAGACGTTATAAAATCAGCTGAGGCATGCGGCTGTATAAAAAAAGGCGTTTTGGCAGATGAGTTCGGAGAATTTGACATGGTAATTGTCGGACTGCATCCAAATGCGGCTAAAAGCTTTATGAATGAAAATATGTATAGATTCAGAAAAGGCGCGATTGTATCGGACGTTTGTGGGATCAAGGGTGAAATGGTTTTCGATATGACTGAAAAAGCGATCGAAAACGGACTTTTTTATGTTGGGACTCATCCGATGGCAGGAAAAGAGCGTTTTGGCTTTGAATTTTCCGACGGCGCATTGTTTATCGGCGCTAATTTCATTGTAACGCCTATTGATAAAACAGATAAAAATTCGGTTTTAACGGTGGAAACTTTGGCAAAGGATATGGGGTTCGCAAAAATAGTTGAAACTTCTCCGTTTGAGCATGACAGCGTTATTGCGTATACTTCACAGCTTGCACATGTTGTGTCAAGCGCTTATGTGAAAAGTCCCACAATGCAAAAAGAACTGGGATTCAGCGCGGGAAGCTTTAAGGATATGACAAGAATTGCCACCTTGAACGAGTCAATGTGGACGTCGCTTTTTCTTGAGAATGGAAAGTGTCTTGTATACGAGATAGATAAGCTTATTGAAAATCTTAGCGAATACCGCAAGGCGATTTCGGACAATGACGCGGTATATTTGGAAAAATTACTTAAAGACGGACGAATTTTAAAAGAAGAAAATCTCAGAAACCGTACCAAGGAAAGTGAATAAAATATGACGCCTATAATGTTAATTTTTTGTGAATTAAGTTTTTTATGTTGACTTATGGCAAAAAATGGTGTAAAATATATATTGTACCAAGTTTTGGCAGAACTGCATGATCCTTGTGCAGCTCTGCCGATTTATTTTTAAGGAGAGTAAAATGAGAATTGATTGTAAAAAACTTGAAAATGCAAGAAAGAAAAAAGGTCTTACAGTAAGCCATGTATCGGATATAATCGGAATTCCTGTTTCTATCATACGGAAATGGGAGTCGGGAAAGGGCGATTCTCCGTTTGAAAGCGGTCGTGAAACGTATCTTGTGAGAGCAATTTTAAATTTGTATGAAATAGAAGTTGAGGAATTATACTATGATAAAGATATTGAAAGATTAAATAAAACCTTTGATTATTTTGTGTATTAACGCAGTTAAAAATCGGTCAAGGGTAGTTCCTTGACCGATTAGATTATTTGCAGATTATTTTTTCTTTTTTTTACCAAGCATAAAGAATACTACGATCAGGACGGCAGCAGCAACTGCCAATGTGACATATAAAATAACATTTCTGTTGTCACCTGTAAACGGTGAACTAAGCAAATAGAGTAAATAATTCATTTTTTAAACTCCTTTCAATAACATTCTGACAAGAATAACATAATCAAATACATTAATAATATTATCGTTGTTCAAATCGTCGTATGAAAAATTTGTACTATCATAATTATCTTTTAAAATATATTTTCGCAGTATCACGGCATCAGCGACGTTTATTTTCTCGTCTTTATTATAATCTCCGTTTTTATGTTCATTTTTTCCGGAATCGGTAGTTACTGGCGGCGCTTCGGAAACAGCAGTAACCGTTGTCGAAGTCGTGACGGGAGCAGTTGCAGCCTGCGTTGCGGCAGTTGTAACAATTGTGGTAACGGTGGGAGCGTCGGGTTCTTCGACTGAAGTAATTATGTAATCTTCGGTATCAAGATCGGGTAATATGAAATCACCTTCGGAAATATGATTAGATAAGAACGCTTCCGAACCTTTCAGAAAATATCTGTATTCTGCCGCAGAGCCTGAACTGCTGTCATCCCAAGTGCAGTCCAAACCGTACCATTTGCCGTTTTCCATCATGACATAATTCCACATATGTCCGGTTTTAGTTACATAGTTGATATTGCCGGGAACGACGATACACGGAATATCAAATTTATCACAAATAAGTTTAAAGGCTTTTGAATAGCCTTCACAAACGATCTGAAATGGCTCACAGAAAAGACCGACTGACGAATCGCAATACGGCGCTTCCAGATTATAGCTTACGGTTTCTATAATATAGTCATAGATGTATTTCAGCTGTTGGTAACGGTCGTCGCCTTTGATCTCAAAAGAATCGATCGATTCTTCAAGAAGCTTTATATACTCATTGGCTTCGTCGATATCCGCATAAGCGTCTTTCGGCTGAGTCGAAAGCTTTATTTGGGAAACAGTAAAGGTATATGTACCTGTGAGGCGGTTTCTTCTTGATTTAAGATTGCTTATATTTACATTTATCATATTTCTGTTAAACCAAAACAGCTCGGGATAATCAAATATAAGAGCTTTTTCGCCAAAGGTCATATTACTGAAAATAAGATCCCAAAATTCTTCATATTGCTCGTCGTCAAAGTTTTCTATATTTGCCGCAGTAGACTGATACTCTATATTGTCGGGAAATCTGACCGTGATCGCGTCAGTTGTCGGCGTAAGCCATGCCTTCAATGCATTATACACAGCTTTGTTGTTATCATCAAGCTGGTCATAATACATAAACGCGTTTCCATTTGATCTGTAGCTTGCAGCTTTCGGAAGATATTTTGAATCAAGAACGATATTTTCATCAAATATTGCATTTTCGTCAACTGAAATTTCAGTTTCTGTAAAGCTTGAAGCTATCTCATCCACAGCCTCGGCGGAATATGCCGAAAACGAGATCGAAGCAATGAACACAAAAAGAATTAATAAAGACGTAAAGCGTTTTTTCATAGAATCGTATATTGCAAAAACGCAATATACTTCCTCCTTTCAAATATTAAAATAATTCCCTCTATATCTTTATTAACTATAGTAAACGACAAATAAATTTGTCGTTTACTATTTGCCGATTTGCGCGCGGCGAACACAGTAATCGGATTTGCCCTAACGTTCACTATAAATTATACAACATTTCAATCAAAATGTCAAATGTTTTTTGCGTATTGACGTTTTTTATCTTCTGTATCCGTATTCAAATATCCTGAATCTCTTTTTTAATCTGACAGCTTTCCGGAACAATGTATTTTTCAGGATAAGCGTTATTATTATGTCAGAAACGGCATATAACTGAAACCATTTGAATGCGTGCACCAATATCGGAGTGTAGGATGAAAAGTCAAATCCGTCGCTTGAATCCCAAATAGGAGCCATAACGGTCGTGGAAGAAAAGATTATTGAAAATATAAGAGCATATACGATTATAGCGATATTTCCTCTGATAAGTCTTCGTCTGAAAAGACCTGACATAAATCCAATAAATCCCATTGTCAATAACTGAAAAACAGTCCAACCGCCCATACCGTTTATGAGCGATGCGATAAGTACGGAAAAAAACCCGCATGTAAAGCCTATTATCGGTCCGAAAAATATTCCGACCGATACAACGGACGCCGTACAGGGTCTTATAAATTCAGATGCCGAGCTTAGTACGATCATGGCTGCCGAAAAAGCAGTTGAAAGGCAAATCACCCATATTTCTTTGGAGAAAGCTCTTCTGTCGCCGCGCGATACAAAATATGGTATACAAGCAAGAAGGGTAAGTATGAGCGTTACCGAGCTGTAATGGATTCCTCCGAAAATAGTGATATCCAGCGCGGCAATAATCAGTGATATCACCATGATCGCCGCCGTAGAAAGCACACCGTTCATTTTACACCGCCGTTTTCTTTACAAAGTTTTATGATATCCTCATAGGTGGTAGCATTTTCAAAAAAGCCGCGCGTTATTCTTGCAGCCGATGTTGTATAGAAATCGTTTTGACTGTAGAATATATTCGACGGCGCTTCCGAAACTATAGTGCCGTCAAATAAAAGACCGCAGGTATCGGCTGTTTCAGCCGCAAATTCATTATCGTGAGTTACGATAATAATGGCTTTTCCGTTTTTAGTCAGACGCCTCAGTATTTCGGCGATAGCCTTTTTAGACCATGCGTCAACGCCCTTTGTCGGTTCGTCAAGAAGTATAACGTCCGGACTGCTTATCATCACCTTGGCAATTGCGGCTTTTTGTATTTCGCCGCCGCTTAGATCAAACGGGTGATTTTTAAGTATATCCATGATACCGAGTATTCGGCAAAGGTCGTAGACTGCCGACGCCGCAACATCTTCGGGAACGCCTGTGCTTACTGCAAAATGTATAAGATCGCTTCTTAGGGTATCGCCTGTAAAAAGAACACGGGGATTCTGCGGTATAACGGCAATTTTAGACGAGCTGTTTAACTTTACTCCGTTTATGAACACTTTTCCGGAATAAGGCTTTATCTGTCCGGAGATTATGGAAAGAAGCGTGGTTTTTCCCGAGCCGTTTCCGCCGACAATAGCGTATATCTCGCCTCTTTTTACCGCTAAATTAAGGCTTTTTACTATGTCCGGAGAATTTCTTTTGTATCTGAAATAAACCTCGCTTAATCTGACGGCAACAGGGTTTTTATTAAAGTTTATTTTTTTGTCGATATGTCTTATTATATTAGGGCAATGCCTGTGAAGGAAAAGTCTTGCTTCCCTTACGTTAACAGGACACGCCGCGTCCTCCACTTCAAATCTTCTGTATATTCTTGCCGGAACAGGCATGCCTTCTATGATCGCGGCTTCCTTTGCGAAATAATCGCTGCATGTTCTCGGAACGCCGAAATATTTAAGCCGCGTTTCGTCCAGAACGGCAATATTGTCGGCATAAGCAAAGATATTTTCAAGATTATGTTCGGCGATTATGACTGTTACGCCATGCTCGCGGTTTATTCTTATCAGCATATCCATGAACGTTGCGGCGCTGAACGGGTCAAGCTGAGAAACAGGCTCGTCAAGCAGCAGAAGATTCGGCGACAATGTCATTACCGAAGCCAAATTCAAAAGCTGTTTCTGACCGCCCGAAAGATTGGCGGTATTGCTGTAAAACCATTTATTTATACCAAAAAGGCTCGATATTTCGGCAACGCGCAGTCTTATGATATCGTTCGGAGCGCCAAGATTTTCAAGACCGAACGCCAGTTCACGATAAACCTTATCGGTAACTATCTGCTCGTCGGGGTTCTGCATAACATAGCCTATTTCGGAAGCGGATATCCTGTCGCTTAGCATCGATATTTCTTTTCCGCCGTAATAAATATTGCCTCTCATGTTGCCTATAGGCGATATTTCTTTTTTCATGAGCTTTAAAAGCGTACTCTTACCGCTGCCGGAAAGTCCGTAAAGGATAACGAGATCGCCCTTATCCACAGAAAAGCTTATATTTTCAAGTACATGTTTTCTGCTCGCCTGATATGCAAAACTTAAATTTTCGACCTTAATAATTTCCATCTGTACTCCTCGCATATTTCAGTTGTAAACGGTATCAGCAATACTACAGTCCACAAGGCGTAGATCAAAAAAGTTATCAGTGAAAAATCCGGGAATATTATTCCGGGGTAATATGTTACGCCTATAGCTCCCG
The DNA here is from genome assembly GCA_023664445.1 of Clostridium sp. Classification (GTDB taxonomy): domain Bacteria; phylum Bacillota; class Clostridia; order Oscillospirales; family Ruminococcaceae; genus Porcipelethomonas. The sequence continues at coordinate 29,393 of JAMPFN010000015.1, read as the reverse complement.
TAACGGCAGATAATATAGTGAACGGCAATGTGTATAAAGCCATAATGATAACTGTTTTGTCGATTTTTCTGAAGTGAAAGCTGTTGTATGAGGTGCGTCCTCTTAGACCATATCCGCGCGCGTACATAGAATCCGAAGCGTTGGCTTCAATTTCTATGCTCCAGGTTATCAGCGCTGAAACGCTGATAGCCATTATGTATATTTTATACCAAAAGTTTTTTTTGCCCATGTGGATTATCGTCTGCGTTTTATGTATGCTTTTAAATTGTCTTTTCATCATAGGCAGAAATCTCATTAGTCTTGACAGAAAAACAGCGGCTCTCGACGATATTTTTGAGATCAGATAAATTATTTTATCTCCCGACATCAGATTTGACATACAGCTGAGCCAGCATAGAATTGCCGATATCTGAACTCCTGTGCCAAAGCCCCTGAATGCGGTCTCTTTTGTGACGGCGTTGTTGTTCAGAAAAAACAGCGGCGTCTGTCCGTTATGCGAAAACAACGGTAAAACAACGGTCAGGGCAAGCGTGAGCAAAACGTAAAATAACGCTTCTCTCAACACCTTTGGGTTTTTTACTATCAAAGCCCTGTAAATAAATGCCGCGAACAAACTCAATATCAGAAAATAAGGATTATTGTCAAGAACCGCAGAGCATATCACGACGCTGAAATATATAAATAACGCCAACGGATGGCTTCCTGAAAAACACATTCTACTATCTCCTTGAAATATTATAGGCGGAATTGCCGAAGCAATAAAAATGTTTGCCGCGATTTAGTCCTCGTTGCATACATATATCCATTGGATTATATCTCCGTCCTTGACTTTATACTCGCTGCATACGGGCTGCTGAACTTGTCCGTTTACTTTGTATATCCACCTGCTGCCGTTCCCGCATGAGGAGTTGTATATGTAATTTATCCCTTCGATCTCCCTGCTTCCGAAAAAGCCCTTTGATTCCAGTTGTACCTTGTTTTCTTTTGCCGCCCTCAGAAGAACGTCGTATACCGTGTCGCCGCTTTCAAACGGATATTCGTCGTCCGGTATAATAAGCCCGTATTCGGGAATATGATCCAGCAGACTGTCGTCAAGCTTATCCAAATTACTGATAATATCAGAACAATCGACCGACAGCAGGACTCGTTTCTCGGTTTCTAACGGTTTGGTCGTATAGAAGCTTTTCCTGCCCTCGATCTTTACGCATGCGGTCATGGAAAGCGTCATAATGACCGTTATAAATAATAAAAGTATTTTTTTCATATAACAAAAAAACAACTCTCTTTACATAATAATGATTTTATGTGTATGTTCATTTCTTGCCTTGATGCAAGAAACGAACCAAAGAAGATCAAGCTTCCGCTCCGGTACAGCTTGCGCTGTGAGTCGCAGAAGCGAAAAGTAATGACTATCTTTATAGCCGGTGACTGTAAATGATAAATTTTACCGCTTAGCAGCTATAGTTTACATATTTACGAATGTACAAGGACTTGATAATAATCATTTACATTTATTATACCATATACATTTTATTTTGTCAATTTTCAATAGCGTTAAAAATTAATTGAATATTAAAAACAGTTTTTTTTATAAAAAATATGGAATTTAATTCAAAGATGTGTTATAATATAGATGAGGCAAATAAATAAGAAGCTGTTCTCACATGATAAGAACAGTTTCTAAAAGGAGTTAAATATATGGAAGAATATATCAGAGCCGATCTTGGAAGAGGTATCGGCTATACAACTATCATCGATCCGAAATTCAAAACTCAGAGGGTCAGCGTATGCTTTTTGACAAAGCTCGATATAAAAACGGCTTCGGACAACGCTATGGCTGTAGGCATTTTGGGATCGTCTAACAGTAAATTAAAAAACATAAGCGAGCTCACTGCAAAGCTGAATTTGCTCTACGGAGCAAATATAAATATCAGCGTATTGAGATGCGGAGATGTTCAGAAGCTTGTCGTGGGCGTCAGCAATATCTGCAATAAATACGCTCTTGAAGGAGAAGATATAAGCTTTAGCGTTTTGTCGGTGCTTTTGGACTGCCTGTTTTCACCTAACAGCGTTGTAAATGATAAAACGGGCGGTATCGGGTTTGCGTCCGAGCCGTTCGATTTCAGAAAAAAGGATCTTATCGACACTATCGACGCAGAGATAAACAACAAGCGCAGTTATGCGATAATGCAGGCAAACAAATCTATATACAGCGGAGAATGCAGCGAAACCTCGCCGTACGGCACAAGAGAAACCGCTGAAAGGGTTACTCCCGCGTCTGCGTTTCAGGCGTACAAAAACCTGCTTAAAAAAGCAGAGATCGAGATTTATTATGTGGGACCCGAAAAAAACGCCGCCGCCGATAAAATGATCGCCGATGCTTTTGCAAAATCCGAAAGGGAATATGAAAGGGTCGTATTCAAAAGTCCGAGTAAAATTAAGAGCAGCGTCTGCCGGGCGGAGGACCGGCTTGACGTAAACCAGTGCAAAATGGTAATGGCTTTCAAGACGAACAGTGAAGATAACGAAGCCGTAAAGCTTATGAATACTATCTTCGGCGCAACGCCTTTTTCAAAGCTGTTTGTAAACGTAAGGGAAAAGCAGAGTCTTTGCTATTACTGCGCTTCACGATACAGCCGTTTTAAGAAAACGCTTGTAATTGACAGCGGAGTTGAAGAGGTCAACGTTTCAAAAGCCGAAAACGAAATAATAAACCAGCTTGAGGAGATCAAAAAAGGAAATATATCCGAAGATGAGATACGAAATTCCGTGCTTAGTATTGTAAATATGCTGAATGGGGTAGGGGATACGGCGTCTTCATATATGGAATGGTATTTCAGCTGCTATGCAGCGGGCGAGATGCTGACACCCGAACAGGAGGCGGAAAAGGTCGCCGCTGTTACAAAAGAGCGTATAATAGAAGCCGCAAGGTCGTTTGAGCTTGATACGGTATATGTTATGAGAGGTGAGTAAAATGGAAATAAAGAAAATAACCTGCGGTCAGACCGGTGACAGCTGTAATTTTATAAAGCATCCGTCGGGACTTGAGATATATGTCTGCGAAATGGAGGGCTTCAGTACGACGGAAGCGCTTTTCGGTACAAAATACGGCTCTATAAACACATGCTTCAAGACCTGTGAGGACAAGGAATTTACGACAGTTCCCGAGGGTATAGCGCATTTTCTCGAACACAAGCTTTTTGAAAACGAGGACTGCGACGCTTTTGAGCTTTATGCAAAAACGGGCGCGAATGCAAACGCCTACACTTCCTTTGACAGGACATGCTATCTTTTCAGCTGTTCGGAAAATTACAGGGAATCGCTTGAAATACTGCTGAATTTTGTGCAGAATCCGTATTTTACGCAGGAAACCGTAGATAAGGAACAAGGGATAATCGGACAGGAAATAAAAATGACCGACGATAATCCCTTGTGGCGCGTTCTTTTCAATATGCTAAAGGGAATGTACCGCGAGCATCCCGTCAGAATAGACATTGCCGGAACTGTTGAAAGCATTGCGAAGATAGATGCGGAGCTTCTTTACAAATGCTATAATACGTTTTACAATCTGCATAACATGGTTCTTGTCGTTGCCGGAAACGTTAAAACGGACGAGGTACTCGAAATTGCCGACAGATTGTTGAAGCCGTGCGACGATCTGCAGCTTGAAACCGTTTTTCCCGACGAGCCTTACGAGGTGGTTGAAAAGGTAATGAACGATCATCTTCCCGTGGGAATGCCGATTTTCAATATAGGTATCAAATGCAGACCTGCCGTCGGTTACGCGAGGCTTAAAGCCGAAATGGAGTGCAATATCGCCGGAAGCGTTATATCGGACCCGTCCGCGCCGCTTTACAAAAAGCTTATAGACGAGGAGCTTATCAATTCATCCTTCGGATTTGAGGTTTTCTGCGGCGACGGCTTCTTTACGCTTATATTCAGCGGCGAGTCGTCGCAGCCCGAAAAGGTAATGGATCATATAGTCGACGAGATCGAGCGCGTTAAGGTCGAGGGGCTCGATAATACGCTTTATGACAGCATAAAGAAATCGACTTACGGAATGGCTGTCAGGGAAAGCAATAATCCCGAAGCCACAGCGTCAAATCTGATACAGGCGTTCATGTCGGGAACAGGACCTTACGACTCTATAAAGGTACTGTCTGAAATGACGATAGACGACGCTCAAAAGGCGCTGTGCGAACGATTTGACACAAATAATATGACTATATCGGTCGTAAAATAAGGAGGTCGATTGAAATGGTTCCGTTCGGCAGCCTTGAAAAAAATGAAGTCGTGTTTCCAAAGCTTGGCATAAGTCTGCATGTCGATGAAACGGCGTTTACCGTTTTTGGTCTTGAGATAAAGTGGTACGGTCTGCTGATAACGGCAGGTATACTTCTTGCCATGATATATGGTTTTACTCGTATGAAAAGATACGGGATCGATCCCGACAGAGCGGTTGATGCCGTGATCGCCGGAATAATAGGAGCTGTTATCGGAGCAAGGGCTTACTATGTTATAATGGAGTGGGACAGTTATTCGGGAAACTGGAAGGAAATACTGAATATAAGAAACGGCGGACTTGCTGTTTACGGCGGTATAATCGGCGCGCTCCTTATAGGAGGGAGCGTCGCTAAGATAAGGAAGCTAAGGCTTTTGCCTCTTCTCGATATAGCGGGTATAGGTCTTTTGCTTGGGCAGGGAATAGGACGCTGGGGAAATTTTACCAATCAGGAAGCGTTCGGCTATAATACGGAGAGTATTTTCGGAATGACGAGCGAAGCTGTGCAAAGCTGGATAGTTTCCGAGCAGGGCGGCATAGATCCGTCGGAAGCGGTTATGGCTATGAATCCCGAAACACCTGTGCATCCGTGCTTTTTATATGAATCGGTATGGTGTATTTTGGGATTTATACTTTTTGCTCTTCTTGAAAAGAAGATAAGAAAATTTGACGGACAGATGTTTCTTATGTATCTTATATGGTATGGCGCTGAAAGAGCGGTCGTTGAGGGACTGCGTACCGACAGTCTTATGCTCGGTACGATAAGGGTTTCACAGGCTCTTTCCGTGATTCTTGTTATCGTATCAGCCGTTTTGCTTGTTGTTATGTACGGCAAAGTAAAGCGAATGGGGGAGGATTACGTACTTTACGCGGATACCGAGGAGTCAAAGGAAATGATACGCAGATACGAGGAACGCTCGAAAAGCAAGAAAACAAACGAGGATAATGAAAATACGGAAAATGACGGCGATGTATCCGATGTTACCGAAAGTAATAAGGATAATGAAATAACAGAATCGGAGGAAAAATAAAATGGCACAGTTAATAAGCGGAAAAGAAGTATCGGCAAAGGTAAAGGCGGAGGTTCGCGGCGAAACGGAAAAGCTTGCGGCAAAGGGGATCAAGCCCGGACTTGCCGTTGTGATAGTCGGAAACGACCCCGCTTCGAGAGTTTATGTAAATTCAAAAAAGAAAGCCTGCGAGGAGGTGGGATTCAATTCGTTTGAGTACGCGCTTCCCGAGGAAACGACGCAGGCGGAACTTCTGGAGCTTGTCGAAAAGCTTAATAATGACATCAGGGTTGACGGCATACTCTGTCAGCTCCCTCTTCCGAAGCAGATAGATGAAAACGCGGTTATAAATGCGATAAAGCCGGAAAAGGACGTAGACGCTTTTCACCCGTTTAACGTGGGCAAGATAATGATAGGCGATTTTGCGTTTCTGCCATGTACGCCGGCGGGAGTTATGGAACTTATTGACAGCACAGGCGTCGATGTTTCAGGAAAATCATGCGTTGTGATCGGACGCAGCAATATCGTAGGCAAGCCTATGTCAATGCTGCTGCTTCACAGAAACGGAACAGTAACCGTATGCCATTCAAAGACTAAAAATCTTGCCGAGATATGCAGAAACGCCGATATTCTTGTTGCGGCGGTCGGCAGAGCTAACTTTGTGACAGCCGATATGGTGAAAAACGGTGCGGTCGTAATAGATGTGGGAATGAATCGTCTTGAAAACGGAAAGCTGTGCGGAGATGTCGATTTTGAAAACGTTGAAAAGAAAGCCTCTTACATAACTCCCGTACCGGGCGGCGTCGGACCTATGACGATAGCAATGCTCATGAAGAATACGCTTACTGCCGCTAAGATGCATAGCGGGTTGGCATAATAAAATCAAGGTCTGTGAGTTTGTCACAGACCTTGATTTTTGTCATATATGAAATTTTCGTTTATTAAGTAGTATTTATTTTAGTCCATTTTGCTTCGATATTTTCTTTTTCGTAATCGTCAAAATCAGAGGCTTTATCGTGAGCAGAGGTTTTATAATATCCACATTTAGTACAATCTTTTTTGCCGCAACGAACGCCGACATAATTGTCTGTGGCAGTTTCCGCCCAAAGAACATGCGTCACCTTATAGTTTTCGATCACAATAACCCATTGGCATCCGTCGTCTTCAAGATGAGAATTCAAAGCTTTAAGCTTTGTATAAAATTCGCTTGATGTTGTTGCGGTTGACATCGTAGAATCAAGATTTCCAAACGTATGAGAACCTGCAAATTTCTTGTTTGCATCTGCTGATATGGCTCTGTCGATCGCTTCGTATTTCTGCGCAACGGTCTGGGCAGCTTTGAAAATAGAACTTGCTTCGCTTTGAGCTGTTCTGTATTTTGATTTTCCGACCTGACCGATCAGATTAGGCATTAATGTTGTGGATAAAATGCCGATTATCGCAATGACGATAACAAGCTCGACAAGCGTGAATCCTTTGAGTTTTTTCATTTTTGCCTCCCTTGCGCGGCGATATTAGTACTTATCTTTTTGCCAACATAAACATATTAGGATCTATTGTTTCAGGTACACTTGTATAAGTATTAGAGCCGTTTGATTGTTTTCTATCTGACAATGACTGTTCCATAGGTTTAGGATATGTTCCAAGATAATTGCTTCCGATTTCTCCGTATATTGCAGCTTCAACAGAACCGTTTTCTCCAAATAATACAGCCCACGCTGAACCTTTAAGCTTAGGAATCGAATTTTCAAGATCATTTTTAAATGATTTAAGATCATCGGAAACATCATCACCTGAGAGAGATATAATAGAGGTGACTGAACAGCCGTAAGCAGTATTTGAAAAATTAATTGTCAGTCCCTTAGCTTCCATATCTGCCGCAATAATAGCCGCTTGTTCCGCAAGCTTTGCGGCGGCGTCATTTGCTGCCGTAATTTTGGCTTCTTTTACCTTTCCGGACATTGTCGGGATAAGTATGGCGGCAAGCACGCCTATAATAGCAATAACAATTATAAGCTCGACAAGCGTGAAGCCTTTGATCTTTGTTTTTCCTTTTAAGGCTGATTTTACCGAATGATTCTTGAATTTTTTCATAGCTTAAGACCCCCTATAGAAAAATAATACAATATTTCCAATTTTCAGCTAATCATTTTGCCTTGACTATATTATAATGCATTTTTACTAAAATGTCAAGCGGGTTTATACAAAAATCTGCATTGTGAACAATCAAATTTGTACAATGTGACTATATGGATATTAATGAGAATTTCATCGAAAAATGGCTTTGACATTTATAGAAAAATATGTTATAATTAATGTGTTGTTTATATTTAACAGATAAATACAGGAGGTAAATCATTATGAAGAATCTTGATCTTGGAAAATACGGTATTACAAATACCGTTGAAATCGTGTACAACCCGTCTTATGAAGAACTCTTCAAAGAGGAAACAAAGCCGGAGCTTGAGGGCTATGATATCGGTCAGGAAACGGAGCTTGGCGCTGTAAACGTTATGACAGGCGTTTATACGGGACGTTCTCCTAAAGATAAGTTCATTGTTATGGACGAAAATTCTAAGGACACGGTTTGGTGGACTACCGACGAATATAAGAACGATAATCATCCCGCATCGCAGGAAACATGGAACGAACTCAAGAAAATCGCCGTAAACGAGCTGTCAGGCAAGAAGCTTTATGTTGTCGACGCATTCTGCGGCGCTAACGCCGACACAAGAATGTCCGTTCGTTTTATTGTAGAGGTTGCTTGGCAGGCGCATTTTATCATGAATATGTTTATAAAGCCCACAGCGGAAGAACTCGAAAACTTTGAGCCTGACTTCGTTGTATACAACGCTTCAAAGGCAAAGGTTGAAAATTACAAGGAACTCGGGCTCAACTCTGAAACGGCAGTCGTATTCAATGTTACAAGCCGCGAGCAGGTTATAATCAATACATGGTACGGCGGCGAGATGAAGAAGGGTATCTTCTCGATGATGAATTACTATCTGCCTCTCAAGGGCATTGCGGCTATGCACTGCTCCGCTAATACCGATCTCGACGGTAAGCATACTGCTATATTCTTCGGACTTTCGGGTACGGGCAAAACTACCCTTTCAACAGATCCGAAGCGTCTTCTTATCGGTGACGACGAGCATGGTTGGGACGATAACGGCGTATTCAACTTTGAAGGCGGCTGCTATGCAAAGGTTATAAATCTCGATAAGGATTCCGAGCCTGACATCTATAACGCTATCAAGAGAAACGCGCTTCTTGAAAACGTTACTGTTGATAAAAACGGCAAGATCGATTTCGATGACAAGAGCGTTACCGAGAATACCAGAGTTTCTTATCCTATCGATCACATTGAAAAGATCGTTCAGAATGTTACAGGCGGAATTTCTCACGGTCCTGCTGCTGATAACGTTATCTTCCTTTCTGCTGACGCGTTCGGCGTTTTGCCTCCTGTTTCAATACTCACGCCTGAACAGACAAAATATTATTTCCTTTCGGGATTTACAGCTAAGCTTGCAGGTACTGAAAGAGGTATAACAGAACCTACTCCTACATTTTCAGCATGCTTTGGTCAGGCGTTCCTCGAACTGCATCCGACTAAGTATGCGGAGGAACTCGTAAAGAGAATGGAACAGAGCGGCGCTAAGGCATATTTGGTAAATACAGGTTGGAACGGAACAGGCAAGAGGATCTCTATCAAGGATACGCGCGGAATTATCGACGCTATTTTGAACGGCGATGTTCTCAAAGCGCCTACTAAGACTATACCTTTCTTCAATTTTGAAGTTCCGACATCGCTTCCGGGCGTAGATCCGGCAATACTCGATCCGAGAGATACTTATTCAAATGCGTCTGAATGGGACGAAAAGGCAAAGGATCTTGCAGGCAGATTTATCAAAAACTTTAATAAGTACGAGGGTAATGATGCGGGTAAAGCGCTTGTTTCCGCAGGTCCGCAGCTTTAATTTGAATTTAGCTGATCGGATATATGCTACGGTTTTGATAATATAGCATACATATATATATATATGAGGAGCAGTTACAGCTGCTCCTCATTTTTGTATTCAAAAAAATAGTTATTTATTTACATTTTTCTCCAAAATGAAATCCATAATATACAATTCTTCATTGTAAAAGCCTATAGTTAAAAAACCTTTATCATTATCTTCTTCATACCCCTCTTCATAATATTTGTAAAAACCAAGATCACTATTAATTTTATCAGGCAAACCCAAAGCCTTTTCCACATCTTCCGGACTTGCCCCATATCCTATTCCGTTAATTGTAAAAGCATTATTATACTCCGGATATTCGTAATCATCAAAGGTAATAAATCGTATCACTTTTTTTTCATAATTATCATCAATTTGAGAATTTCTTTCAAGTCCCACGCCTACTATGAGCGCGCCTTTATATTCGATAAACCCACTATTTACAGGATCTGCAATAAGCACACGATTTGGGTCAACAAATCGGTAGTCGTCGCTAAGACTTCCGATCGTAAAGGGGTATGAAATAGGGATACCGTTAATTCTTATCGTTTTAGCAAGTTCTTCTATTGTCCACCCGTTTTTCGGAACCGGAACAGGTTCAAATGCAGCAGTCGGCGTATTGCTTTCAGAATTTGCTATATCAGTATTATCTGCTACGGTTTGCATGCTTATTTCAGAATCCGGCATTGATTCTCTCTTTGCACAGCCGTTACCGTTAATGGTAATCGCTGAAATCAGCATTATTATCAGTATTTTTTTCATGCTGCTCATAAAAGCCTCCATTTGTGCATGATCGCATGTTTTCAAACAAATTCCTGATCCAGTTCCCCCATAAATATGCCCGTTCTTTCAACGCTGACGCTCTTGATATCGCCGCAGAATTTTTCAAATAAATCAGTCATAAGCGAGGGATTGAGGTTTTTATCCGTACCTGACGGTAACATAACGTTTACTTCAAGAGCTTTTTCTGTTACATATATACCGATAATTTTTATATCAGGCTTTAAGTCAATGATTTTTTCTCCGCCTTTTTTTGTGCGTTTGACAGTATTGATCTGCTCCTGCGACATGAACTCGTCGAATTTCAGCTTCAGCATTTCAGCGTTTTCCGTTTTGAATGTGATCCTGTAAGAGGAGCTTTTGATCATAGTGTGCTTATTGACGGGTGAAAATGCTCTTACAGCTTTAAGTCCTTCGGGCATTACGGAATTGAGCCGTTTTGTTATCTCGTCAAAGGGCACTTCCTCGTTCAGATTGAAGTCCATTATCTCAACAGAGCTTTCGTAGCCAAGCGAAAGGGGGAGTGCAAACATAATGTAAATATGCGGATTAAAGCCTTCGGTATACCAGACAGGAAGCCCCGAACGCTTGAAAGTTCTCTGCATACAGCGGTTAAGGTCAAGATGCGATATATATTTTGCCCTGCCTTTTTTTTCAAAAACAACTCTTATCTTAATCAAAACAGAGCCCTCCGATCGCTTTGTTGACGCCGCATCCCGAACAGCTTTTACGGCAATGTTCGGTCGTTTCGGCAAGCTTTGATTTTTTATTTTCTCTTATAAGGAACTCCTTGGAAACGTAGTAGTCTATATGCTCCCACGGCATTACTTCATCATAATTTCTTGTACGGCTTGCATAAAATTCCATGCTGAGTCCGTTTTCCTCAAACGCCTGCTGCCAGTTTTCAAAGCTGAAATGTTCGCTCCAACTGTCGAATTTACAGCCTTTTTTCCAAGCGCTGTATATGGCTTTCCCGACTTTTCTGTCGCCTCTTGCGAGAATGGCTTCCAAAATACTTGTCGACGGGTCATGCCAGCTTGCTTTTATCTTTTTTGAGGTTATGGAATTCATGAGCAGTTCCTGCTTATGCATTATTTCTTCTCTTGTCGCCTGCGGTTCAAACTCAAAGGGCGTGAACGGCTTTGGCACAAATGTTGCCGTACTGATAGATACCTGCACGCCCTTGCCCTTTGGTCTTTCGGGAATACTGTAATAGAGATCGACTACCTTTTGCGCAAGCTGTGTGATACCGATTATATCCTCGTCTGTTTCGGTAGGAAGTCCGAGCATAAAATAAAGCTTTACATTGGTATATCCGCCCTCAAACGCGGTACGGCATGTCCTCATGACCTCGTCTTCGGTGACATTTTTGTTTATAACGTTTCTAAGACGCTGTGTCCCTGCTTCGGGAGCAAACGTTAGTCCGCTTTTTCTCACTTTTTTTATCTCGTCCATAAGCTCTTTCGAGAAGTTGTCCACTCTCAACGACGGGAGCGAAAGGTTGATATGATCCTTTTCGGTGTAAGGTATAAGTCCTGTCAAAATCTCGCTTATTTCCGAATGATCGGACGTACTGAGAGATGCGAGCGAAAGCTCCTCATAACCTGTTTTACCGCATAAAGTCTTTGCCTGACCGCAGACCGTTTCAGCGGATTTTTCTCTGAAAGGGCGGTATAAAAAGCCTGCCTGACAAAAGCGGCAGCCTCTTATACAGCCTCTTAGTACCTCGACAGAAGCTCTGTCATGTACTATTTCTGTGAACGGAACAACAAATTCCTCGGGATAAAATACCTTGTCAAAATCTTTTATGATGCGTTTCCTGACTGTTTTCGGAGCGCCGTTCAAAGGTGTTATTTCTTTTATTGTTCCGTTGTCATTATATGCTATATTATAAATTGAGGGCACATAAATACCCTCAATTTCAGATGCTTTTATTAAAAATTCTCTTTTTGAAGCTCCGCTTGCTTTCATCTCATTATAGAGATCCATAAGCTCTAAGTTTACCTCTTCGCCTTCGCCGAGAATAAACAGATCAAAAAAATCCGCGAGCGGTTCGGGATTGCATACGCACGGACCGCCTGCGACTATAATATTTGAAAGTCTGTCATCTCTCTGCGATGCAAGAACAGGTATTCCTGCAAGATCGAGCATATTCAGAACGTTTGTATAAGAAAGCTCATACTGCATAGTGAATCCGATAAAATCAAATTCGCTTACGGGATCAAGGCTTTCGAGGGCATAAAGAGGAATGCCGCGTTCACGCATAAGCTTTTCAAAATCAATTCCGGGAGCAAATACTCTTTCGCACCAATAGTCATCTCTTTGATTTATGAGAGAATAGAGTATTTTCATTCCCAGATGCGACATTCCTATATCATAGGAATCGGGAAAGCAGAACGCAAAACGAACGCTGACATTTTCCTTGTTTTTTATAACGCTGCCCGGTTCTCCGCCGATATATCTTGCAGGTTTTTGTACTGAAAGCAAAAGCTCCTCAATTTTTTCTTTAATCATTTATAATCCTCTGTATCAAATTTTCTGTCCTTGAAATAATATTTTCTGTCGTTCTCTGTAATTTTTCTTATAACCTTTGCCGGATTTCCCGCAGCTATGGAATTATCGGGAATATCTTTAGTAACGATACTGCCCGAGCCGATCACACAATTGTTTCCGATCGTGACTCCCGGATTTATAACACAGTTTCCGCCTATCCACACGTTATCTCCGATAGTTACGGTTATACCGTATTCCCAGCCTTCATTTCTCGGCTCGTGGTGTATGGGGTGTCCTGCGGTATAAATAGAAACATTCGGAGCAAATAGAACGTTATTTCCGATTTTCACTCTGCCTACATCGAGAATTACGGTATTGAAATTTGCGTAGAAATTATCTCCGACCTCGATATTTTTACCGTAGTCGCAGTGAAACGGCGGTCTTACGAATATGTTTTTCCCTGCTTTTCCTAAAATTTCACGAATAAGCATATCCATTTTTTCGGTATCCTGCGGATGACAATTGTTGTATTCAAACGTTCTGAGCTGAGCTTTCATGTTTTCTTCCGGAAGACCGTCAAGCCATGCCTTGTAGGGAAGCTCCGAAAGCATTCTTTCTTTATGATCCATAAATTTCCTCCTTAGAGCGTCCTGACATTTTTTGCAAGAAGGATATATACAAAGTATCGCTTAAAGCTTTTTCTTTTCCGCTTCAAGAGCCTTGATAAGATCGTCTATAGAATTGATATTTTCGGTTTTTGAAGCCGCTTTATTGACGGTGGCATTTGTATTTGGCTTGCCTGCGCTGTTTGACGGTCTGTTGTTTTTAGGAGCTTCCTTTTTACCTTGCGGACGAGGTTTTTTTGTGGGATTTTCTGCTTTTGGAAATTCAACCGGCTTGAACATCATGGTTTTTTCTTCATCGGGTTGATTCTGATTATTGAGCGCATTTTTTACCGCCTCAAGCTGTTCGCTTCTGACAGGATGTTCGTCTTCGGGAACAAGAGTAGACTTTCTTGAAACGGGCGCATGAGGTCTGTCCTCAACAGCCGCCTTGAATTTTTCGACAGCCGCTTTCGGCTCTTCGGGCTGCTTTTTTCTTTGGACAGGTTTGGAAACAGCTCCCGGTTTGCGCGCAAAATTCTGCGCAATAGACGACTTTTTCTTTTCAAATTCATCTCCCGGATTTATATCCGAACCCGGGTCGAAAAGCGGAGATGAGCCGAGCGGCTTTACATTATGACCGTTAAAGCCCTTAAATTCGTCATCGCCGTCCTCATCGGGGTCTGCGTAAAAGTCCATTGCGCCGTTTTTTCCGCTGCCGTCGGACTTTTTATACATTATAACGAATATTATAAGCATAGCTACAAGCACACCGCAGGGCAGTATCATGCAGAGTATAATACCGGGAAGGCTGCTCAGAAATGAGATCACGCCTCCGAGGTTTTTACCCTCTGTCGTACATTTTGCGATCACATTATTTTTCGACACTTCGATCATGTCCTGCGGCGACGCGTCGGACGATACATGATATAAGGTATCGTCGGTATTGTGTACCACTTGGCGTATTCTCATTACGCTTTCATGATCGCCGTTTTTGAAAAGGATAACGTTTCCCTCAACCAAAACGGTTATTGCGTCGGCGTCGGAAATAACAGCCGCGCCTTTTTCTATTTCAGGTTTCATGTCCTCGGTTTCCATTATATATACGTATTTGCCGAAAAGCTTACCTGAAATTCCCTCTGTGCTGAACATATAGCTTATGCTGAAGGTAAACACGATGGATATAAGCATTAATATTATCAGGATAACAACGCAAATGGAAACGCCCAGTCTTTTGTTCTTTGTCATATTTTTTCCTCCGGAAATATTTGTTTATCATTTTTGTTTGATGTCGCCTTTAATTAGAGTATGTTTAGTATTTTTTGCGTGTGCAGAAAGATACTGAACGGACTCTTATGGATGAAGCAAGTAAAACCTGCCTAAAACAACATGCTCTCCCAATTCTCACAGCATTATTATAACATGGTTCTTTAAAAAACACAATAGCAAATATCGCATAAATACAGCAAATACGCTATGCTTGCTGTTTTTGGGACATGTAAATTTAATTTTTTATGCAGTATGACGAAAAGCCGATCACCTCGGATAATCAAATTCCTCGACCTTGTAGCCGTTTTCCGTTTTTACAATAGTAAAAGAGGCGGTTTCGTCCTCCTGAGCTTCGCCTGTATCGGGGTTTTTATAATGAGAAACCGCATTGTAGGTCATGCGTTCGCCGTCGCCCGAAACATATTCAAGATCTGTGCCGCTGTAGTATATGTTCCTGCCTTTTCCGGCGTCCCTGTAATATACCGTACCGTCGGATTCGCTGTATCGGTCGTAGATATAGCTGTCGGGTTCGCTGAAAACATTGCAGTAATATTCAGCCACATCGTCAATGCTTGAAATATTCGGGTCATTTATCGCAACCATACCGTCCGAGGTCTCGCTGTCGTAGTCAAGATCAAACGGACAGCGGTAAAGAACGCTTTCATACATGCTGACTGCATTCTGATAAATTTCATACGCGTTGTCAGTATCATCGGGTTCAATCACCGCATTGACGTCGTTGTCATAATTTCCGTCGTAGCTGCCGTCATTATAGTCATCACTGTCGTCGTATGAATCGTCATTATCATCTGTGCTGTTATTATCGTCATCGTTTTTGTCATTGAGATAGGAATCTTTTTTCGGAGCGGTGGCGTCGATTTTTTTATCCGTAGGTTTTTTTGCGTCGTTTTCTGATGAATTATCGTCCTTACTGTCGGCTTCCGCAGAAATATTTGACGATTTGTCCGTGATTTCTGTCTGTGCCTGATTTTCCTTGTTGCAGCCCGACGCCGAAAGCAATGCCAATGCTGTCAAAATTAAAATAGTTGTCTTTTTCATTTGTTTCTCCTTTTTTTACTCTTTGCTGTTTTCGATCTCAAAATCTATTTTACCGGAATTCACGTCAGCCTCCGCGCACATAACGCTCACCTTGTCGCCGACGGTAAATGACATGCCGCCGTATTCGTCGGCGATGCTGAAATATCCGTCGTAGATGTAATGTCCTTCGGGAAGCGTATTTATATGAACAAGCCCTTCTATAGTGTTCGGAAGCTCAACGTAAAAGCCGAATTCAGTCACGCTTGAAATAATTCCCTCAAATACTTCGCCCAAATGCTGTTGCATGTATTCCGCCTTATAGCAGTCCTCGCAATCGCGTTCGATATTCATGGCTCTTATTTCAGTTTCGGTGGAGCGGTTAGAGGCTCTCTGAACGAATCCCGAATACCTTTTGTCAAGCCATTCTTTGTCGGCTCCGATTATGATATCGGAAAGTATCCTGTGTATCGCAAGATCGGGATAACGCCTTATCGGGGAAGTAAAGTGCGCGTAATCCTCGAGCGCAAGCCCGAAATGACCTTTTGGTTCAGGCTCATATTTTGCCTTTGCCATAGAACGCAGCGTCATCATATTTACCACAGGATATACCGGTTTATCCTTGGCGTTTTCAAGTATTTCCGCCAGATGCGAGGGCTTTGCTTCGGTAAACGACGGGTACTGAACGTTAAGACGCTTTAAGCCGTCCTTGAGAGCGGTTATCTTTTCGGGGGACGGAGCTTCATGTACACGATAAACGAACGGCGTTTCTTTTTCCTTTGCAAGTCTTGCGGCGGCTTCATTTGCGGTCAGCATGAATTCTTCGATTATCATTTCGCTTTTGCCTCTTGTTCTGGGGCATACGCCCTTGCAGACGTCGTCCTCGACAATAAGCTTGCTTTCGGAGGTTTCGATTTCGGGCGCGCCTCTTTTTCTTCGGTTTGCGATGAGAATATCCGCAAGCTCGTCCATTAGCTTTATGGTGTCCCAAAGTCCGGAATATTTTTCCTTTATTTCATCATTTGCCGATCCGTCAAGCAGTGAATTTATCTCGGAATACACGCCCTTTACCCGTGAGCGTATGACCGATTTCACGAATTTGAAATCCTTCAGCATACCGTCCGAAGTAAGATTCATTATTGCCGAAAATGTAAGCCTGTTTTCATCGGGATTGAGCGAACAGATACCGTTTGAAAGCTCTTTTGGCAGCATCGGTATTACTTTATCGGCATAGTAAATGCTCGTTCCTCTTTCAAGCGCTTCCTTGTCGAGAGGGCTGTTACCCTTGACATAGTGGGAAACATCGGCAATGTGTACGCCGAGCGTATAGCCGTTTGACGTGCGTTCAAGCGATACCGCGTCGTCAAGGTCTTTTGATTCCGCGCCGTCGATCGTGAAAATTATCTCGCCGCGCAGGTCGAGTCTGTCCTTGAAATCGTCCTCCCATATCCCCGCCGCAGAAAGCTTTTTGGCTTCATGCAAAACGTTTTCCGGAAAATCGGGAACAACATCGTTTTCGGCGATTATCGCTTCGGCGCAGGCTGACGCCCTCAAAGCGCTGCCGAAGCTCATGACCACCCTTGCCTTATGTTCGGCATGCCGTTTGCCTCTGAATATTATTTGTGCCAAAACTTTGTCGCCCGTTTTGTATACCGCGTCGCCCGGAATAATCGCGACAGGCGTTTTTGACATGGAATCGGCAAGAAAATACTGCATACCGTCGCTTTCGACGATTATTCCCGAAAGGCTTGCGTCGGCAGGCTTTAAAATATCTATTACTTCTCCCTCGGGACTTCCCGAACGCGATTTGATATAGTTTGCCAAAACGATATCGCCCGGCATCGCACCCGAGAGAAATTTTCCGGGAACGAAAATTTCCTCTTTGCCGTCACACCTTTCCATAAAGCCGAAAGTACGGTTAAGTCTTGATATTTTTGCGGTGAAGTATCCCATTATCTCGGTTTTGACAAACCCTCTTTTAAGCTCGAATATCTCTCCCGATGTGATAAGCTCATTCACAGCGGATATGAAATTTTGTCTGTTTCCCTTTGAGCTTCTGCATTTTGCCGCAAGTTCTTTCAGCGGTATGGGCTTTTTTCCTGATTTCATAAGAAATGTCAGTATTTTATTGCGGTAATTTTCAGCGGAATATTTGTCGCCGCTGAATTTTTTTTCATTTTTTTTACTCATTTTTTGTCCTCGCAAATAAAAAGTCCCGCAAGACGGAATATAAAAGCCTGTTCATTATCTTTGATTTATACGTTTTTCGTGAATCCTGCTGCTGAACGGTATCAGTTTTTCTTACAATACACAAGTATCCCTGCGAAAAACTTCCTTCTCACCAACAAAATTACGCTCAAAAATCCATATAAAAAGATAATGAACAGGCTCTAAAATGGTCTCACAGGACGTAATTCTTAATCGACAAATTTAATAATTGCGTTAACAGCGATAGTAAGTATAAAAAATACCACCAACAAGACTGTTGTAATTTTTTTGAGGATAGCTTCCTTTGTTCTGCCCTCGTTTTTCTCATAGAACGAGTCGTTTGCGCCGCCTGTGATAGCAGATGTCATATTCTGCTGCTGCTTAGTATCCTGTAACAAACAAAGAATAACGGCGAGTACGCATGTAATTATCAGCAAAACGCCTCCGATGATCTCAAATACATTCATTTTTAATAATTCCTCCATTAAATCAAGTCATAATAACACACTAAAGTAATTATAACACAGATCCCAAAAAAATGCAACATAATTTTGAATTTTTTTTACTATTCTTCGGCATCGTTTCCTTCGGGAGCGGATTCGTCATCATTTTCGGGGGCTTCCGCCGCGTCTTTATTCTCTGTTTCCTTGGAAATATCGCCCTCGGACGGCGCTTCTCCTGAAGCTTCAGACGATTCAGGCGAGACTGCCGAAGAATCCTTGAGCGGTATTGTAATAATGAAACCGTCAGAATTGTTGCCCGATATCTCATATTCCGATTCGGAAGGGACTGCGACCGACGTCAGCGCAGTTGAAAAATCAGCCGCATAGTAATATATCTCATACTTATTTCCATTCGCGTCAGACGCTTCAAGATGATTTTCGCTGTAAGGATATGATTTAAGCGTATTTATATATTCTTCAAGACAGAGATTTTTTTCTTTCATATATGAAGCATGTACAGGTCCGACATATCTGAAATGCCATGGACGGTAGCTTTGACCCGTCATTTCTTCTTTTCCTTCGGGAAATCTGAAAACAAAACCGTATTTGTGACAATTGTCCTTAAACCATTCGTAATCGCCCTCGGCGTCGAAATCAAGGCTGTTGCCTTCCTCGTCTACTACGTTGAGGTCAATGGAATATCCAGTATGATAGTCGCTGAATCCGGGTTCGGACGCAGTGGATTTGTCTGCGGCATTATCGTATATCGACTGCTGTTCGGCAACTGAGCGGTAAGCGCTGTCGATACGAATATCCTTATGCCCTGTTTCTTTGCTGAACGCTTTAAGCATATTGTTCATTGCGGCAGCGGCGACCGCCCTCGCTTTTACATCATTGTCGATAACGGAATAGCTGTCCGTACCGTCCTCGTTCAGAACCTCCATTAAGCTTTTCAGTCCATCCTCGTTCCACTTATATTCCGTACTGCCGTTTACGAGGATCAAAGGACCATGATTAACCGTTTCATTGCCAATTGCTTCCGAAACAAAAATAGACTGATCCGACGGAGTATCCGTATTCCCTTCGGAGGAGATAAGAGTGTTGTCTGATTTAGGCGTCTGGTCTATCTTTGTGAAATCTTTTTTAATTATTTTAACTGCAAACACAGCTATAATTATAAGCAAAACCGCCAACGCAATATCGACGGCGCGCTTTATAGCGTATTGCTTCTGACCCTCCTGTTTTGTAACTCCCATATTTTGTCTGTCCTTTCATAAGTTATGTTTTTTATCTTTGACAATATTTGGATAGAATATGCAATATGTTAATGTTATCGTCTTTAAATTTTGCTATATGCAATGCGTATGTTCAGTTCTTGCCTTGGGGCAGGAAACGAACCAAAGAAAATCAAGCTTCCGCTCCGGCACAGCTTATGCTGTGAGTCGCAGGAGCGACAGATAATGACTATCTTTATAGTCGGGGACTGTAAATGATAAACTTTACCATTCAACAATTATAGTTTATTAATGATGTTCATACAATTTAATTTTCAGAATTTTGAGGTGCTTTATCTCCCGATCTTTGCCAGGAATGTTCTATGTGGGTACTCGCATTTTTTATAATACTACCTTTGGGTAGTATTATAAAAAATCATGAGGTTTCCAAAGGGAATCATTCCCTTTGGCAGGGGTTGGGGGACAGCGTCCCCCATAAGCTTCTCAAAATTGATTTGCGTATCTGCAAGGACTTTAGATAAAGATAATAAGTGTTTACATTTATTATATCACATATCTCAAAAAAAGGAAATACCCTTTGACAAGTTTTCAGTAAATATTCACAAAATGTACAACAAAAAAATATAAAAATCTCCGATATGGTGCAAAAAAATATTGCATTTGACACAAATATATGATACAATAAGATAAATGATTTATGCAAGAAGTATCAGAAATGTACTTCCTTATAGCCGGTTCATACCTGAATCGGCGTTCTGTCGCCGTAAAACGACAGCAAAATATGTCGGAAATCCCCATTGCCGCTTAGGAGATTTTCATTTCTGTTTATACTGATTCTGAAAGCGGCAGAATGGAGTTTAAAATGGATGAAAAAATCAAAAATGTTGCCGGAACAATAAAAGAAAAAGCCGGCATAATCGGCGAATTCAAGAAATTTATCGCAAGAGGGAACGTGCTTGATATGGCAGTCGGCGTTATTGTCGGCGGAGCGTTTACTTCAATTGTAAATTCCCTTGTTGACGATATGCTGATGCCTATAATCGGAATGGTGCTTGCAGGTATCAACTTCAAAAGCCTCGGCATAACTATCCCATGGGGAAATGAGCCGTACATAAACATCGGAAATTTCCTTCAGGCGATCATAACGTTCTTTTTGACGGCTTTCTGCGTATTTGTGATAGTAAAGCTTATCAACCTTGTACACAAGAAAGAAACCGTAAAGCCAAAGCCCTCAAAGGAAGAAGAGATTCTTACGGAAATTCGTGATCTATTGAAGCTTCAGGCAGGTATTACGGAAGAAGAAACAGCAGATAATAAGGAAGAATAAACAAAATTTGGAGGTAAATATTATGCCATTTATTAACGTAATGACAAACGCAGCGGTATCAAAGGAAAGCGAAACCGCAATTAAATCCGCGCTCGGACAGGCTATAACAGCGATTCCCGGCAAATCCGAAAGCTGGCTTATGGTAGGGATCGAGCCCGAGCATATTCTTTATTTCAAAGGAGATGATTCTCCTGCGGCAATGGTAGAAGTCAGCGTTTACGGGAGCGCAAATTCCTCGGCATTTAACAATTTGACCGAGAAGATATGCGATATTTTAAACAAGCATCTTTCAATCGATAAGTCGAGGATATATGTAAAATATGAGGCGACGTCCGATTGGGGCTGGAATGGATCGAATTTTTAAAATATGCGCATATTCCTGAAAAAATCTTTTAAAATATAAAGTTTAGGTCAAGCCTTTTCAAAGGCTTGCGGTTTCCAAAGGCAGAGCCTTTGGTCGCTCTCCGCAGAGAGCGAAATTCCTTGCCTTGGAAGCGCATTTCAAGGGGTGAATTTTAAAATAATCCTGTGGATTATTTTAAAAGAGGGGACGCTTTGCAAGTGAAAGCGTCCTCTTAAAAACAGGTTTGGGTACAAGCTGAGGGACACACTTTATAGTGTGTCCCTTTTAGGGTTTGTCCACATTCTTGATCTATTCCGGAAAGTCGTCAAATCCCTCGCTTATTTTTTGTATATTCGCTTTGCCGAATGTCACATCAATGATTTTTTCGCAAAAATTTTTTTCAAGTTCCGATTTTACATTGAGTGTGAGAGCAACGTCGTTCGCATAGGCAATATCGAGCTGCTTTATCTCATAGCTTGGAAGAATATATGCGATCTTTCCGTACAAGTCATAGGGAATGGCTATTTTCATGGTCGAGCAGCTGTACATATGAAGTATTTCAGCCGATTCCACAGCAAGAGCGGCGCTGTGCGAATACGCTCTGACAAGTCCGCCTCCGCCTAAGAGTATTCCGCCGAAATAGCGTGTGACAACACAGCAGACGTCTGTTAATCCGTTTTTACGCAAAACGTCCAAAACCGGTATTCCGGCTGTACCCTGCGGTTCGCCGTCGTCTGAATATCTTGTTATGTTGTCGTTTTGCAGTATGTATGCGTAGACGTTGTGTTTAGCTTTTCTGTGCTGCTCTTTAACGCTGTTTATAAATGCGACCGCTTCGTCATTTGTTTCGGCAGGGCAGAGATGACCGATAAATTCCGAACGCTTTTCGGTAAACGAGCATTTGACGGGTGATTTTATTGTTATGTACTTCATAGCTTCTCCCTACAAAAAAAGGACGACAAAAAGCCGTCCGATTTTATTATTTGTCCATATTGAAACGCTTCTTGAATCTGTCAACACGTCCGCCTGTATCGATAAGCTTCTGTTTGCCTGTATAGAACGGATGGCACTTTGAACAGATTTCTACCTTGATGTCCTTTTTGGTGGAACGTGTTTCGATAACGTTTCCGCAATGACATGTTATGGTAGTCTTTTCAAATTCGGGATGGATTCCCTCTTTCATGATTGTCACCTCTTTCGATTTAGCAATTATGATTAACACAGCAGCCCATCAGTTACTTTAGACAGTAGTGCTATAGATAATTCATTAACTTTTATATTATATCATATACTAAATCAAAAATCAAGTGTTTTTTGAAATTTTATAGAGAACGTCAAAAATAAGAATTTTTTTGCCGAACAGCCTATAAGCTATGAATAGTAATTCTTCTCAAGCGTTTTCCAGTTTATTATTTTGATAAGGCTGTTTAAATACCGCTCCCGATGATTCTGGTACTGTAAATAATACGCATGTTCCCATACGTCTACAGGAAAAATCGGGTTAAGACGCAGCTCTATAGGCGTTTCCTGATCCTTTAAAAGTATGATATGCATTTTGCCGCTCATATCCGATACCAGGTAAGCATAACCCGAGCCAAATACCGACATTGCGGCTTCCTGCAAATTATGTACAAGCGCTTTGACGCTTCCGAAGTTTTCGCATATGATTTTTTCAAATTTAAGCGATACAGATGTGCGTCCGGAAGGGGATAAGCAATCAAAATACAGCCTATGGTTGAAAACTCCTCCCGCGTATCTGCGTATTTCATTGCGGACAGGTTCGGGGAGAAAAGCCTGTTTTATCAGCAGCGCTTCTATCGGAAGATGATGAAGCTTCGGCTGATCCTTGATAACGGCATTCAGCTTTTTTACATATCCGGCATAATGGCTGTCGTGATGAAGCTTTACGGTATTTGTTTTAAGCCATGGAGAAAGAGAGTTTGCAGGGTAGGGAAGGGGCTTCGGCTCGAATGGGTAGTGTTCGGGTTCGTTCATTTTATCAGCTCCTGTTGTTTTTTATTGCCTTTAAATTATATTTAAGAGCTGATGTATTTATGACTTACGAAATAGTATTTTCTTCCAAAAGTTTTATTACTTCCTTTTCCGTTTTAAGCTTCATGATTTTTTGTGCAAGCTCGTCAGCGGATTTTTTTGTCCATTGTGAGATTATCCTGCGTGTTTTGAGCATAGACGCCGCGCCTACGCTGAACTCGTCAAGACCAAAAGAGATCAGCAGCGGTATCATTAGTCTGTCCGACGCGGATTCTCCGCATACGCCGACGGGTATACCGGCTTTTTTCGCCTCTGATATAACATGCCTTATCGTTCTTAGCACCGCAGGGTTGAACACCGAGCAAAGATAAGAATTATCGGCAATTCCTCTGTCAGCCGACATTATATACTGTGTCAGATCGTTTGTGCCGATGCTGAAAAAGTCTGCTTCCTTTGCAAGAATATCGGCTGTTACCGCAGCGGCTGCCGTTTCTATCATAACGCCTGTTTTAAGGTTTTTGTTGTAAGCGATATTTTTTGAGTCAAAGTCGGTCATTATATCCGAGATCATTTTCTTTACTGCTATCAGCTCGTCCACACAGGTGACAAACGGTATCATTATCATGATATTGCCGAAAGCGCTCGCTCTTATCAATGCCTTTAGCTGGATCGTGAAAAGCTCTTTGTTTTTCAGACACCAGCGTATCGCTCTGAATCCCAAAAACGGATTTTCCTCTTTTTCAATACCAAGATAAGATATATTTTTATCGCCGCCGACGTCGAGCGTTCTGATTATAACGGGCTTTCCCCTCATTATCACAGCGGCTTTGACGTACTCGTTAAACTGCGTATTTTCGTCGGGGTATGAGCTTCTGTCCATGAAAAGAAACTCCGTGCGGAAAAGCCCTATACCCTCGCCGCCCGATTTTATAATGGCGTCAGCGTCATTCGGATTTCCTATATTTCCGAAAAGCTTAAGGCTTATTCCGTCGTTGGTGAGCGTTTTTCTGTTGATATATCCCGACAGCGATTTTTTTTCTTCAATAAATTCAGCTTGCTTTTTT
The DNA here is from genome assembly GCA_023664445.1 of Clostridium sp. GTDB lineage: Bacteria > Bacillota > Clostridia > Oscillospirales > Ruminococcaceae > Porcipelethomonas. Next base: position 5,306 of record JAMPFN010000015.1, on the reverse strand, counting down.
CTGTATTCGAGTATATCTTCGTCTGACGGGTCGTTTATTACAGTTCCGCTTACGCCGTCGATAATTACCGTATCGCCGTCTTTCAGCAGTAAAACGGTATTTTCAGCGTTTGATACGGCAGGGATCCCCATTGCTCTTGCAATTATTGCCGAATGAGAAGTCCTTCCGCCTGTTTCCGTTATGATACCAGACACATTATCCTTATCCATGCCTGCCGTCATGGAAGGAGTGAGGTCTTTAGCGACGATTATTGTTTCAGGCGGAAGCTCTGACAGATCGTTCTCTTTGTGTCCCAAAAGAATGGAGAGAATCGAGTTTTTTACATCGTTTACGTCAGACGCGCGCTGTTTTGTGAGTTCGTCATCGGCAGATGAAAACAAACACGCGAACATATCGCATACCGATGACAAAGCGGTTTCCGCGCATTGACCGCTTTGTATCAGCTTTTCTATTTCACCGTTCATAAAAGGATCCTGTATCATAAGAATATGACCCAAGATGATATCGGCTTCTTTTTTCCCCGACGACTGCCTGACCCTTTCAGCGATTTTATTTGTCATTTCGCAGAATTTTTCTACTGCCGACTGATACCGCCCAAGTTCTTCCAATGGTTCGCAATCGGTTTTCGGCACAAAGTCAAGCCCGGATTCTTCTATTATAATAACTTTTCCGATACCATACCCGTCAGAGCTTCCGATTCCTTTGATCATGCCTGTTCCCCCATAAATTGTTTCAATCCACGTCGTTTTCGATGATTGAAATGGCTTCGTCAAGCGCAGCCTGTTCGTTGTCACCGCTGCATATAATGTCTATAGTGCTTCCGCATTTTATACACGCGGCGATAATATTCATAAGACTTTTTCCGTTTACGTTATTTCCGTTGAATTTAATGGTTACATCGCAGTCGTATTTCGACATTGCAGCGGCAAACGTTCCCGCAGGTCTCATATGTAATCCTTGTGTATTGTATACTGTAATTGTCTGTGTTACCATATTTTTTCTCCTTTAATAAATTTTGCTGAAAAGCTTTATTAGACCTCTTCGGAAACTAACGTGTGCCGTTTGGCGAAGGGTTTTAGCGATAGGCTAGGATGACGACGACGGCGGGCTGGCGCCCTCCTAGGAGGAAGACGACGCATATCGCTAAAAGATTATGGCAGGCGGTGCGCTTTAGTTTCCGAAGAGGTCTATTATATCATTTTTTTCCGCAAGACCTTCCGAAAATGCCGTTGCGCTTCCGGCAGCGGTTCCGAGCCGCATTGCGTATTCATAATTCTGAGTTTCAAGATAGCCGGCAACAAATCCCGCAAGCATTGAATCTCCTGCGCCCACCGAGTTTACAGCTTTGCCCGAAGGAGCTTTCATTATATGTACATTTCCGTTGTCGTCGGCAAGGACAGAGCCTTTTTCCGCCATTGACACCAACACGTTCATTGCTCCCATTTCCCTAAGCTTTTGAGCGTATTTTATAATTTCATCGGTATTGCTAAGCTCAACGCCGAATATCTCGCCAAGTTCAAAATTATTGGGCTTTATCAGAAACGGTTTGTATTTCAGCACGTTTAAAAGCAGATTTTTTTCCGCGTCTACTATAAAGCGTATGCCTTTTCCCGAAAGCTTTTCAAGAATAGATTCATAGATATTATCGGGCAGAGAATTCGGTATACTTCCGGCAAGTATCAATATATCGCCGTCTGTTAAGCTATAAAGCTTTTCATAAAGCTGACCGAGCGCCTTTTCGCTTATAAATGGTCCTTGACCGTTGATCTCCGTTTCCTTATCTGTTTTTATTTTGACGTTTATTCTTGAATTTCCGCTTTCAAGCCTTACAAAATCGGTTTTTATCCCCATTTCTTTCAGTCCGTCCTCTATAGCGTTTCCCGTAAAGCCCGCGGTGAAGCCGAGAGCTGTGGATTCCACTCCGAGCTGCCGCAAAACAGCCGAAACATTTATTCCTTTTCCGCCGAAGTATAACGCTTCGTTTTCGGAACGGTTAACGACCCCCGTATCGAGCGAATCAAGCCTTAAAACATAGTCGATCGCCGGATTAAAGGTTACTGTATATATCATTTTTCAGTCTCCTTTATAATGCAGGTTTTGCTGAATTTACTGTCGGGAAGACGGTCTGTGATTATACACACTTTTTCGGCGGGAGCAAATGTCACCGAAGATACGATGTTGAATTTTGAGTGGTCGGCAAGAATATATGATACATAACTTTGCTCGATAACGGTTTTTTTGACGTTCGCTTCATCGGTATCGGGCGTTGTAAGACCTGCGCTAAGAGAAATTCCGTTTGTACCCATATAGCATTTTGTGAAGTTGTATTTTTTCAGAGCATCAATACATTCCGTACCGATGACCGCTTCCGCGGCAGCCTTTAGGCGTCCGCCGATTATATATACATTGAAATTTTTTGACGCGAGCATTCTTGCGTGTCTGAATCCGTTTGTTATAAATGTTGCGTCGGGTTCGGTTATATAGTCGAGCATTTTATAGGTCGTGCTTCCTGCGTCTATAAAGATAAAGTCATTCGGGCGGATAGTAGACGCCGCGTATTTAGCGATAGATTCCTTTTCATATTTGAACTTTTTTTCTTTTTCATTTGCGGTATTGTTTTGAAAGGAGCTTATCGGTATTGCTCCGCCGTGGACTTTTTTGATTTTGCCCATTGAAGCAAGCGCTGTGAGATCGCGCCTTATTGTCGCCTCGGAAACCATAAGGAGGTTTGAAAGCTCGGAAACGGTCGCCTGCTTGAATCTGTTTACATGCTCGACTATTAATTCGTTTCTTTCTTCCGTGAGCATTGTTATTCACCTCCAATTTTTGAGCAAATTTGCGCAAATATGAATTTTTTGTCACTTATTTGATTATATTTTATCATATTTATAAACATTTGTCAAGTATTTTTCATAAAAATAATCATAATTGATCACAAAAATTACACAGCAGTAAAAAAGACGCCCCTTAAAGGAGCGTCTTATATTAATTTTATAGTGAACGTTAAAAATAATTTGTCGTTTACTATAAATTATTTCTGTTTGCCAAGCTTGTCTTTACTTATCTGATTTGAAAGGGAATTAAGCAAATATGTGGAGTCTGTTTGATTGATCTCGTCATTAAATTCAACATTGGCGTTTATGAGTCCCTGAGCGGTAATTGTTTTTAAAGCCTCCTCATCTTTAAGAAGATACCGATTGAGCAGAACAAGGTCGGAAACAACAACGTTTGTGTCTTCGTTAATATCGCCCCAAACTGCGTCTTTTATAGATTCATCGTCCGTAGGAACTTTTACGGCTTCCTGCGTCGGATCTGTTGGATCAGGCTTTGCAGCTTCCGTAGGATCGGGCGTATTGACAGTAGTTTCAGTTACTTTCGGTGTGTCGGTAGTTACCTTAGCCGTAGTTACCGCTGCCGTAGATTCGGTAGGCGCAGGTTCAGTCGGAGTGTCGGGACCGTCGGTCGGAACTTCAACAGGCGGCTTGGGATCTGATTTTCCGGCAGTAACCAGATTGCTTCCCTCGCTGTCGGCATAGCTGTTATAATATTCGGTAAGCGACAGACCCGTCCTTTCGGCAATCGGTAAATCAGGGGTTGAACTAAGCGGTATTTGGTGGTCAAGTCCGATATATTTTCCTGTATTAGACGTCTGCCAAAGAGCCTTTTCAAACAGCGCGTATTTGTTTTCTTCCCACTCTATTACTGTAGAACCTGCTTGCTGACCGCAGGAAATGTTCTTCCATAAGCCTCCCGTATCGCCGGAGTTGGTGTTCAGACACCAGAATGTATGGTTGATATGATTATCTATCATATAGTCGCGAAGCAGCTCCATCCATTTTTGGTTTTCCGCGCCGTCCATATGTCCGCCCCATTCGCCGATAAGCATAGGCGCGGTAACGGCATTCTGATAGTCGTGATATTTATGTCCTTCGCCGTAATCTTTTTTGTTTTCGTCATTGATATATGCCCATGTTTCATACCAGTAGTCGTCAAGGAGCGTTTGAGTTGTAAAATCTTTTTCAAACCATGTCTGAGCGTAAACGGAAGGACCGTAGTCGTGAGGCGAATATACTATCTGACTGTTCCTTTCCGCCGAGCCTAAATCGATAGGATATTCTTTAGCTCCGCGGAAGTTTCCGCCCCACCATGCGCCGATATAAGGCGAATTGTCGCGTCTGTCAGCCATACCCCAATAGTCGCCCGGCAAAGCTCCGCTCATAGATTGTTCAACGCCTTCAATAAAGATAAGAGCGTTCGGGTTTACGTCCAAAATAGCGTTTGCGCAGTTTGTTGCCGCGTAAGCCCAGTTGTTTTCGTCGGTAGAGCCGTCCCATTTAGCGGCTTGAGCTCCTTCCTGACCTTTTCCGTGCGGTTCGTTTTTCAGGTCGTAGCCGATAAGCGTATCGTCATTTTTATATTTATCGGCAAGCCATACGAGCGTATCCTGCCATATTTTCGTTGTTACCATAGTACCGTCGCTTGTAGTTTCCTTGCCGTACCACAAATTATAGTTATGACCGGAATTGTCTGCGTGAGGGCTGTGAATGTCAATGAAAGCCTTGATACCGTATTTTTTGCATTTGCTGAGGATAATATCAAATCCTCTGTCGCTTGTGATAAGCGTTTTACCGTCTGCCTCAACGAAATCCTTGTTCAGATTGCCGTATGTACCCGCCTTGACGACACCGCCGTTTCCGTCGTCCTGATCTACAGGCGGATTGTAGACAGCCTGCATACCGCCGGAGCTTATCTGAAAAGGCGTTCCGTTCATCCATGAGAGAATGAGTTCCGTTGAAACGGGGAAACGGATAACGTTGATACCTCTGTCTGCGACTTCGGAAAGCATATCGTCGATATCTCCGGCATAGAGATAGTGCGGCGAATACTCGATACAGTTAAGACCGAACCAGTTTGCACCTGTGAGCCATACCTCGTTTCCGTCCTTGTCGTAAAGCCTGCTGCCGACAGCGTGAAGCCAGTCGTCGTTTGTGTCGTCCGCTGCAACGGCGGCAGACGTTCCCGCAAAAGCAGATGTCATGCATGACACCGCAACGGCAAGAAGCGCCGCGCAGGAGATGATTTTTTTCTTGATATTCAATTGCGTTCCTCCTCTGAAAATGCGTAAATTCGTAAACGATTATACTTATATTATACACTATTAATAAAAAAAGTCAAGTATTTTTAAATTTTTTATATGCAAATCATTTTTTTGAAGCTTATGGGGGACTCTGTCCCCTGACCTTCTGCCATATGTGGGGGACTCTGTCCCCCAACCCCCCTGCCAAAGGAAATGATTTCCTTTGGAA
>JAMPFN010000157.1 GCA_023664445.1 Clostridium sp. | reverse complement strand
AAACCGGCAAAAATAGCTCCCACTCCGATTGCCGCCGTAATTACTGCCGCTCCGCCCGTCATAAGCAGACCGGCGCCAAGAATAGTCGCCCCAAGCGTTATTCCGTCAAACGCCCATACGCATTCCACTACAGATGTGATTATATCGCACAAATATGCAAACCCGACGTATGAACATACGCTTCCGCCGTTAAGCATATTCAGCATATAAGCGCTTGTATCAGTAACCGGATCATAAACAATATAGCCTATGCCTGTCCACGAACCGGCAGTAATATTTTTCTCGGGTACTGTAATATATTTGCCGTCATTAATAAAGTTTCTGATTTTTTCCTTGTTTACGTCACTAAAATTGCAGTTGTCAAGTTTTTCGGCGTTTGCCTTTGAGAGATACAGAATATCAATGTCCTGTTCAGCAGCAAGATTCAGTACTTCCGCTGTTGAAACAGACTGCATTCCGGTAAACTGTTCCATTATCTCACTCTCATAATAAGAAGACATATAGCCGGAGGAATGTCTTATTTTTGATTCGGCAATACTGTCATTCTCTCTGCTTTTAAACACAGTCTGATTTCCGAGTACATCAATACCAAGACTTCCCGTTTTATCATTCTTAATTGTTGTAAATCCAAAAATATTATTCACCATCAGCGGAGTATAACTTACCACCGCCACGCTAAGATTACGCTCATAGTTAATATCTGAAAGTTCTGATTGAATGGCATTATTTGTATCAACCTGTGAAAAATAAGCTTTTCCAAGCAGATTCATTGTATTCATAAGATATTCAGAACCATATACTTTTGACGGATTCAATGCCTTTAATGCACTTTGCTCTGAAACAGATTGCGGTAATTTAGAGTAATTGTAAGCAATATCCTGCGGCGATATTATCTGCGAATCAAATACAATACTGTACAATGCTCCGCATGTAAGGTCTTTTTCAACAGAATACGTTGTATTTGCTGATCTGATATCAATTTTCAGATTTTCTGTTTCACCCAACTTAGAAACAGCTCCTGTTAAAACAGCTTCCCCATCAAGTTTTATAACCGCATTTATTTGAACCGATCCCGCAAGCTGACTAAGACTTTCGGTCAGAGCTCCTACAGTATCAAATCCATATTGTCCATAAAATTCTTTCAAATACCAGGCAAAATATTCTGTCAATTCATATTCGATTGTAATGTTCCGGTTATATAAATGACTGTATTTCCCATTAAATGTTGTACCGCTAAATGATAATACGATGAAATCACATTTTTCATCAGGCAATATATCATAAAATTTATATTTGTCACTAATCACATTATAGGGTAAGGTTTTATTTATATCCTGATGAACTATTTCATATTTTGGAAATACTTCTGATATGTCTATTGAACCGTATTTATTTGTGATTTCATCGGACATATCATATAAATTTTCATCAGACAAATTATACTTTTTACTTAATTCTGAAATAACCTTTTCAAATTCAGCCGATTTCTTTTTTAAAGTATAATATTTAAAACTCGGATTATAATACAGATCCTTATCTTCAAGCTTCAGATGAACCATTGTCTGTTCAGTTGAATAACCGCCTGTTTTATATTTTGCAAGCTGTCTGCCCTGTGATGTGAAAATATTGACTGCCGCATTAATATCAGAAGCAGAGGTCATATTAATTAAATCGTTTTCAGTATAAACAACATCGCCAACAGCGAAATCAGCAGTATATCCCAGATATTTTAACATAGCAATCATAAGACATGCCTGGTCATAATCATTACCGCCATTTTGTTCATAAGTACCTATTGCGCCTTTTCTTGAACCATAATAAAATTCCGTATTAACATTATTAAGAACATAATCAAATACATTTTCATAAGTTCCAAGATCATCGGCAAGTCTTGCCATCTCTTTAGTTAATTGTGTTTCAGCATCAGGTATTTCATCTCCAAAAAGCGTTTTTGTGACAATTGCTCTGTCAATAGAATTAAATGCTTTTTTTATTGCTCCTGAAAAACCGGATATACGTCCGACAATAAAATCCTGCATTTCCCCTACATCATAATTATCAACTACTTCATTCCCGGTGACATCGGCAACTTCCAAATTTATTGATGTATTACCGGAAAGAATACTTCTTCTCTCTAAGACTACATCAAATACATTTACTATACCGTCACCATTAAGATCTCCCATAATGGCGGTATCTATATTATTTTCTAAGGTTTCAGCAAATGTGTATAAACAATCTGATGACATAAAAATCATTACTGCCGCAATCGTAATTACAGATATAATTTTTGATAATGCTTTTTTCATTATAAATACACCACACAAATAATTATTTTAAGAAACTGTTCTCATAGGCATAAGCAAACGTCTTTATAGCATAAAATTTTAATCGAATCTTATCTTTTCTAAAACATTTCCATCTATTTTTATAATAACATTAATTATATAAGAAATCAATAGTTTTGCATTATTTGGCCGATTTTTGACACTAAATGGTCAATAACTTCATTATAAAATAAATTTTCATTTTCTAAAAAATAAATCAATCATTTTTGATATAACTACGGTCATTTATCACCGTTTCAAATCTGAAATTTTTTGCTATTTTCCATGAGTTTATTTTCCTCTTTATTTACTCTGAATTTGAGAATAATATCTTTATTATTTTTCACCTTTCATTTTTGTGAAATTCGGGTCTTAGGTTCTCCTGACAAGCAATGTATCCTTTGCACTTTTGAAAAAAGCGTCATTACAGGATACCGTGCTTGCTGGGAGTGAGAAACCGCCCTTTCGGGCTGTTTCGATTTTAAGCTGTTGCTTAATTAGTTCTTCTCCGCAGAGAAGAATTTGAGCTTTGCGAAATGCCTTTTTTAAAATACCCCTCATAATATATACCGAAAAATCGGAAATCGTCAAGTTTGATTGAAAAATGGTTAATTTTGTGATACAATTAAAAACCTGCTAAGAAAAATCAATAAGCAAAACAGACAAAAATAAAGCGACAAAATT
>JAMPFN010000156.1 GCA_023664445.1 Clostridium sp. | reverse complement strand
GCCACCAGTTCGCTACAAATTGCATAAAACTCGGATTTGACATGAAAACTCTCTCCGAAATATTAGGACATTCGTCCGTAGAAACTACACTGAATATCTATGTCAAGTCCTCTATGGAACGAAAAATTGAGTGTATGAATCTGCTCAAACCGGCTGCTTAAAAAAGTTTTTTAGCCGTCAAAAATCTTGTCAAAATGATTATGCAAATGCCGATTCTGTGCTATTCATAGACTTACTTTCATAGAATGATCTGTTCTGCGAAAGCAAGAAAATTATATCATACCAAAAATAAAAAATCAAATTCAGAGAGTAATAAGCGTTATGAAATATAAAATATATGAAAAAACCTATAAATCTCTGGAAGACTTACAGTATTCGATAATAAATCAGATTGACGATTTTGAAAATATGAGGGACGTGAAACGTCCGGATACGCCCATAATGCGTAGTGTGTTAAGTTTGCTCTTGAAAGCATTGATTACGGCAGTCATTGTAACTTCTGTATATTTACTGCCCATTCCAAAATCGACAGCTATTATAGTTTCAATTCTGAGTATTATTGTTTTCTTTCTTATCAATATCAGAAAACTTATGCTGACTCTGATTATAATTTATCAGAAATATGCTCCGGAAAGAATACGTTCAGCTTGTCTTTTTAAACCATGCTGTTCTGAACATATGAAGTGTTCCATAGAAAAATACGGTACTCTGAAAGGCTTTATCAAGGGGATAAAAAGAATTCTGCGTTGCCGATATCCAAACGGGGGTATTGATGAACCATAGGGAGATTACTTATGCAATATAAAACTGTTACAATCACACGAAAGGTAAAACAAAAGAAAAAGACACTCAAAGACCCGTCTGTTATTGGCATTGAATATGAAGAAATAATCAATCGACAGCTTGCAGAGGGATGGAAATTATTAGGAATTCACCCTATCACAACTAAAAGATCTATAGGCTGTTTGAAATTTATAATGCTTGGTTTTATGACAGGTCTTTATGAACACTATCAGACAGATGTATTTATCTTGTTTCGTGATGATGATACAGAGCAATATACCGGACCCAACTATAGTGATCAACCTAAAAGGAATAAAGGAGAATCGTTAAAAAGGGCGGGAGCAGCCATGAAAAATTCTGCTCAGGGGGCGATGAATCTCTTGAAATCGGGAGAAGCATCGGAAAAATTCAACGGATTAAAAGATATGGTCAAATCAAAAAATTCAGATAATAACTATGATTAAAAATTTAAAATACCTCGCACATTCGCTATGCGCATATCGGCAAATAGTAAACGCCAAATAAACTTGTCGTTTACTATAAAGGAATCTGTTAAGAGGTGACACTCATGTTTTTCGTTGATTATGAACGATTTTACGGAATAAAACCGTCTTTGACCGGTCGTTGTTCTTCGGTCACCAAAAGTGATAAATACGCAGAAAACAGCGCTGTATCAGATATCGAAGATGATACGAATATTGACAAACTCAATACGACCTCTGCCGCAGCATCTCAACTATTTGGAAGTCTGAAATCAAAAGCAGGCGGATTAGCAGAAAATGCGGCAGCATTTATAAAATCTGAAGCAACGGCAGATAAAATAAATGCCATAAAAAATAAAGCAAAATCATCTGCCGCAACTGTCAGCGAACGTCTTAAAGCAATAGAACTGCCGAAAGTAAGCAGTATTTCAAAGGAAAATCCTGAAATAAAAATACCTGAAAAGGAGAAAGAAAACCTTGATTATGTAACCGAAAAATATATTGAAATGGCTAGGTATCAGCCGTCATGGAAATTTAAAAGTTACTGCGGAGAAAAGCTGAATTTGGAATCAGGTTCAGCAGTAAAAAAATACAGAATAAAGGTCTTTACATTTTACATGAGAGACTTGCTGCCAGTTATTTCGGGACTTTATAAATTTGATTATATCAAGATTTATGAGGCACTTCCCATGTACCGAAATTTTTTCATAGACGAAAGCGGAAATTTAGATACCGCTCTTTTAATGAAAGCCTCGTCACAGATAATGAAAAAACTGATTGAAAGAGGTATGCTTACAGCAAGCGGAGAGGATTTCAACACAATTTTTACAAACAATATCATTGAACAGCCGATTGAAGAAGAAAAGGCTGAAGAAGTAAAGCCTGTCGAAAATACTGTTACCGAACCTGTTGAGCTTACTGAAACTCCCATAAAACCGCCTGAACCTGTTATTCACAAAGAAGAATTTGAAAGACCTGTACCTGTCAATCGGAATATACAACGAAAAGACACCGTTCCAATTTTTCATGATAATGAGTCCGATTTGTTTTACAACGGCTATTATGCAAAACAGAGATCGCATAACAAAGTAATTGCTGTTATTGTGATAATCCTGCTTATACCTGTGATTATTATGTGTTGTTTGAAACTTGTTGATTATTACCAAAAGAATCATTCAGATGATTTTTCAGCGATTTCAAGCAAAGCTTCTCAGACAAGTGAAATAACTGAAACTACGGCGATTACAGCTGCCGAAACTGTAAAAAGTACAGTCGCTGAAAGCAAACCTCAAACTGCTGCTGTTGAAACGACTGAAACAGTTCTGATTCAAAGCGTTGTACTCGAAAAGAAAATCAGCATAATTTCAATTGACAATATTTCAAGTTATCCGCAGTATGAAAATATTCTCAGGACTTATACTTCTGATGAAAGATGTATGCTCTGTGATTTGAATAATGACGCAGCAGCCGAACTTGTAATAACGAATGCAAATAATTCCATACTGATGATTTATACGATTTACAACAATGAAGCTGTGTGGCTTGTTGATGCAACAGGTAATATGTCAGGCGGAGTCTCAATCTGTGAAAACGGTATAATTGCTCAAGGTTTTTCAGGAGGCGCTTCTCAAAGCGGTGTTATGTATAAGCAATATACAGGCGGCGATTCGCTTGATGATATTGAATACATATTGTACGACGGAAATGGTATTCACTACAATGTCAGAACTAATGCCGGAGAAATCACAACTG
>JAMPFN010000155.1 GCA_023664445.1 Clostridium sp. | reverse complement strand
GCCAATGTCACATACGAGCGGATCACACCGGCGTGCAGCGATGAGTTACAGGCTCGCATTTCCCAGTTGCCGTTGGCAAAGAAACTATGCAAATTACAGGCACGATATCTCGTATTCGAGTAGTGGTGATGCACCTCGTTCATATCGCCTCTATACCACAGCCTTTGTATTGCTTCAAGCGTTTTCGGCTTTTGCTTATTCAGCTTTTCCAAAAAATCTCTGTCCACCTTTTTACAATAAGTTTCTCTCATCGGCGATACCTGAAGCATATCGAAAAGGAAATTTTCCTTACTTGCAAAAATATTTACCAGATTGCGCAAAGTCCGTGCATTGTAAGGCGCGCCGTCAATGTGAACATGAATGCCTGCCCGATACTCTGCTCCGGTCACGCCTCCTGCTTTTCTTACGGCACGAACAACCTCCTGAAGCAGCGGCATATCCTCATATTCCAGCACCGGAGTGACCAGTTCCACAGCATAATTTCTCGACGCTGAATTTCCATTTTTGTCAACGCATCTGATGCTCGAATCATAAACGATTGACCATTTTCTGTCCTTGCCGTCACGGACATTATACTTGTCATAACTTCCTCCATAATGCTCAATTGAACCGCCTAAAACCTTGCTTATCGCCTTTGCGGCAGCCTCTCTCGTCAAGCCCGTACACTCCACTTCCACGCCATACCGCTGCGTTTTTATACCTTCAAAATTTCCTGACAAACTATCGCCTCCAATGAAAAATGTCTGTAGATTTTTCTCTACAGACACCTTGATTTTTATTATTCAATATCGGTTTTCACCTCGTAACCGCCCTTGAAAATCACCAGTATTTCGGTCTTGGAAAGTACTTTCACGCACTCTATCAATTTGCGTATCAGTACGTTATCGAATGTTTCCAACTCGAATTTTTCATGCTCTATCATATCCATGATCTTATCGAGTTTTTTCTGAGTTTCGGCAGAAGTCTTATTCTGAGACTTTAACATTTCTAACCTCTCGCTAAGCTGCTGTTCCTCCTGATACAGCCTTGAAAATTCGCTGTCAAGCTTGTCCTCATCGCAGCCGCCGGAAGCTATCAGTCCGACCAGATCGTTCCTCGCTTGGTCTATTTCTTTCAGCCGATTTTCGATGCTGGTAATCTCCTCTTGTCCCTGACATTCCAGAACTGTACCGATGTTAGCCTTGAGAATTCTCGCAATGTCGTCACGGCAGCAGTAGTAATTATTTATCGCTCGAATAATTCCTTTGTGTAGATTTTCTTCTTTGACTGTCGGCGAATCGGGACAGTATTTTTTGCCATGCTCCAGACGGCTGATGCATCGCCATACAACTTGCTTTTTACCTCTCGCAGACCATGTAGTCCGGCGGTATGGAGTACCGCAATGACCGCATATTAACAGCTCTGTAAGCGCGTATTTACTTGAATATTTGCCCTGCTCGGTTACCGTTTTGTCGCTGATTTTACGCTTTGAACTTCGCCTTGCAAGCTCCTGCTGAACCCGATTAAAAGTATCTCTATCAACTATCGGGTCGTGATGATCCGTTACCAGATACATGGGACGTTCTCCGTGATTTTTTACAACTTTATGAGTAATGCAGTCCAGCGTATATGTCTTTTGCATAAGCGCGTCACCCACATATTTTTCGTTCTTCAAAATACTGCTGATATGCGATTCGTTCCATGTTTTCTTGCCGGTTGCAGTTAAAAATCCGCCGCTTTCAAGAATCTTTTTTATATTCCTCATGCTGTATCCGTCGAGAAACAGATTATAAATCATTCTCACAATTTCCGCTTCTTCGGGAACAATTTCCGGCTTGCCGTCAGCGCCCTTTTTGTACCCAAGCAAATATTTATACTGGAACTGTACCTTGCCCTCACGGTAGGCTTTTTCCTTGCCCCATGAAACATTTTTACTGATAGATTCCGATTCTGCCTGAGCGAAACTGCCATATAATGCAATCATAAATTCACTTGTCATGGTCAGAGTGTTGATATTCTCTTTCTCGAAGATTACTCCTATTCCGAGGTCTTTGAGCTGCCTTACATATTCAAGGCAATCCACAGTATTTCGTGCAAATCGGCTTATGGACTTTGTAATCACTAAGTCAATTTTTTTGTTTTTGCACATTCGTATCATACGCTTAAATTCTGTACGATTTTTTGTTTGGGTTCCTGATATTCCCTCGTCTGCGAAAATATTTACAAGAGTCCATTCCTTTTTTCTGTTAATTAAATCGGTGTAATATGCGATTTGAACTTGGTAACTGTTCTGTTGTTCCTCTTGTTCTGTTGACACTCGGCAGTAGGCTGCAACTCTTAATTGGTGGTATTTATCACGGCTTATTTCCGTTTGCACTTTCGCCGGAATTATCGTTACATTTGGAGCTATGCTCATGGTTTTCACCTGTCCTTTCCGTTATATTTTTGATATGTACTCCACCCCTAAATTCAACCTCTATGGTACAAAAATGGCTTATCAAAACCCTGTTCACACAGGACTTAAATAAGCCAATATCTAAACTATTTAATTGTTCATGATTTTCAAGCAGACTGCGTATCTGCACTGTTTTCGGCTGACTGTCATCATAGGTACAGCAGTCGTATTTCATCTCGGCAAGCCTGAAAATTTCCGACTTAATTCTGTCAAAATCTACTTGTGCAGAATCCAGCATCTGACTGATCTCGTTCTGCTTGCGGATCACATCGGCAGTAGGAGAATATGTGCTTACCTCAACACTCGATTCTATTAAATTCGGATTCGCAATGACCGTATTCAGAACAGTCAGAACTGCTCCGACAATCATCTGATCTGTAAGCTGATATTCCAATCTATAGCAGTCGGGATTTCTGCAATCCCACTTTCCATAACGGCTGTTACCGCCGATTCTCGACAGTCTGTGACCGCATTCGGAGCAGTATGTACGGTTTCTTATTTCCTGCAAATTTTCAGGAATCATGCACACGGAAGTCGCCTTTGATATCCTTTTTTCATTTGCCTGATCAAAAAATGTTTCGCTGATTATCTGCGGATATTTGT
>JAMPFN010000154.1 GCA_023664445.1 Clostridium sp. | reverse complement strand
CAAAGAGATAATTTTTTATCATATTTATATGAAATCAAACCTCGAAACTACGTTGTTTCGAGGTTTTTATTTTATGTAGAATATGCTTAGAATCACAGCGGTAGCAGGCAAGTAGCAAGCAGGTAGCAGACAAATTTTATAGTGAAAATCACTGTTAATATGTCGTGTAAATTATAAAAAAATAACCTGTGGTTCAGAGCCACAGGTTAAATATTCATATAAGATTAACTGCATCAATAAGTACTTGAATATCAAGATGAGTATATACGCTTTCTGTAAGGCTCATAGCTCCCGAATGTCCGACTATGGTTTTAATAACGGTAGGTTCAACCTTTGCTTCTGCAAGCATACTTATACAGGTATGCCTGCAAAAGTGCGGAGTTGTATCGCTTGAAATATTCAGCACTTCTATTGACGGCTTCCAGTATGAATCATAGTAATTACGATATGTAAAGTGTTCGTTATCCGGCGTATGAACAAGATACTCACAATCAGATGAGTTGTACCATTCTTCAAAGAAGGGCATTATTTTATCAGCAATCGGAACCTTTCTGATACCATTTTCAGTTTTACTTTTAACAACATTGAAATATTGCTTATCAAGGTTTACATCAGACTTTTTCAGGTCAAGCAGCTCGGATATTCTGACGCCGGTATAAATCAGCATAAGAATTATTTGAATATAACGATTATCGGCAGAGCGCCAAAGCTTTTGGATATCATCTTCAGACAATCTGTCCCGGTCACGCTTATTAGGGTTTTTATCTTTGTGTTTCACAATATCAATATAATCAGAATAATCCTTTGAGCAAATATCATGCTTCATAGCGTAGTCATAAAGCTGCTTGAATAGAACCTTTAATTTTCTGAGCGTAGGATAATTCTTACCGCAATGATCTATGACATATTGTAAATCATTGGTTTTCAGATCCTTGAAAATTCTATCATGAATCGACGCGCAGGAATTAAAGGAAGCTTGATAGCCGTTTATATTTGATTTCGATATAGACTGAAATTTATCCTTACTCCAATCGTCATAAACTTCCTGAAAAGTCTTTTTGCAATTTTCGAGGTCATATGGTGAATCGTTAAAATCGGCAAGCATTCTCATACCCTCTAATCTGGTTTTAGCATATCCTAATGTAATTCTTTTCTGCTTTAATTTGCCATTAGATGGGTCATTTCCCAACCGACAGTTTTCAAGACGGCGAATGGTTTTCGTCTTTTGCCGCTCATTTTATAAACACATCCATTGCCATTAGGTAGCTTTATAATTATACAGTACCTCCTTTGTATTTTGAATGGAGTGGATATCTCTGAAATACCCTGTTTGTTCCCATACAAGCTTATCAGGACAGTAGTAGCTGTGAACCTTCTCACTGTTTACTTTGTAGGCGTATCCGAATTTGAGTATGCCCTTTTGTAACCCTACTCGTATAAACTGCTGACTTTTACCAATAGCTGTGGATATTTCAGAAATAGGTACGTTTCTGCCGCTGAATTCAGGAACATTATTCATTAAAAAGAATGATTTGACTTCGTTTGTATGCATGAAAATATAGCCCATGACCATCCACATTCTTTCAATCAAAACAGGGTCTTTTTTGAAAGTGGTTTTTAAAAACCTATCAAAACAAGGACAATACGGTTCATCTACAAAGTCAGCGTCTATGTAAGAAAATGTCATAATATCGGAAGTATGGCTGAACAGCAGTTGTCTTTCAACGTCGTAAATACCGTTATTTAACACGGCAATGCGGAAGTTATAGTCCATATCTTCAACGCAAATTGATGAATCTGATAACAGGAAATCTGCTAACTGAAAAATGCTATGCATTGTAGATGATTCGCCAAGATTATTATCGACTTTTTCACGATATAATTTAGCTATGTCATATTTTCCTACCGGATCATAGCATTTTCCGTTGAAAAAGTACAATTTGTTGTTGATATTGATTATTCTTACTTTATTAAGCAAATTTTTACTGCATTGATTAAGAGGCGGTAAACCCTTTGTTTTATTTTGCCTTGTCGGCTTATTACTTTCACTTGCGACTTTAGGCGGACTTTTCAGCGAATTGCTGTGAGGCTCTTCAATATTACTCTTTTCATGCAGTCTGCTATCGAAAGCAGACTGCAAATCATATTGAGGTGAATATTCTTCATCTGTATATTTTGATGAAACTCTTGATAAAATATCGTCAAAAAAATCATCATATTTTTCTTCATGCGTATAATCTTGACTTTTACTCTTGTTTTCAAATACAGGGATTTCTATAGTTTTTTCAAAATCTTCAGTATTCTTTTTCAGATTTCTGATTCGTTTGGCATGATGATACTTGAGTTGATGTTTTTTATGTAGTTTCTTTGTGTCTAAAGGTTTAAAGTCTTTAAGATTCTTATCAAAATCATTCAAAAGTTTCTGCATCAAATCCTGATTCCGTGCCGATTTCATCTGACTTGTTCACCTCGCCTTCATTTTTATTCTCTATAAGATTTGAAATAAACTGTTCTAATGTTTCACCGGGAATGTCACCCAAAGTAGTAAGACGTTCAAGCTTTGTTGATTTATTAGAAGCAAGAATAATAACGCCTCCGGCATTTTTAGATGAAAATGCACGATATCAATGCACGATAATACGGTTTTAGGAAATAAAAAAGGTACTGCATGGTCTAAGCAGTACCTTTGGGATTTGTCAAATTTAAGAGTGATCGGAGATCGTTAATATTACTTATCAGCCTTTGAAAATATTCCATTACAAGACTTTCATTTTGGGCAAGTTTTATATTGTAATCTTTTTTAATATCTTCTATAAATGATTTAATATATTTTAGATATTTTATAATAATTTTATATGGAGCTTTAATACAATGAACTCAACAAAAAAATACTGTGTTCGTTCATTAATCAGGATAACATTTGCAGATTAGATGAAATTTTAGTGTATAATCGTTTAAAATAGTGTTTACTGGATTTTCAATAAAGTACCAAAAAATATTTATATATCATACCTCTGTAAATCAACAAAGGAGGTATTGAGCCGTGAAAATCAAAGCAGACGCGATACTCAAAATCGCTGA
>JAMPFN010000153.1 GCA_023664445.1 Clostridium sp. | reverse complement strand
CAAATCAGCAATCATTAGCATTATTTTGTTGATGATTGCTTTTTGTTTTATGGGTTATTTCCATTTGTGCTTGTGCTGCTCTCTACGTTCTCATCGGTGCTATTATCATTACCGTCTAACAGTTTGGCAATGGTTTCAGCTGACGAGATTTTCGAGTTGAAGTCGAGGTGGCTGTAATAATTCGCAGTAACATTAAAAGTCGAATGTCCGAGCCACTCCTGTATCGCTTTCATAGGCACACCATTAGCAACCAAAAGGCTTGCACAAGAATGTCTGAGGTCATGAAATCTCAAATATCTGAGATTGTTTTTCCTGATAATAAGCTTGAAGTGGTCGGAAATGAAGTTTGGAGTAATCAGCTTGCCAAAGTTATCCCTGCAAACAAATCCGTCAAAGGTTTTGTCAAAGCCATCTTTAAGAAGATGCGAGTAATGCGTTTCAAGAAATTTGCGTTCCTTGAGCATTTTCTCAATTTTCGGAATTAATGGCAGAGTTCGCTTGCTTGCTTCGGTTTTCAGCTCATCTTCACAGATAAGCGTTTCTTTTCTTGTACCCGTACCAAAGTCGCTGATAATTTTTCTGCGAATAGTGATCGTTTTCTTGTCGAAATCAATCGCATCCCATTTCAGACCGCAGACCGTAATATGCAGCTATGTAAACCACAAGTTCCATTCTGTCGTCCTTAAAAGCCTTGAACAGCATTTCAAGTTCCTTTTCATTGTAGAACGAAGCAACGTACTTGTTCATCTTCGGAAGTTCAGTCTTTTCAGACGGATTTAATCAGATTCATTTTCACAGCGTATTTCAGAGCCTTGTGAATGTTGGCATGATAATGCTTGACGGTGTTTCCTGAGATACCGCCGTTGTACATATCATTGTAAAACTGCTGTATCATCAGACCTGTTACCTCGCCGAGCATTACGTTGGGAAACTTATCGTCAAAGTAGGTTGTGATTTTCCTCACGCAATTGCAGTAAGCCTTGTGCGTAGTGTATGCAAGCGTAGGCTTTACCGTATCGAGCCAGTATTTCATAAAGGCGGTAAACTCGTATTCTTTGCTCTTTTTCGCGCCGTTGCTCTTTAAAACAGCTTCACTTATACTGCCCTTTTCGATTTTATCAGACTTGACTCTTGTAGCTTTGCCCGAACAGTAATCCTCATAAAATTCGCCGACGATCTCGTCAACCTTGAGTTTGAGTTCCTTTTTGCTGCACTTGACAGACAACCCTGTCGATACCCATTTTCTTTTTCTCTTGCCGTTATCATCCTTGAAGTCAAAGACAATTTGATGTTTTTCGTTCTTTACGGCGGTAATGTACTTAAAAGGCAGACTTGCTTTCATTATAATTTCCTCCTTGTCGCTGAAAGCTGATAGGTCTGCTGTTGACATTTATATTGTAGCGCAGCATAAAGGATTTTTCAAGTATATCTACCAACTTTCACCGGTTTGACCAACAAAATAGCCTTAAATCAGGTGTTTTCTTGTGCGCATTGCAGAACGTAATCTATTACATTGGTTTTTGCAATCTTAACTGCCCTGCCGCAAGGAATTTTTTTCAGTCTGCCATTTTGTATCAGCTTATATACTTGTTTTCGTCCAATACCAAGCATCTTACCGACTTCTTCTGCGTTCAGAATGTCAGGATAGTCCTTGAACATCACTCTGTAAGCAGTTTCCATTTCGATAGTTTGTACCAATAATTTTCCCTCCTGTTTACAAACACTAAACAAAACGAGCGTATAATTCATATTCAATTTTCAAGATACCCATAGGCAGTACATAAGACATTTCTTGTACTGATGCCGGGATTTTCTGCTCGGCATCAGCAAAGAAAGCGTACAAGGAGAAGTGTGTATAGAGGGCATCTGCCTATAACTCCCTCTATAACATATACCGAAAAAAATCGAAATCGTAAAGCAAAATCAGGCTCAAAAGACCGGTTTTTCATTAAGTCACGAAAAAATTGTATGAATGAACAAATTCCATGTTAATAATTTGTATGTTTTTACTATATTATTTTGCCGTAATCATAGCTTTACGCAGAAACAATATTGCCTTGTGGATTCTGTTATGTATTGTCTGCTTCGATACTCCATATTTCTTAGCAAGAATACTGTAGGACACTTTTTCGCAGCTGAAATAATAATCCACAACGGCATAATAACACAGTTCATCAGTCGAGAGCAGCTCGTCTAAAGCTTCGTACAGAAGTTTAATCATGCTGTCCGATAAAATATTATCAGTTTGATTTATAAGTTCCGGGAGAAAGCGTTCGATAAATAAGGCTGTTCGGCACAGGTAAGAATACTGTTCTTTCACAACATCTTATTCAGAGTTTTTCTCCCAATGAGATCACTTCTGAAAAGGCTCTTGAAGTCGGCAAGGAACTTTGCAGAAAATTTCTGCACGATGAATACCAATATTATCTCGCAGTACATACCGACAAAGAACATATTCATTTGCATTGTATTTTCAATAATATAAATATGGTGGACGGTCTTACTTTTGAAACACATGAAGATCAAGGTGCAAAGCAGAATCGGGCATGGAAAAAGCTAATGGATCTGTCCGATGAAATTTGCAGAGATCACGGTCTTTCCGTTATAGAAAATCCCGAAATGGGTAAGGGCAAATCGCACTTTGAATGGGACATGAATCGCCAGAATTTATCATGGAAGGCAAGGCTGAAATTTGCCATAGATCAGGTGATAAAAGAAAGCGAAAACTTTGAAGATTTTCTTAGAAAATGCAAGGCTCACGGCATTGAAGTTGTTTACAATCCCGAACACGTCATTGACCTGAAATTCAGGCTTGACGGGCAGAAGAAATTCACTCGTTCGAGAACGTTGGGCTGGTTCTATGAAAGCAAGCAGATCACACGCAGAATCGCTATGTACAAAGGCATCATAAACTACACTCCCAAAACCAAAATTATTCGCACCGATACGGATAAAATGCAGAACTCTTACGGCTTGCGAAGATGGGCAGATTTGCAGAATATGAAAGAGGCTTCGAGGGTAATCAATATTCTCACGAAATACGGTATAGAGAACAATTCTGCTCTTGCAAACTATCTCAAAAATGAACGTGATGT
>JAMPFN010000152.1 GCA_023664445.1 Clostridium sp. | reverse complement strand
CAAGAGCCTTGATCTGAGCCTTCATCTTTTCAGAAATTGCAAGACCTGAAGCGTCGTCGCCTGCACGGTTGATCTTAAAACCTGAAGCGAGTTTCTCAAGTGATCTTGAATTTGTCTTGCTATTTTTTGTTAAATTTCTATTAGCGTTGATCGCGCCAATATTAGTTCTTACTACCATTCCCATAATAATACCTCCATGTTATTCATTAATTTCAGAAACTTCCCTGTTTCCGTTATTTATGAGAAATTTAATTTTCGCAATTCAAAACCGTCTGCGCCTCACGGTGGATCCTTCCCTTTCAGCACATCTGTTTTTGTTGCTTACAATATATATATCGTTACTAATTACAAAAGTTAAACAAAAAATAACGCACAAATTAATACACCATTTTTGTCTATTTTAACCAAAAGTATAAAAACAAGGACAGATTTGAAATCTGTCCTTATCATGTCTGAACGGAAAAATAGTAAATCATATTAACATTTTCGCTTTCATTACCCCATAATACTGAAATCGAAACATAATAAATTCCGGCTGAATCACCCGGAATATTCAATGAGGTCTGCCGGTCGGAGATCTCATTAAAATCCGAATCGTAAACGCTGTACAAGGATTCACCGTAACATTCGCCGCTATACGACAATTTCATACTGCCGCTGCTTTCGGGAGATGAATTTATTTTATAGATCCTATCCGCTTCTGTTTTAATATCAGGGTAATCATATTCCGATTTTTTTCCGTTTCTGTTAATCGAAACTTTGTGCCCTTTCAGCGCGGTTTCCCGTGCGCCTTCATAAATATACACATTGCCGATATTTTTTTCAATCGGATCCTTTCGGTTCAGTACGCCCAATACTCCCAAAAGAAATACAGCGGCTGCGATTGCAAAGCAAATTTTTCTTTTCATATTAATTTTCTTTTCTCATCTCTGCCTCAAGATCGTTTAAATAATAAGAAACAAGATCTTTCATAGGCTCGCAAAGTCTAAGCGCATCTTTCATAATACGGATATATCCTATCAGATCACCGTTATTTTTCGCCGTAAAAGCAAGAGTGATAAAGTATCCAAAACGATGAATTTCAGGAAGTATCTCTGCGTCATCAGGATTCAGGAGATCAGGATTATATATATTGAGTACATAATCTGAAAGTATACTGATAAAGAAATCAAAAAGCTCGCCTTTCTGCTCAGAATTAATTTCATTTGATTTATAAACCGCCGCTTCAAGAGCGGAAACACACCAGAACATATTCCTTATGCTGCTGCCATAATCAAAATTATTGCAGTAATCCAACGTTGTCTGAGCATAATCCAAATAATGTCCGTCCGAAATAATTTTGATAATATCTTTAAGAACATTATGACTCATTTTAACAATTGCTTCTGATACGTCAACATTATTCTTCATTGCAAGATATATCGCCTCTGCATATCCGTCATTCCAACGGTCAACAGATTTCAAAAATCCGGAAAGACGATCGCTTATATCCCGACCTTCATTATCATCCTTTACAAGCCTCATAAGCTCTACATATTTTCCGCTTTTACCTATCTTAACGATCTCGCTTGCAAACTCTTCCCTTTCCTTAGGATTTTCCATGTAATATTGTTCTAAAAGGAACAATATTAATCCTGTTTTATCATTGTCATTAAACTCCAGGATTTTTTCATAGCAGTTCACAGCGTAATCATATTTTTTGGTTTTAGTAACAAGATCGCGCATGATATTAAGATACAGCTTCAAATGCGGGAAATTCATCTCTGAAATATCGACCTTATCCAGGTATTCAATAGATTCGTCGTATCTTTCAAGACGGTTTAAGCATCTTGCGGCATGCATTACATTTTCTTCATAGTCATATTCCGTAACGCCCTGCAATACGCCGAAACGCATATCGACAAGATCAAGTTCGTTATTCTGGTATTTTTCATAATACATAAGATATTTTTCTATTTCTTTACATGCGCTTTCATCATCCTCCAAATTCAGATGCGCATGTATCAATAAATAATATGCAGTAACCATCAGAATCGACTTTTGAAAGGTTTCATCGTTTACAAATTCATTCAATATTTCAACAGCTTCCTTATGCCTGTTATAGGTAATATAATATGATGCATATTTAACATATGCGCTGAATGCATAAGGTTCTTTGATTCGTTTTTTAGCCTCGGATAAATATTCGTCTAAATATTTTTCCTTTTCTTCAGGAGTTTTAAAATAGTTATCGTCATAAATCGCATCGCATATATGATATAAAATTCTCAGATCTTTAGGATTTTCTTCATACTCCTTCAATAACGGCACCATATTTCTGTGACTTTTAATATCCTTTTGCTTTTTTGATTCAAAAACATAGCCGTAATGATGAAAAATAGTAGAAAAAATCCCATGAGGCGGCGGCTGCGGAATCCATTCATGAATCGGATCCGTAAATTTAAGTCCTTCAAAATTTCTTACAATTCTTGGCGCAAGAAATTGATTTGAAGCTCTTTTCGTTTTACTTCCATAATTCCTCATTGTAAAGCTTGCAGAGTTATACTGGCTGTTGACCTCAGGCATATTGAAAAATTTAATCATTTCATCACAGTTTTCGTCAAGATACTCGTCCGCGTCTATGAACATAAACCATTCGCCTGTTGCATATTGAAGTCCATAATTTCTTGCAGCGGAAAAATCGTTTATCCATTCAAAATCATAAACCATATCTGTATATTTCAACGCGATTTCTTTTGTTCTGTCAGTAGAACCGGTATCAACAATAATAAGCTCAGTAGATACGTTATCCCTTAATTTTTGAAGAGCAGAAAGGCATTTATCAAGATGCTTTTCCTCGTTCTTTACTATCATTCCTATTGACAGCATGATTTTATTATCCGTTTTATTTTTGACATGTGATTTCATATAATTCCCCTTTTTAATGTTGATATAAAAATAAATTCAATTTTAAATACATTTTTATATTAACAAATATAGTAAACGCAAAAAACATCAGAGTCGGACAGCATCTGCCTACTATAAATCAGCAATAAACCTTCCCGATAAGGGGAAGGTCTATTGTTTTAATTAAGTAAAGTTGAAAACAAGATATATGATTACTG
>JAMPFN010000151.1 GCA_023664445.1 Clostridium sp. | reverse complement strand
GTCATGGCGGTGAACGATAAGGACTTGGAGTGGTTCAGGAGTATTGTCGGCAAAAACGCTGATAAAATGGAGATACGCAAGTCTGATGTGGTTTACGTTCCGCCGCAGAAAAATATCATCGGCAACGCTGAGTATAGGTACATTCCGCAGAAAAAGTATCTGTCACTTGACAGAGATACCGCTTTGAAAATGGCTGAAATTATGGAAAAGCAAAGCATCCGGTTTTCGGGCAGAGTGTCTGCAAACGGCAAGACAACGCTTACAATAAGTCAGCCTGATTTTGAAAAAGTAAGCAAGATAAAGGACAGCGTTATCGCTATGCGAAAGCAGTTTGCAAAGGACGAAAAAGCTGACGAAATTATCGGAAACAAGGCTTACAGAAATATTCAAAGCAAGCATTATTTTCACTCGAAAATGAAGCCTGAAGAATACAAGGAAATTCAGCCTTTCCTTGACGAAAGCGCAGAATACAGCGGACTTATCCGTGACGGCAAAGTAATTTTCACGGTGGAAAAAGACGATGCCCATACTTTTTATCAGGCTCTGGAATCGTCGCATCGTGAAGCTGAAATTTACCGTAATCTTGCGGATTCGGGACTTAGTGAAGCACACTTTTCACAATTAAAAAACATTATTCACAAGGTTGCTGTGAACGATGTGTCGTTAAGCCTTGAAAACTTTTTTGACCAGCGTTACAGCAATGAGCAGTTCTCACAGATGAAGCAGCTGACGGAAAATTATCTTGAACAATCGCCGTTTGAGCGTATGGGAAAAGATTCCGTTCTTTCCGATATGCTCAAAGTGAAAAATGATTTTGACATCGGTATTGAAATGGCGGATTACTTCTCGGAGCATAGTTATTCCGATGAGCAAAAGGCTCTCATCACCGAAATGTTTATGAATAATGAACCGCGCTCTTTCATTGATGCGATCGACGAATCGTTCACTACTGCCGATATTCAGAAGTACAATGAAATTCTGCATGATAACAAAATCGCAAGCGAAATTACTGATTTTCTTAAAAATCATAAACAGGCTGAACCAGAAAAATCCAAAAAACTTTACGATGTTTTCATTTATGACAGCGAATCCAAAACCAATCAGCCTATGCGATGCGAAGCCGATAACGAGCGTGAAGCAAGAGAGATCGGCAATACATATATCCGTCAATGGAATCTGCCTGATGCTGAAATCACGGATATTCGTGAGGTTCAGTTAGAACGTGAAAAATCGCTTACCATGCATGAAGTAGGAAATTTCTATGAAATGTACGGCAAAGATGCGGAAATCGTCTCTAATATTCTTGGACTGAATATAACTCCAAAAAACGGCGAAAGCATGGTCGGATTTCCAGATTTCAAGAAAGACGATTATGCGGATAAACTCAAAAATGCCGGTTATGATGTGGAAGTTGAAGAAGTGTCACAGAAAGCCGTAAAAATGACATTGTATCACGGTACTACCCATGATTTTGATACTTTCAAGCCTGATTACAGAGGCGCAATATGGGCAGACACTGACTTTACAAAAGCTGAAAACTACGCAGGAAATATGCACGAAAGCAAGGTTCTGACCTGTGAAGCGGAATTGAAAAATCCTGCACATTTTACGTTCGGCACAGCCGAAAACTGGGACATTGACAGTACAATTCATGAAGCAAAATCGAACGGTCATGATTCTGCATTTATCGACTTCAAATTTCAGGCGCAGGACAATGATTTTTACAAGTTTGCACTTGAAAAATATCCCGATGAAAAAGCAAGTAAAATACTTTCTTCTATCAGCGGTGCAAGTTCAGATGATGCCCTTGAGGGCGAAACAATTTCCGAATTTGCAAAGCGTATGGCTGAAAATGATAATCTTACTCACAGCTATGCTGCTGTTTTTGATCCGGAGCTTATAAAAATCGTGGACAAAACTTCCGTTTATGAAAAGGCAGAATCAGGACTTGAAAGTGATGTGAAGAAAACTGATAATTTCAGCGATATTGACACGGATCAGATAAAAGAAACTCCTGAAAAAACTGCTCCCGAAGATGCTGATATAGAAGAAGATGAGCCGTTGTTTGCCGATGCCGACGTTATCGAGGAAATCGAAAAAAGCGAACGTGCGGAGGATGATAAACCGTTTCAAAACTCATACGGCGAGCAAATGTCGCTGTTTGGATTTGACGAGCCTATTCAGCAGAAAAAAACTGAAAAGCCAAAGTCTGAGTTTGCAAAAGGACCGGTCGTTGACGGCGTTCAGGTTTATAATGCTCTCGCAGCAGAGATCGACCGTGGAACGGGATTTGTTGACGGAAAGCTTCGTGTACAGGATTTTTATGAGGAGCAAAATCCGTCAATTCAGCAGCTTGCCGACTTCTTGAAAAAAGAGTACGGTACGGGCGGTCACAGCGGCGAAGGAAATATTTCTCTCGTAAATACGGTGAAATTTTAAACTGCAATAAAGGTTACTGTTCGACAGGATTTTATTTTCAAAAAAAACTGCGGAACAGACTGTTGAAGCCGATATTTCAGAGCCTGAAAAAGAAGATATTCAGACTGTTTCTGAAAACTATACGATTACAGACGATTCACTCGGCGAGGGCGGCGCTAAAACCAAATTCAAGAATAATATCGCAGCCATTGAAACGCTGAAAACTCTTGAAAAGGAGAATCGTTCTGCAACAAATGAGGAGAAAAAAATTCTTTCAAAATACGTTGGTTGGGGCGGCATTCCGCAAGCGTTTGATTCTGAAAATAAAAGTTGGGAAAATGAGTATTCACAACTGAAAGAGCTGCTGACTCCAAAGGAATATCGACAAGCTAACGCTTCGGTGCTTGACGCTTTTTACACCTCGCCGACCGTAATTGACAGTATTTATGAAGCTCTTGAAAACTTCGGATTTGAGGGAGGAAACGTGCTTGAACCTGCAATGGGAGTCGGAAATTTCTTCAGACGTATGCCGGAAGAAATGCAGAATAATTCCCGGCTTTACGGCGTGGAAATCGACAGTATTTCGGGCAGAATTGCTCAGGCTCTCTATCCCGATGCCGATATTGCCATTCAGGGATTTGAAAAAAATAACTTCCAAAACGGCTGTTTTGATGTTGCTGTCGGTAATGTTCCGTTTGGTGAACTTGGCTTCAAAGACGAAAAACACGGAACATCAAAACTTCATGATTATTTCTTCGCAGAAACTTTAGACAA
>JAMPFN010000150.1 GCA_023664445.1 Clostridium sp. | reverse complement strand
ATACCGAGGAAATTCTGCAAAACATCTGTCTTGGCTTGCACTCCATGTGCAAGGGTGCGGAGTCGAAATATTTCAACGGGCGTACCAATATCCGTGACGGAGAGTTTATCTGTTTCGGCGTGAAAGGACTGATGGACACTAACAAAAGACTGAAAGATACGCTGCTGTTCAACATTTTGAGTTACATGAGCAATCAGCTTTTAGGGTGTGGAAATACTGTTGCGGCAATAGATGAAATGTATTTATGTGAAGCGACACGTTGTCGCATATAACCTCAAATTGTGTGAAATCCTGCAATGAGGGAAAAGTGACGGAAAATCATAAGATTTTCTAACTGATATTTCGAGGAGTGGAATGAAGGAGTAACGCCCCGAAACGCTCCCCCTGAGACTGCGTTGGAAGAAACTGCGGACAAATCGCAGGGACTGACACAGCACGCTGAAGTCGGCTGTACACACTCGCTGTATCGACAGCAGTAAATACATCGTTACGGCAAAAACGAACCGGAGGCGGTCGTGGGTGATAGGTCGGGGGTCTATAAAATATCTATGGTGAGAATGTGCAGGATTGCACTGACAAAAATCCGAATGTACGAGTCTAAAACATTGATCGGCTAACTGCCGAAGCCGTCTTGCGGCGGCGTATGTGGGGGTAAGTAAGATTATAGGTTATGAAAGCCCTTACAGTGTTACAGGCACTGTCAAGCATACAGGCTTAAAGGAGACGCCTAAGGATATATGAACAGATAGAAATATCGGAACGTGGAAAGACCGAAACGCAGAGCGATTGTCCGCTGTGAAGCGTTAGCAGGGAAAGCATAAAAAGTATAACCTGTTTTTATTCGGTTGAAAGCGCAGCCATAGTACCTATGAAGCGGTGATAATAAGCCGTGGAGGGATGGGCTGTAGTCGAAAATATAAAATTAAACAAGCAGGCATAGTAAATCAAAGGTTCGAGTAAGACTAAAAAAGGCTGAAATCCGAAAGGAGGACAAGCCGACTTTGACAGCAAAAAGGAAATCAAAAAGGCAAAAACTGCGGAATGCCGAATATTATAATTTTCAGGAAGTTCAGGACAAGCTGTATGCCGACAGCAAACACGGCAGGATATTCAAAAATCTTGTCGAACTAATTATGTCGGAAGAAAACATACGGCTTGCATATCGTAACATCAAGAAAAATTCGGGAAGCAAAACCGCAGGAACAGACGGAAAAACAATTAAGGATATAGCGAAATGGCAGCCCGAAAGGGTTGTATCATATGTGAGAAAAAGGTTAAGCTGGTATAAACCGCAAATGGTCAGGCGAGTGGAAATCCCAAAACCGAACGGAAAAACACGACCGTTGGGAATTCCGACAATCGGCGACAGATTGATACAGCAATGTATCTTACAGGTGTTAGAGCCGATTTGCGAAGCGAAATTTTACAGCAAGAGCTTTGGATTTCGTCCGAACAGAAGTACGGAACACGCTGTTGCGCAAGTCTACAAATATATGCAGGTGGATAATCTGCGATATGCGGTGGACATAGACATTAAAGGATTTTTCGATAATGTTGATCACGGAAAACTGCTCAAGCAGATATGGACGCTCGGTATTCGTGATAAGCGATTATTAAGCATAATCTCCACAATGTTAAAAGCGGAAATCAAGGGAATAGGCATACCTGAAAAGGGTACTCCGCAGGGAGGAATATTAAGTCCGCTGTTATCAAATATCGTTTTGAATGAATTTGATTGGTGGATAGCAAGTCAATGGGAGGAAATGCCGCCTAAACACAACAAACCGTTTATCCGCAAGGATAATGGAAAAGTTGACAAGGCACCCGTATTTCTGGCTTTCCGTGAAAGAAGCAATTTAAAAGAGTGCCATTTGGTACGATATGCAGATGATTTTAAAATCTTTTGCAGAAAGAAGAGCGACGCCGATAAGATTTTTGAAGCCGCAAAGCAGTGGTTAAAGGACAGGCTTCACTTAGAAATCAGCGATGAAAAATCAAGCGTGACTAATCTGAAACGGCACTATTCTGAATTTCTTGGATTTAAAATCAGGTTAGTCAAAAAGGGTAAAACCCAAAGCGGAAAAACCAGATACACTGTAAAATCTCACATTTCAGAAAAAGCGGAAAGCCGTATTAAAAACGGTATACGCAAACAAATCAAGAGTGTCCAGAAACCCATAGGCAACAGAAGCGGACATTCGTCTGTCGATTGCTACAACGCTTATGTAATAGGCGTTCACAACTATTATGAGATTGCAACTCATGTATCGGCAGACTTTTTCAAAATCAGCTATTCGTCCTACAAGAGCCTGATAACAAGATTAAAGAAGAGATTGATGAAGTCGGGTCAGAGAATATTGCCTTATATCAAGGAAAAATATGGTGACAGTAAACAGCTCAGGTATGTATATGACACAGCGCTTGCACCGATAGGATATATTAAACACAGACCGCCAAGTATGCTGAGAACGGCGGTAAACAAATATACTCCCGAGGGCAGAGCTTTTATACATAAACGGCTGGAAAAAGTTAATATGCAGATTTTGACGTATATTATGCGAAATCCCGTCAAAGGGAAAAGCATAGAATACAATGATAATAGATTGTCGTTATATTGCGGACAGGGTGGTAAATGCGCTGTCAGCGGACAATCTCTCGAAATAGGATATATGCATTGTCATCATATTATACCAATTAGTAAAGGCGGCAGCGATATGTATTCTAATCTGTTGTTTGTTACGGATACGGTTCATAAATTGATCCATGCAGCTACAGACAGTACAATCAAGCCGCTGGTGAAAAAATTGAATCTTGATAAAAGGCAGCTCAGAAAACTGAATAAATTACGATGTTCAGCAGGTCTGGAAGAAATCAAATGATATTTTCTTTATGTTGATAACTATGTAAAACAATAATTTTATTTTTCGATGGAACGCCGTGTGATGGGAAAGCTATCACGCACGGTGTGGGGCGGGGGAAAAGGCGGAGATAACATCAAAGTCTTACCTATCGCCATTTTTAACAAATATGACGGCGATAGAATATATCCGAAACGGCATGAAGCGTGTTCGTAAAAAGGAGTCATCGTTTATTCTCAGCAGTCAGAATATCGAGGATTTTTTGCTGCCCGAAATAAAGGAGTTTACGAAGCCTCTGTTCAGCATTCCGGCGCATCATTTCCTGTTCAATCCGGGCAATATTTCGCCGTCGGATTTCATGGATACGCTTCAGGTGG
>JAMPFN010000014.1 GCA_023664445.1 Clostridium sp. | reverse complement strand
TGCTCTCTGCAAATACAATATCGCTCCTGATAAGTCGGTCGCTTGGGAAACGATTCTTAAATAATATATTGCACCGCAAATTAAACTTTTAGATTCCGGCAAGCTTTACTTGCCGGAATCTGTAAGAAATAATTAATAATCAAGTATAAACTTTTTCTTAAAAATGCCGATAATGCGGTTATATTTCCAAATATTTTATACAAATTTTACAATCATACACACATTATATGATGTAAAACGGAGAATTAACCAAAATCTATTGACATTTCAAAAGAAAAGTGGTATACTCTTAGATGTACAAAAGGCATTAATGCAAATTGCTGTTGCAGCAATCATTCGAATATAAACAATCAATTAATTTTTGGCAAACTTATTGAAAAGTAAGGACGCAAAGCTAAGGGTCTAACCCGCTTCCCATCCGAAGCGGTATGATTGCCAGTTGCGATATTGTTATAGGAATCGCTTTACGGCGTGAACTATACGTCCCAAACAGTAAGGTTGCCCTCTTGAAATTTTGAAAGAAGGGCTAATTATGAAAAAAACATTTAGAAGAATCGCTGCTTTTATCTCAACAGCTGTTATGGCTGTTTCATGCGGCGCAATGACTACATCCGCAAGTGAAGCAACAGCATCTTTATCTTTAACAGATGCTAAGGGTATCGCCGGTCAGTCAATTTCTGTTGACGTTGTTCTTGATACTGACAATATGTGCAATGGCTATGACATCGACGTTACATTCGATGATAGACTTGAGCTCAAAAACGTTACAGGCTGTTTTGCAACAGAAACAAACGACAATGTAACTACTATCATCAATTTTACAGGTTCAACATTTAAGGATGGTAAAGCCGTTTCAACTTTAACATTCGATATTCCTAAGGACGCTAAGGAAAGCGACACTTACGATCTTGAAATCACAAGAGTTGGTAATTTCTGCTTTAACGGTGGCGAGTTTATTTCTCCGGAATTAAACAATGCTACTATAGGCGTTCTTGAAGAAGCTAAGCCTGTTACTAATCACTTAGTATATGTTTATGAAGAAAAAACTGTAGTTGCTCTCAGAGGCGATGTAAACAACGACGGTAAAGTTGATCTTTACGATACAATTGAAATCTCAAAGAATATGGCATGCATAATCAAATTAGATGGCGCAAACGCATTCTTTGCTGACGTAAATCAGGATGGTAAAATCGACCTTTATGACGCTATAGCAATTTGTCGTTACGGTATATCTTCTGACAAAAATAATGCTTGGGCAAGTATCATCTAAATCATTATTTTAAAGTAAAGAAAGGTGTTTAAAACGCCTTTCTTTATTTTTATATGCAAATAAGAATAATTACTATATATTATGACAATCTTAACATAATAGCAATAAAAAATATTACATTTTTTATTGCTTTCTATTGACAATACTGTCAAAAAATATTATAATATATCTTAAGGGCAGAAAAATTTTATCGCTCTGCTTATTAATAGACCGCCTCGGAAGCGGTTCGATATTTTACTTTGGAGGTTTTTAAAATGAAGAAATTTATTTGCTCAGTATGCGGTTATACTTATGAAGGCGAAAGCGCTCCGGAAGTCTGTCCGCAGTGCAAAGCGCCTGCTTCCAAATTCAATGAAGCCAAGGAATCGGACGGAATGGCTTGGGCAGACCAGCATGTTGTAGGCGTTGCAAAGGACGTTGACCCCGAGATACTTCAGGGACTCAGAGAAAATTTCAACGGAGAATGTTCAGAGGTAGGCATGTATCTTGCAATGGCAAGAGTCGCACATAGAGAAGGTTATCCCGAAATCGGTCTTTACTGGGAGAAGGCTGCTTACGAAGAAGCTGAACATGCTGCAAAATTTGCCGAACTGCTTGGCGAAGTTGTAAGCGATTCCACAAAGAAAAATCTCGAAATGAGAGTTATGGCTGAAAACGGCGCATGCGAGGGCAAGAAAAAGCTTGCCGCAAAGGCTAAGGAACTCAACCTTGACGCAATCCATGATACAGTACATGAAATGGCTAAGGACGAAGCACGTCATGGCTGTGCGTTTGAAGGACTTCTCAAGAGATACTTCGGATAATAAATCACATATAAGAACCTGTGTTCATAGAAAAATTATGCAGATTTTCGAGCATAATTTTTCTGATAACAAGGCAATTTTTTGCAGGCATACTTGCGTATGGCAAAGAAAATTAACGAAGTTATCGGGAAAATTTGCCGAAAAGACGTGTGGAAGTTTCTATGAACACAGGTTCTAAATAAAAGCTTAAAAAGGGGACGCTTTGCAACTGAAAGCGTCCCCCTTAAATTATGCTGTCGCTCTTCTTCGGAATACAAGTTCGTTTTTAAGCGATCTCATTTTAGCAAAATAAGTGATGACAAGAAGCACATCAGCAAATATCCATGCAACAGGACTTGCCGCACACGCAGCGGTATATCCGTAAACCGAAACAAATATCACGGAAACCAACGTCCTCGCAGCAAGCTCGCTTACACCTGCCATCATCGGCAAAAAACTGTACCCCATTCCCTGCAAAGCCGTTCTCAAAATAAAAAGTATTCCGAGCATAGGATAAAAAATTCCGTTAAGCCTTAAATATCTGACAGAAAGACTGATTATCTCATTAAATTCTTCGGGAGTAGTCTGCTTTGATGAAACAAACATCCCCGAAAGCGCTCCGCCTAAAAACGATACCACAAGAGCCGATATAACGCAGTAGATCATAGAAATAATTATGCTCTGACGCATACCGACACGAATTCTCGTATATTTTCCTGCGCCCTTATTCTGTCCGCAATAGGTTGACATCGTAATACCGAGGCTTTCCATAGGGCTTATCGCAACAGTCTGTATTTTCGACGCCGCTGTAACCGCCGCAACAGATGCCGTACCGAGCGTATTTACAGAGCCCTGCAAAATAATACTGCCTATTGCCGTGATCGAAAACTGAAGCGCCATTGGAATACCGACGCTTATATGCCTGATCGTTTTTTTGAGATCAAACTTAAGTTCGTCCTTTTCAAATTTCAATATCGTATACTTTTTCTTCATGTAGATCAGACACAAAACTCCCGATACTCCCTGTGAAATAACGGTTGCGATACCTGCTCCCGAAACATTCATGTCAAAAGCAACTATGCATATAAGGTCAAGCGCCACGTTCAAGGCGGATGATATTATCAGGAATATCAGCGGTGTCTTGCTGTCGCCGAGCGCGCGCAGAATACCCGAAAGAATGTTATAAAATATTGTCGCCGGAATGCCTGCGAAAATTATTATAATGTAATTGTACGCATATTCAAAAATCTCATCGGGCGTGTTCATAAGAGTCAAAATAGTTCTCGTCATCAGCATTGTTACAGTTGTCAGCGCTATAGCTACCGCCGCGCACAGATACATCGCGTTAGAAGTATACTTTCGCATTTCGCTGTAATCGCCCGCCCCGAAGCATTGAGCTGTCATTATAGAAAATCCGCTGCATGACCCAAGCGCAAAGCCTATTACCAAAAAGCTTATCGCACCCGTCGAACCAACTCCGGCAAGAGCGTTTACGCCGCAGTATTTTCCGACTATAACGGTATCGACCATGTTGTAAAGCTGCTGAAAAACATTTCCGATTATCATCGGGATCGCAAAGCTTAAAATCAGCTTATATGGTTTTCCCGAAGTCATTTCTTTTGTCATCGCCATTATCGATCATCCTTTCTTGAAAATTATTAAGGAGCATATTATGGAAAATTACAGCCACGAGCAAATACAATATGAAGCCGAAACAGGCATGATATACAGGATCTACCACTCTGACGGCTTTTTCAATTCAAACCATTGGCATAACGGGCTTGAAATAATATATGTTATTTCCGGAAAAATAACCTTGACCTCATACGAAGGCGAGTACACGCTTCTTCCCGGAGGATTCGTCGTTGTAAACTCCAAAACTATCCATTCGGTTTTATGCCGCGAAAGAACCCGTCATCTACTGCTTCAGATCCCCTTCGATCTGCTGCGGAAAAGCGTTCCCGATATTGACATTATAACATTTAACTGCGCTTGTCCGTCCGAAGCGTCGCTGACTCATGATCTGAAGCTTATAAAGGACGACCTTGAACGCCTTGCAAGGCTTTACGAACAGCCGAAAGACAACTGCTTTCTTTTGCTTTTCAATTCAATAGTGTACAATATGCTTTATAAGCTTGTCAGGCATTTCAGCGCCGCCGTTGACCCTGCGGCAAAGCAAAAGACCGAAAAAAATATTGACAGACTCGGAGCTGTGATACAGTTTGTCAGCAATCACTACGCCGAAAATATCACGCTGAATGACGCCGCCGTAACAGTTGCGCTGAACAGAGAATATTTCGCGCGCTTTTTCAAAAAATACATGGGCATGACATTTATGGACTACGTCTATGCAGTAAGACTTGAGCATGTTTACCGGGATATAAAGACCACAGACCTCACTATAGGCTGCATAGCCGAAAAAAACGGTTTCGGAAACAACTATAAGCTGTTTACCCAAAAGTTCCGAAAACAATATGGATGCAGCCCCAACGAAGCAAGAAATCTTTTCGCTCACCGTCAATAATATAGTCAAATAACTTGAAAATCAACTTTGCTGCTTTTTAAGTTATCTGAATATAGTATAACAGCATCATGTCTGTTTTTCAAGAGATAATACTGACGATTATATTGTACAATATTGACTTTTTAAAAAATAAATGAACAAACTCTAAAATTTTTTACAAAGCTGATTTATCATATCAGATTTTCACCCGAGCCCCAAAAGCCTTGCCGCGTTTTTGTAAAAGATCAATTCCTTTTCTTCCTGTGTCAGCCCCAGACGCTTCACTATTTCGATTTCATTTATAGGATCGTCCCAAGGGCAGTCGCTTCCCAAAAGGATCCTGTCCGCGCCGTGCTTTGAAATTATCCTCATAAGCTGTTTTTCACCTGCCTCCCCCGCCGTAAAAGCAAGATCGAAATAGATATTTCCCTGAAGCCCTGCAAGCAGCCGCTCAACCTTGTCCCAGCGATACATTCCGCCAAGATGAGCGATTATCATGGTAAGATTCGGGAAGTTTTCATGTATTTTAAGAAATCCCTCCGCCTCGGCATGTATAACATCAGGAGAAAGCGGATCGAATCCGCTGTGAAAAACTATCGGCAGTCCGAGTTCAGCGCATTTTTCATAGATAGGAAAAGCCTTTTCATCTTCAACAAAAAAGTTCTGATAATCGGGGTGAAGCTTTATTCCGTGAAGCCCCGCTGCTTTTATCCTTTCAAGATATGAAACAGCGTCATTACCGTCCGGATGAACGCTGCCGAAAGCATATATTCCGTCCTTTCCATTAATATCCGCCGCCCATTTATTCAGAACCTCATGTTGAGACGGCTTTGTAGCGATAGGCAGCACAACTGCCGCATTGATACCGCTTTTTCTCATTTTTTCCTTTAAACCCTTGAGTGTACCGTCGGTATAAGGCTTTACCGACGCTGTCTGTGAAAGCTGCCGCATGGCTCTTTCTGCTATCTTGTCCGCAAACGCGTGCGTGTGAAAATCTATATACATAACATTCCTCCGTTGTTTCTATCATTTTCAACATAGTATATTCAGATTGTTGAAAAAGTATTTTTTAAAGGGGGGGACGCCCTCTCTTGCGGAGCGCCCTACGGCAAGAAATTTCGCTCTCTGCGGAGAGCGACCAAAGGCTCTGCCTTTGGAATCCGCAAGCCTTTGAAAAGGCTTGACCTAAGCTTTTATATTTTGAAAATACTTTTTGGTTATTCTGCGTATACTATATATAGTATACTTTTATCATTATTTTGTCAACCCCTTTAAGTCACCGCACAAATATTTGCTTAATCGACGTTTCCTTTGACAAGCAAAATTATGCATGATATAAAAATTTCTGCCAATTTATAAAAAAAGACTTGCTTTTTTATAAAAATATGTTACAATATATTTATGGCAATATGATATTACATATTTGCAATTAACAAACGGAGGTGTTTTGAGAATGGCATACGCAATTTCTGACGAGTGCATCGCATGCGGCGCATGTGCTGCTGAATGTCCTGTTGAAGCTATTTCAGAGGGCGACGGAAAATACGTTATCGATTCTGAAAAGTGCATTGATTGCGGCGCATGCGCAGGCACATGTCCTGTTGACGCTCCTTCAGCGCAGTAATAAGTCGTCGTGATTACACTAACTAAAAGGCTCTCATTCTTAAGGAGAGCTTTTTAGTTTCTATTTCAAAACAACAAAAATAAGGAGAAAAAATTGAAGATCACAAGAAAAACAATAGCGGTATTTTCCGCTTTAAGCATAATATTCGTGTGCGGATGTGAAAAAAACAACGCCTCGCCAAACAGTATCGTATATTACGACAACGATGCGCCGTATTCCCAGTCTGCCGAAAAAATAGAAGCGAACGACAGCGATAATTTTAGTGAAAAAGAATATGAAATTTCTTTTCCGACCGTTCCGGCAAACATAAACGAACCTGCGGAGGTTTCGGGAATAAGCGTAAATCTCACAAATGTATACGATGTGGGTATTCTCGAAAAGAGCATCATATACGATACTCAAAAACAGGTTCTTGCTTTCGTATTTGAAATAACCAATAATTCGGACACTGATATAGAAGTAAATTCGCTCAACCTCTCGCTTAATATTCTTGACGGAGAAACGACAAATATTATCCCCGATGTATTCGGCATGAATCATTCTCAGAAACAAATTTCCGACATCAAACTTCTTGACGGTATCGTTAAGCCCGGTGAAACTGTAAAGGGCTTTTCGCCGATCTCAATAGATCCAAAATGGAATAGCTGCTCGGTTTACTACAATAATAGCGCGCTTGAAAACACCGCCGTATCTTTTGACATAACCAAAGATATGGTCGAAGCCGCTCCATAAAAGTCAAAGCACTCGAAAAACGAGTGCTTTTATTATGCTCTGCAAAATTCTGTTATTCTCTGTTAAAATCGGAAAGCTCAAGCCCTTCATTTTTGTCATATGCCCAGTTGATATTCCATTCGCTTGAAAAAAGCAGCAGAAAATTATCTCTGAAATCCTGAACAAGCTTCGTGTCAGAACTTATAACCAAGTCTTTCGGATCTACAGGGCTTTTATCTATCCACCTGATGTATGAATAAGGAAGCGGCTCTCTTATTATCTCAACGTTATACTCATTTTTCATGCGGTATTCAAAAACTTCAAATTGCAAAACGCCGACAACGCCCACAATTACCTCTTCCATACCTGTAAAAGGCTCCTTGAAAATCTGAATAGCGCCCTCCTGCGCTATCTGCTCCGTTCCCTTTACAAACTGCTTTCTTTTAAGCGTATCTTTGTGGTGTACTCTTGCGAAATGCTCGGGCGCAAAGGTCGGTATGCCCTCGAATGTCACCTTTTTCTTCGGCGAGCAGACCGTATCTCCTATAGCGAAAATACCAGGATCGAATACGCCGATAATATCTCCGGCATAAGCGCTTTCGATGATCTCGCGTTCCTGAGCCATCATCTGCTGCGGCTGCGAAAGACGCATTTTCTTTCCGCTTTGGACATGTAAAACCTCCATATCGCGTTCAAACTTACCCGAGCATATTCTCATAAACGTAAGCCTATCCCTGTGCGCCTTATTCATGTTAGCCTGTATCTTGAAAACGAATGCCGAAAACTCCTCGTCAAACGGTTCTGCCACACCCTCGACGCATTTTCTCGCAAGCGGAGCGGTAGTCATTTTAAGAAAGCTTTCCAAAAACGGCTCGACTCCAAAATTAGTAAGCGCCGATCCGAAAAATACCGGTGAAAGCTTTCCCGAATGAACCAGATCCATATCAAATTCCTCGCTTGCGCCGTCAAGCAGTTCTATATCATCGAGAAGCGTTTCCCTGTGTTCCGAACCGATAAGCTCGTCAAGAGAGCTGTCGTTCAAATCGACCTCTACAGCGTCCGCCTGACGGCTGTTTCCGTTTGCGGAAAAGCTTATGATATGCTTTGACCCGCGCTCGTAGACGCCCTTAAATTCCTTTCCCGAACCGATAGGCCAGTTAACCGGATATGTCTTTATGCCAAGCTCTTCTTCTATCTGCTCAAGAAGATCGAACGGATTCCTCGATTCCCTATCCATTTTATTTATAAAAGTAAATATTGGTATATTGCGCATAACGCATACTTTAAAAAGCTTTCTTGTCTGGTTTTCAACGCCCTTTGAAGCGTCGATAACCATAACGGCGGAATCCGCAGCCATAAGCGTACGGTAAGTGTCCTCCGAAAAGTCCTGATGTCCCGGGGTATCGAGAATGTTAATGCAGCAGCCGTTGTACTTAAACTGCAAAACCGACGATGTAACGGAAATACCTCTCTGCTTTTCAATTTCCATCCAGTCGGAAACGGCATGTCTATCAGCTTTTTTTCCCTTTACCGCGCCCGCCTGATTTATTGCGCCTCCGTAAAGAAGCAGTTTTTCGGTAAGTGTGGTTTTACCGGCATCAGGGTGCGATATTATGGCGAATGTGCGCCTTTTGCTTATTTCATTTTGTAATTCTGTCAAAATATTTTCTCTCCTTTTCAGAACCTGCTGTATCGAAAAATTATAGCATATTTTTATTTTTTTGTCAATTTGCGCAGTATGTTCATTTCTGCCTTGATGCAAGAAACGAACCAAAGAAAATCAAGCTTCCGCTCCGGCACAGCCTGCGCTGTGAGTCGCAGAAGCGAAAAATAATGACTACCTTTATAGTCGGGAACTGTAAATGAAAAACTTTTCCATTCAGCAATTAATTTTACAATGTATAATCGATTTTCAGAATTTTGAAGTACTTTGCCTTCAATCTTTGCTTAAAGTGCAAGTTTTTTAGATTCATTTCAATTTTCTTTCCGTCCCTTGTGGGACGGAAAGAAAATTGAACCGGGATTCTTAAGGGAACTTGTTCCCTTAAGCAGGGGGCTTGGGGGACAGAGTCCCCCATAAACTTCTAAAAATCGAATTATGCCGTATATATTCTCGGCACTCTTTTTGAAATACCGCATACGACCTCATACCCTATAGTACCGTAGAGAGAGGCAAGCTCATCGGCGGTAATTTTTTCATCTCCGTCAGAACCGATAAGCGTTACGATATCGCCCGATTTCACATCTCCGGCATCTGTAACATCAAGAACAAGCTGATCCATGCATATCCTGCCGATTATCGGACATCGTTTTCCTCTCACAAGCACATCCGCTTTCCCCGAAAGAAGCCGCGAATAACCGTCCGCATATCCAACGGTAACGGTCGCCGCTTTTACATTATCATCGGGAGCGCGGTATGTTCTGCCATAGCTCACGCTATCGCCCTTACACAGATACTTTACCTGCGACACCACCGCTTTGAGGGACATCACCGGCTTCAGATCCAGCGGCACTTCAACAGGATAATTCGGCAAAAGTCCGTACATAATAATACCTGCCCTTACAAGAGTACTACGCTTGTTGTTGTGATGACAAAGTCCGGCGCTGTTAAGAAAATGAAGATGCTCCAGCATTACGCCCTTTTCTTTGAGTATGTCGTATGTTCTGATAATAAAGTCCGCTTGATTTTCCGTATATTCTCCGCACTCGCTTCCGGGCGTATCTGCAACGGCAAAATGAGTATACAATCCCTCAACGCTCAATTTATCGAGAGCGATTATTTTTTCCGCTTCATCGGCGCATTCATCGGGAGAAGAAAATTTCAGCCCGATACGACCCATTCCCGTATCGATCTTTATATGGCAGCGAACCCTGCCGACCGCTCTCTCATTCAGCCTTTCCGCAT
Organism: Clostridium sp.; assembly: GCA_023664445.1. Lineage (GTDB taxonomy): Bacteria > Bacillota > Clostridia > Oscillospirales > Ruminococcaceae > Porcipelethomonas. The sequence goes on along the minus strand of JAMPFN010000014.1, from coordinate 31,415 downwards.
AGTCGAGAGAAAGCGCGCCCTGTATGATATTATTGCTTTCAAGCTCATAAGCGTATTCGGGAGGAGTATATCCCAAAATAAGTATCTCTCCGTCAGGACAATGCTTTCTTACGCTGATAGCTTCGTCAAGATTTGAAACCGCAAAATATTTTATGCCGCTTTCCCAAAGCTTCTTTAAAATATCTCCTTCGCCGTGACCGTACGCATCGGCTTTTATGACCGCCATTATTTGCGCGTTATCATGCATTCGCGACGAAATCTCATTTATATTATGCTCCAAAGCGGAAAGATCTATCTCTGCCCATGCTCTTTTAAGGTATGGTTTCATAATATCTGTTTTCTCCTTTTATTTTGTATAATTTTTTATGAATTCATTTTGCGTATCATAATAATTATACTACTTTTTTTAATAAAATGGAAGAGTTTTAAAAAAATTCCGAATAGCAGGCATCAATATGCACAAAATAGCAAGAGAAAACGCAAAACGATTATTTCAGCATATTAAGGGGGAATATAATTGAGTATAGTATTTATCCGCGCATTAATTTTATATATAATAGTGATTTTTTCGGTAAGGCTTATGGGAAAACGCCAGATAGGAGAGCTCCAGCCGTCGGAGCTTGTAATAACCATACTTGTTTCAAACATAGCAACACTTCCTCTCGAGGATCTCAACATACCGCTTGTAATGGGAATACTGCCCATACTTTCGCTTGTATGCTTTGAAGTTCTGATGTCATGGCTTACGCTCAAATCCAAGCGCATACGACGTATAGTCACAGGATGTCCGAAAATAATTATCCGTGACGGAGTTGTTGAACAAAAAGTATTAAAAGACCTGAGATTTTCAGTGGACGATCTTATGACTGCGCTAAGAGTGAACGGAGTTTTCGATATATCCGACGTACAGTTTGCGATAGCCGAAACAAACGGCAACATTTCCGTATACGAAAAGCCTGAACGTCAAGCCGTCAAAAATTCCGATATGAAGATCAAGACTCAGAACTGTGATCCTCCGTCGGTCATAATATCGGACGGGAAAATCGATGCGCAGGGATTGACCGAAACAGGTCTTGAAAGCAAATGGCTGACGGATCTGATGAAAAAAAATCGGGTAAGCATATCCGACGTATTTCTGCTGACCGCCGACAAAAACGGGAAATATAAGATAATAAAAAAGGAGAAGTAAAAAATGGCACGAATCAAAATAAGCATAGGGATAATATTATTTATAATAGCGCTCTGCATTTCAAGCTTTTTTATAATACGTCATGAAACAAACGAAGTATTGAACAGCATTGAAGAAGTGAAAACAATTTACCTTTCCGGAGATACCGAAAAAGCATTCCGGGACGCAGACAGAATGCTTCAGAAATGGAAAACCTATCACGTATACGCAAGCATATTCGTAAACAACGATAAAATCTCTTTGGCGCAAAATCCCATATCGCGTATCAAACCTCTTATTAAAAATGAAAATGACGAACTCGGCGCAGAATTTGAAACAGCCGAGTCCGCCTTGAAATGGATAATCGAAAGCGAAATACCGAGGTGGACAAACATATTGTGAATATAACAATAACCTGATTTTCAGCATTTTCAGGGGACGTCCTCTATTGCAGGACATACTCTGAAATACTTGAAATCAGATTTCTACAGGTTGACTATACAATCTCATCACGAAGTATAATCCTCGATAAGCCTTTTCAGCTCGCTTTCGGTCTTTACAAATATCCCCGATTTAAGAAGCTCGCGATCCTGATCGCTCATGACAGACGTATAGACCCCGAGCCGCCTGTAGGGCGTTTCGCTCTCTCCTCTGAAAACGGCTATCTCCCCCTCATATTCTCTGAGAGTATAGCCGATCTCCGGCTGAGTTTCCGTCTGCATACTTTCAAGATTTTGCTTGTACGCCTCGGCGCGGCGGTTTTTCAGCGAATACGCCATAGATACTATTATTATGGCGGTTGAAAGAGCCATTGCCGCAATTATTGTAAATATTATTTGTCTGCGTGCCATTTTTTACTCCGTTCCGCAGCGTCTATATCCGCCGCTGTCAGCATTTTTCACTTATTTATCCTAATTATTGCCTGATTTTTTTCAAAATATACACATTATTTTTTAAAAAAAGACTTAACATAATTCCGAAAATATGATATAATAAAAGTAAATGTTTATTATATCACAGAGTGTCGAAAAAGTTTTGCATTAATATAAAAGTTTTGATCAAACTTTTTCAAAAGTTTGCAGATTCCAAAGGCAGAGTCTTTGGTCGGCGTCCGCAGACGCCGAAATTCCCCAGCCGTAGGGCGCTCCGCAAGGGGTGAGCCGTTAAAAAAACAGTCCTGCGGACTGTTTTTAGGCGAGGGGACGCCCTGCAAGAGAGGGCGTCCCTTAATATCAGACATAAAGAAATTTTTTACAATCTGCTAAGAGGTGTAAAATCATGACAAGCGACAACAAAAACAGAACCGGAAGCATGCCGCCGCGCAAACCGCATAACACGGTAAACAGCGCCGCACACAGACCCGTGCAAAATCCGCAGCAACGCGCGATGAACACGGCGCAAAGAAAAAAGCCTGCCGCAGCATCGGGCGCAAGACCGAATCCTAATACGTCAAACGTAAAAAACACGCATGCACAGCATGCGCATCAGCCAAAGAAAAAAGAAAATCCCAAACTTGCTTTGGTAAAAAAAATATTCGCCATACTCGGAACGACTATCCTTTCCATATTCCTTATCGTCGTTATAACGGGAACGATAGTTACAACGGCGGCAACGGTATACGTCCTTGAATTTATGGACGAAACCTCCGACGTTACGATAGGCGAACTCGCAAGCAGCGCAAACACTATAGTTTACGCTAAAAAGAGCAAGGACGAACTTGTCGAGCTTTATACGGTAAAAAACGACGTCCAGCGTGTTCCCGTTGATATCGACAAAATACCGCAGCATGTAAGAGATGCGTTTGTATGCATCGAGGACGAACGTTTCTATTCGCACGAGGGCGTTGACTATAAGCGTACATTTGCCGCTTTCGCAAACATGTTTATCCATATTTATGACACGCGTCAGGGCGGCTCGACAATAACGCAGCAGCTTATCAAGAATCTGACAGGCGACGACGATCCGAGTCCCGAAAGAAAAATCCGCGAAATATTCAGAGCCATGCAGTTTGAGAAAAAATACTCAAAAGACGAGATTCTTGAAAACTATCTCAACTATATCGGCTTCGGCGGTCCGACAAACGGAATACAGCTTGCGGCTGTAAAATATTTCGGCAAGGACGTTTCAGAGCTTTCGATCGCCGAGGCGGCATGTCTTGCGGCTATCCCCAAAAGTCCGGAGGAACTCAATCCGTTTGCCGGCTATGAGGACGATGAAACGGGAAAATGGGTGAATACCGGAAAAGAAAAAAACCGCGAACGTCAGGAAAACGTTCTTTTACACATGTACGCAAACGGAACTATCTCATACGATCAGTATCAGGCCGCGCTTAAAGAAGAGCTTGTTTTCACCGATTCCGAAGAGTACTTAAAAGAACACCCCGAAGCAAACGCAGACAAGCTTGAAAAGCAAAAGGCGACTTCATGGGTAGTGGATACCGCGCTCCGAGAATACGCGGCGATACTCATGGACGAATACGGAATCGACGAGGACGAAGCGTTTGCGAGAATAAATAACGGCGGATATCAGATATATACTACCGTAAATCTCAAAATGCAGGATTACGTTGAGGAAAAATTCCTCGATCTCAGCAATCTCATGGATCCCGATTCAAACTATACTTACGACGATGACGACAATAAGATCCACCCTCAGTCAGCGTTCATAGCCCTCAACTATAAGGGCGAAATACAATGCGTAGTCGGAGGTATCGGTGAAAAGACAAGTTCGCTTTCGTTCAACAGGGCGACAATGGGAAAAAGACAGCCCGGATCATGCATGAAGCCTGTTTCGACTTACGGTCTTGCGCTCTACACCGACCATATACACTGGGGAAGCATGTATAAGGATTCGCCGATCACTCTCGAGGAAACAGGCAAGCAATGGCCGAACAACTACGATTATGTGTGGTCAGGAAACAGCCTTCCCGTTTACGACGCTTTAAGGCGTTCGAGAAATACAGTTCCGGCACAGCTTTGCAAAGAGCTTACTCCGCTGTCCGTATTCAATTTTTCAACAAAAAATCTTGGCATGGATCTTGTTTCATCAACTGAATCGGGAGCCTCGGACATAGCTTACGCTCCGCTGACGATCGGCGCTCTGACTTACGGCGTTACTATAGAAAATCTTGTAAACGCTTATCTGCCCTATGGAAACGGCGGCACTTACTATAATTCACACATCATAAGCCGTGTTGAAAAGGGCGACGGTTCATTGGTGTATGACAATGACGGAAGTCCGCGCGAGGCTGTCGACAAGGAAACCGCCTACGTTATGAACAAACTGCTTCAGGAGGTAATAAAAAACGGTACGGGTACGGCAGCGCAGCTCGATAATAAAACCGTTGCCGGAAAAACAGGTACGTCGGAGGACTGGAACGACCTTTGCTTTGTAGGAATGACAGAAGATTTCGTAAGCGGCGTATGGATAGGATACGATAAAAAAGCGGAGCTTAATACGGGACTTTCATCCGCGCAGGTATGGTACAACATTATAGGCGAATACGCAAATAAGGTAAAATCCGATAAGCATTATCCGGAATGCGATAGTGTTATTTCGGCATCCGTATGTACAAACAGCGGATGTATTGCCGAAAGCGGCTGTCCTAAGGGCGGCACAGGATATTGGAAATCAACGAATGCGCCGTACTGTTCCAACCACTCTTATTCAAGCACGTCAAAGACTGAAAAGGAAGAAAGCGAACCTGAAGAAGAGGAAAAACCGGAAGAAAGCAGCTCACAGGCTGACACAATAGAGGTTGTTCCCGAAACGCCCGAACCGGAACCGGAAAGCTCGTCACAAGCGGCAGAACCCGAGCCCGACAGCAGCAGCACGGCAGAATAGGAGATATTTTGAATAATAGATTAAAGCTTACTTGTCCGTGCCATTTCGGACTTGAAAGCGTATTGAAATTTGAAGCAAACAAAATAGGCGGCGAAAATATTACGGTCAGGGACGGCAGAGTAAGCTTTGAGGGCGGCTTTGACATGCTCGCAAGAGCGAATATCTGCCTTTCCACAGCCGAAAGAGTGCTGATAGAACTCGCCGAATTTAAAGCGGTCACCTTTGAAGAGCTTTTTCAGGGCGTCAAAAAAATACCGCTTGAAGAATTCATCGGCGCAAAGGACGCTTTCCCCGTCAAGGGTCATTCGCTCAATTCAGCCCTGCACAGCGTCCCCGATTGCCAGTCCATAATAAAAAAAGCGGCGGTCGAACGGCTCAAAAATAAATATCACATCAGCTGGTTTGAGGAAACAGAAGCCGTACATCAGATACAGTTCAGCATAATAAAGGATAATGTAACGATATATCTCGATACAAGCGGCGCAGGACTTCACAAGAGAGGCTACCGAAAAAACGCAAACGCCGCTCCGATAAAAGAAACTCTCGCCGCAGGTATCGTTGATCTTGCGAGAGTACGAAGCTCGAGCTTAGTATGCGACCCGTTCTGCGGAAGCGGAACGATTCTCATAGAGGCGGCGCTTAAAGCGCTTAACATACCGCCCTGCATCAACCGCAGATTCGCAGCCGAAAAATGGTCGTGCATAAACGAAAAAATATGGCGGGAAGAAAGACAGCGCGCGATAAGTCTTGTAAATAAAAACTCCGAATTTAAGGCTTGGGGCTTTGATATCGATGATGAAGCGGTTTCGCTTTCTATAGAAAACGCCGGAAAAGCAGGAGTCAGATCCCGTATCAGAATAGATAATGCGGACATCAGAGATTACAGCCCAAGCCCCGGCGTTATAACCTTCTGCAATCCGCCTTACGGCGAAAGAATGCTCGAGATACGAGAGGCTGAACAGCTTTATACGGAAATGGGAAAGGTTATGAATCCCTCTGCCGAAAATCCCTGCTACATAATTTCACCGCATGAAAAATTTGAAAACTTCTTCGGGAAAAAAGCGGATAAAAAGCGTAAGCTTTACAACGGAATGATAAAATGCAATTTGTATATGTATTTTAAATGATACGAATTGCTTTTTCACAAAACGCAAACATTCTTATTGCGTTATTATCACTTTATCAGTGTAATATATATCAAATGACAAGATCTTTTGTCGTTTGAGAAGTTGTTCTCATAGGAAAAGTGTGCGGATTTTCAAGCATGATTTTTCTGAGAACAAGGCAATTCTTTGCAGACATACTAACGTATGTCAAAGAAAATTAACGCTGTTATCAGGAAAATCTTACGAAAAGACGTATGCTTACGCCTATGATAACAACTTCTTATATTTGCCGATTCGCATGAAGCACGCATAAGCGTGCGCATGTGCGGAGGCGATTTGAGTCAAAATTATATTGAACGTCAAATTCTTTTCGACGTTCAATATAAAACCATAAATATGAAAGGAGTAGGTCTGCGCCATAAGCAGATCACATACTGAAAATGTGCGGAATAGTTGGTTATGTCGGTCCGAGAGAATGTACCGACGTTCTCATGGACGCCCTCTCAAAGCTTGAATACAGGGGGTATGACTCTGCGGGAATCGCAGTCTTTGACAACGGAGAAATAAAGGTCGCCAAATCAAAGGGCAGGCTTCTTGATCTGAAAGAAAAAATGGATAACACCGAAAAGCCCTCCGGTCATTCCGGAATAGGTCATACTCGCTGGGCAACGCACGGCGAGCCTTCGGATATCAATTCACACCCTCACAGCGGCGAAAGAGTCACCATTGTCCACAACGGAATAATCGAAAATTACAAAAAACTGAAAGATTTCCTTACGGCTCAGGGGCGTACTTTCCAAAGCGAAACGGACACCGAAATAGTCGCTCAGCTTCTTGACTATTACTACGACGGAGATCCTATCGATACTATCTCAAAGGTTATGAGCGAACTTAAAGGATCGTTTGCGCTCGGTATAGTATTTTCCGATTTCAAGGACGTTGTTTATTCCGTAAGACGTGAAAGTCCGCTTATCGTAGGCGTCGGCAAAAACGAAACCTTTATCGCCTCCGATGTTCCGGCAATACTTAAATATACAAAGGATTACTATCTGCTTGAACACGACGAGATAGCCGTACTTGACAAAAACGGCGTTGAATTTTTCGACAGCCATAAAAGAAAAATACAAAAGGAACTCAAAACAGCCGATTGGGATATAGACGCTGCCGAAAAAGGCGGCTATGAACATTTCATGCTCAAAGAAATACATGAGCAGCCGACAGCTATAAAAACAACTATTTCTCCAAGAATAATAAACGGGCTTCCGAATCTTGAAGAATGCGGCATCACTCCGGATAGGCTCAGAGAATTCAATAATATTTACATCGTTGCCTGCGGTACTGCCATGCATGCCGGAATGGTAGGCAAATATGTTATAGAGAAGCTTGCGAAAGTCCCCGTCACGGTCGATATCGCTTCCGAATTCAGATACCGCGATCCTCTCCTGACAGAAAACGATCTTGTAATTATAATTTCACAATCGGGCGAAACAGCCGACAGTCTTGCGGCAATGCGTCTTGCGAAAAAACTCGGCGCAAAAACTCTTGCTATCGTAAATGCAAAGGGCAGCTCTATCGCAAGAGAAGCCGATATGCTTATTTACACCCATGCGGGACCCGAAATAGCGGTAGCTTCAACAAAGGCGTACATGGTTCAGATAGCTGTAATGTACCTGTTTGCGTTTGAGCTTGCGCTTGCCGTAGGTCGGATAGATGAAAACGAGTGCCGCAGGCTTACCGCGCTTTTGCAGAATACTCCCGAACAGATCGAAGCTATACTTGAAAACAAGGAAGAAGCGCAGTATATCGCATCGTTTCTTATAACGGCAGACAGCCTTCTTTATATAGGAAGAGGTCTCGATTACGCTCTGAGTATGGAAGGCTCTTTAAAGCTCAAGGAGATCTCATATATCCATTCGGAATCTTACGCGGCAGGCGAGTTAAAGCACGGCACTATATCGCTTATTTCCGAGGGAATGCCCGTGATCGCCGTAGCTACTCAAAAAGCTCTCTTTGAAAAGACGATAAGCAATATAAAAGAAGTCAAAGCAAGAGGAGCTAAGGTAGTCGTCGTATGCCGTGACGGATATCAGCCGGAAAGCGATGTAGCCGATATGAAATTCGGTCTTCCCGATACGGAGGATATACTCATGCCTATGACAGCCGTTGTCCCGCTGCAGCTTATAGCCTATTATACCTCTGTTCTTAAGGGCAACGATGTCGATAAACCCAGAAACCTTGCAAAATCTGTTACAGTAGAATAATGGAGTGTTTTATATGAATTTAAAAAAGAAAATCACAGCCGTACTTATTTCTGTTTTTACGGCATTATCGTTTGCGTCATTTTCAGTATATGCGGAAGATGACGGCACAGAAAGCAGTTCGTCTGAAAGCGAAATAATAACAAGCGGAGATTATAAATATTCTTTAAAAACTTATGACGACGGAGAAGAGGCGGCAGTTCTTGAAGAATATACCGGAAGCGATACTGAAATCGTGATCCCCGATACTATCGACGAATATAAAGTAAGGGCAATAGGAACCACGACTTTTTATGAAAACAAAAATATAACGGAGGTCACTATCTCAAAATATATTGAAGAGATCGGATATTTTCCCTTTTACGGCTGTACCTCGCTCATGGAATTTAAAGTCGATGAACAAAACGAAACCTTTACTGCCGACGGCGAAGGCGTTCTCATGGGAAAAGACGGACTTTCAATAACGTCATATCCCACAGGTAAAAATCCCGAAAAATATACCGTTGCGGACGGAATATACGCAATACATTCAGCCGCTTTTTCCATGTGTACAAATCTTAAAGAAGTAACTCTCCCCGAAAGTCTTGAATATATAGGCGTATTCACATTTTCAGGCTGCTCCTCGCTTGAATCGGTAGATCTGCCCGACAATATAACAGAGCTTGACGATTTTACGTTCGCCGATTGCAGTTCCCTTACCGAAGTAAATCTTCCGGAAAATCTTCAGGTAATAGGATCAGCAGTATTTTTTAACTGCAAAGCCTTGAGATCCATAGACTTTCCCGAACCTCTTTACGAAATAGGACAAGCAGCGTTCTGTTCTACAGGCATTACGTCAATTACTCTCCCATATACAATAACGTCTATAGGCTACAGCGCCTTTGGATTTCATACCGATGAAAACGATCAGATCGTTGCGGACGAAAATTTTGTTTTAAGCGGCTACAACGGCAGCTATGCGCAAACATACTGCGAAGAAAACGAAGTCACCTTTGTGGCGCTCGATGAATCTACAGAAAACACTTCGGAAGAGAGCGTTTCCTCCGAAAAGAAATCGATCCCTACGGTACTGACCGCCGTAATATGCGTTGTGTGTGCCGCGGCAATAATAACAGCTGCTTTTGTTATAGTTAAAAAGACAGGCAAATCGTCTGACGACGGTCATGACGATGACGAAAACGATGATGAAAGCGCAGAGGAGGAATAATGAAAAACATTTTTAAAATAATTTCTCTTATCGCCGCCGCAGTCGCGGTCGCGTTCACGCTTCCGGTTGTCCATGCGGAAGAGAGCAATAAGTTTATATCCGACAATGCTCCTGAAATTTACGAAGACGACACGTTTGACGACGGAATGATCACTTATAACCGAGCTAAAGGCGGCGTTTACATAACTTCATGCACAACAAGCGCGTCGATAGTAAATGTACCCGACGAAATCGACGGACTGAAAATTCTCGGTATCTATGACAGCGCGTTTGCCGACTGCACTAACCTTACTACTCTCGATATTTCCGATAACATCGGCTATATAGGTGCGGCAGCGTTCTCAAACTGTATAAAACTGGAATCCATCAGCCTGCCGTCCAATATGAAAGAGATACCCGATTACTGCTTTTACGGTTGTACCTCTCTGAAAAATATAGATATTCCTGAACACGTAACTTCAATAGGAATATATTCGTTTGCGTACTCGGGCATAGGCGAATCGCTTGAACTGCCTGAAGGTATCGAAAATCTCGGCGCTATGTCTTATATGTGCTGCAACAACATAAAGACCGTTTCCCTGCCTTCTACTGTCAAATCGGTCGGATCGCTTTCTTTTGCAGGCTGCAAAAATCTTGAAGAATTTGAAGTTTTGCCCGGAAATCTTTATTACAAATCCATAAATGGCATACTTTATTCCGCCGATGAAACCATACTTGAAATATTTCCGGAAAATATACAAATGACAAGCTTTGACGTACCCGAATCGGTTCTGTATATCCAACCGGGAGCTTTTTATACAAACAACAATTTGGAAGAAGTAACTATGTCGGATAATGTTAAGGATATAGGCGAAACCGCATTCGCTATGTGCCAAAATCTTAAAATAGTCATTCTTTCAGATAAAATTACTGAAATCGGAAACGGTCTGTTCAGCGATTGTACCGCTCTTAAAAGCGTAGCCATTCCCGATTCAGTAACGTATATAGGCGATATGGCGTTTTATGGCTGTGTTTCGCTTAAAAGTCTGAATGTTTACGATAATGTTACCGAAATAGGCGAACAGGCTATAGGCTTTACCGACGATATGGGCGCCGCCGAATCTTATAAAATAGACGGTTTTAAAATCAGAACGTATTACAAATCAGCCGCCGGTGAATACGCAAGAGAAAATCATCTTTCCGCTGATTACATCGACGGAAATAAAACTCTTGTTACAGTATGGATCATCGTTGGCATAGTCATTTTTATTGCGGTCGTAATTATAATAATCGCTGTCAAAAAGAAAAAATCAAAAAGCATAAGCGTTGATAACGAACAAGAAAACGCCGAAACCGATGACGAGCCCGACAATGAAAATGACAACGAATAAATATAAAACCTATAATAAGAAATAAAGCATCGCTCCTTTTAAGTAAGAAGCGATGCTTTTATCATATAGGACTGAACATGTCCTTGCTAACTCCGCACAAAGGACACACCCAATCATCGGGAATGTTCTCAAACGGCGTTCCGGGGGCTATACCCGAATCGGGATCTCCAGCCTCCGGATCATAAATATATCCGCATGGACCGCATTGATATTTCTGCATTATACTCCCTCCTTTCAATTGGACTTATGTAAACCATTCCATAAAACTTCATTATTCATTTGAATTTTCCTCCATATTTAAACCATATTCATTTTCATGGCTATTAACAACATTAAAATTTGCCTGTACCCCACATGAGGCATACCTAACTTTATAAGCACGTGACCAATACCATTCTTCTTCTTTCCCAGTATTAACATTATCGAATATGTTTTCATCCTTATAAACAGTAATACCAACCTGTCCTCGAATGCCTGCCTCTGCCATTCTGTCAGCTATCTCATAAGCGGTTTCTGTGTATGATTTCTCATATTCAGACGCCGGAAGCAATACCGTAAATAATAATCCATAATATTCAGAGGTTGGAGTCAATTCAAGAAAATCCTCTGCTGTTTTACATTCTTTATAATCATCAGGCAAGGTAAATCCGTTTTTTCTGTAGAACACTTTATACTCGCAGTCTATACAAGGATCAATAAAATCTGCAAACCATTTTTCTAAATCATCTTTAATAAATAACATTAACCCATCATCTGAAATATCATAAGTATTTTCATCGGTAAATGAAATTGTTATATTCATAGATTCAAAGTCATTGTCATATGCTGTCAAATAATAACTGTTATAAATACTGCTTGGTCTGTCCGTTATTGATATTTTAAAATCTTCTCCATATTTTTCCTTTAGGTATTTTGAGGCTATTTCTTCGAGCCTGTCATCACTCACAGCTATTATTTGTGCAGTTTCTATGCTTGACTGCACTTTTTCCGTTTGTTGCTCCTTGCACCCACCGCCTCCAATCACCATAACTAATGATATCAATATTAGAATTGCTTTTTTTGCTGTTTTCATATGACCCCCCAGAACGTTCTATTGACAAAGATTACAGAAAATAGTTATTGCACATATCCATTATATCACTTTATTTTTCCAATGTAAAGACAGTTTTCAGAATTTTGAGGAGGGTTTGGGGGATAGAGTCCTCAAAAACTAAATAGCGCAGTATGTTCATTTCTTGCCTTGATGCAAGAAATGAACCAAAGAAAATCAATCTTCCGCTCCGGCACAGCTTGCGCTGTGAGTCGCGGAAGCGAAAAATAATGACTATCTCTATAGTCGGGGACTGTAAATGATACTATTTAGCATTCAGCAATTATAATTTGCAATTTTGAGGTGCTTTGTCTTCAAGCTTTGCTTAAAGTGCAAGTTTTTTAGTTTCCTTTCAATTTTCTGTCCGTCCCTTGTGGGACAGACAGAAAATTAAATCGGGATTCTTAAGGGAACTTGTTCCCTTAAGCAGGGGGGTTGGGGGACAGCGTCCTCCATAAACTTTCTCAAAAATCAAAATTGCGTGTAAATTTTTAAAATAAAATTGACACTGCGCATGATTTTATGATATAATTAATTTTATATAGTTATGATTGAAAAGGAGTAAAAACTTTTATGAGTAATACAAACAGTTATGAAAGTCCTTTCTGCACACGCTATGCAAGCGAGGAAATGCAGTACATTTTTTCCGCCGACAAGAAATTCACGACCTGGCGCAAGCTTTGGGTGGCTCTTGCAAGGGCTGAAATGAAGCTCGGTCTTCCGGTGACGCAGAAGCAGGTAGACCAGCTTGAAGCAAATATCGACAACATCGATTACGAATTTGCCGCAAAGGAAGAAAAGGCTGTTCGCCATGACGTTATGGCTCACGTTCATACCTATGGAGAAGTATGCCCCGACGCAAAGCCTATTATTCACCTCGGCGCAACTTCATGCTATGTCGGCGATAATACCGATATAATTATTATGCGCGACGCTCTTAGAGTTATCCGCAGAAAGCTTATAAATGTTATTTCACAGCTTTCTGATTTTGCAATGAAGTATAAGGACATGCCCTGTCTTGCCTATACTCACTTACAGCCCGCACAGCTCACGACGGTCGGCAAGAGGGCGGCGCTATGGACAAACGAACTTCTCATGGACTTAACGGAAATCGAACGCAGAATATCCGACTTAAAGCTTCTCGGCTCAAAAGGCACTACGGGCACTCAGGCTTCGTTTATGGAGCTTTTCGAGGGAGATACCCAAAAAATCAAGGAGCTTGAAAAAATGATAGCCGACGAAATGGGATTCGACAGCGTAGTCCCCGTTTCAGGTCAGACATATTCAAGAAAAACAGACAGCTTTGTTGTCAATTCCCTTGCAGGGATCGCCCAGTCATGCAGCAAATTCTCAAACGATATGAGAATACTTCAATCCTTCAAGGAAATGGAAGAACCTTTTGAAAAAAGTCAGATAGGCTCGAGCGCAATGGCATACAAGAGAAACCCCATGAGATGCGAGAGAATAACATCTCTTTCAAGATATCTTATGATAGACTGCCTGAACCCCGCTTTCACGTCGGGTACGCAATGGTTTGAAAGAACTCTTGACGATTCCGCAAATAAGAGAATTTCCGTTGCAGAAGCGTTTTTGGCAGCCGACGCTATACTCAACATCATGATAAACGTCACAAGCGGAATGGTCGTTTATCCAAAAATAGTCCGCAGAAGAGTAATGGCGGAGCTTCCGTTTATGGCTACCGAAAACATCATGATGGACGCCGTTAAAAAGGGCGGCGACAGACAGGCGCTTCATGAAAAAATACGTCAGTATTCCATGGAAGCAGGAAAAAAAGTCAAGGAAGAAGGTCTTGACAACGATCTCTGCGAAAGAATACTTGCCGACCCGATGTTCATGATAACCCGCGAGGAAATGGACGCCGTTATGAATCCCGAAAACTTTACGGGCAGAAGCTCGCAGCAGGTCGAAGAATTCGTAAACGAATTTGTAAAGCCTATACTCGAGGAAAACAAAGATCTCTTAAACGAAACCTATGAAATGAAAAATTAGATTTTCAGCATACAAAACATATAACATGAATATGTGAAAAACGTATGAAAATACGGCAAATATCAAAAAATCACTTGACATATCAGCTAAATAATCTTATAATTATATATGACTGCCGACGCATGATTTTCTGCGCCGGACAAAAATCAAAATAGGAGGTTTGATTGTGAAAAATGCAAAGAAACCGGTATTCTTCATCGTCTTTGGACTGATAATCGCATTTGCCGTTTCCGTTGTGTTTGGTTTTTCAACACAATACGGAGATATCGAAACAGTTCGCATAAAGGGCGTTGACGATATCCGTCTGGGTATAGATATCCAGGGCGGCGTCGATGTAACATTCGTTCCCGCAGGCGGCGTTGACGCCTCCGATGAACAGCTTGATTCCGCTCTCGAAGTCGTAAAGCTCAGACTTGCTTCGCTTAATATAAACGACAGCGAGGTATATCAGGATTCGGAAAACGACAGAATTATCGTAAGATTCCCATGGCAGGCAGGCGAAAAGGACTTTGATCCGGAAGCCGCCGTAAAGGAACTCGGCGAAACGGCTATGCTTACGTTCAGAGTGGGAACAGAAACAAATGAGGACGGCTCTCCTGCCGGCGATGTCGTTTTGCAGGGTACGGAGATCCAAAAGGCTGAACCGTTAAGACAGCCGCAGGAAGACGGTACATACAGCTATGTCGTATCATTGAAGCTTACCGATGACGCAGCCGAAAAGTTCGGCGCCGTAACTTCAGCTATGGCAGGCACGGGCGAGGCTATTTCTATCTGGATGGATAACGAAATGGTATCCGCACCGACTGTAAACGAGGCTATCACAGACGGCAGCGCTGTCATCACAGGCTCTTCTTCAGATCCTTTTACCGCAGACAGCGCTAAAAGCCTTGCGGACAAGATCAATTCGGGCGCGCTTCCGTTCAAACTCGAAACGGCAAGCTTCAAGACTATTTCTCCGACACTCGGAACAAATGCTTTAAAGGCTATGATAATAAGCGGTCTTATCGCGTTTGTATTTATAGCGATCTACATGACATGTCTGTATAAGGTTACCGGCGCTGTTGCCGCTATATCTATCATAGGACAGGTTTCGGTTACTCTTGCATGTATTTCCGGTTGGTTCGGATTCATGGAAAGCTCGACCCTTACTATCCCGGGTATTGCAGGTATTATCCTGACTGTCGGCATGGGCGTTGACGCTAATATCATCACGGGCGAACGTATCAGAGAAGAGATCAACTCAGGAAAGAGCCTCGATTCCGCTCTAAGAGCAGGTTACAAGAGAGCTTTCTCGTCTATTTTAGACGGAAACCTTACAAGCCTTATTGTTGCGGTTATCCTTATGGGAGCTTTCGGTACTCCCGACTTCTTCCTTACAGCGGGATTCAACAAGATCCTCAGCCTTTTCGGAATCGGAGCTACTACGGAAGGCGTTATCTACTCATTCGGCTATACTCTCCTTGTAGGTACTCTTATGAACTTTGTAATGGGAGTGCTTGCTTCAAGGCTGATGGTTTATTCGATTTCAAGATTCAAGCTATTCAGAAACAAGAAACTTTACGGAGGTGTGAGCAATGAATAATAATGTTTATGATTTCTCGTCCAAGAAGAAAACATGGTTTCTCATTCCTCTCGTACTAATGGTTATTATCGCGGTTTTTACTGTTATAAGAGGCGTTGAAGTAGCTATCGAATTCAAGGGCGGTACTATTATTTCTTACGCTTCCGAAAAAGACTGTGATGTTAATTCGGTTCAAAAGGATATCGAATCGCTTCTTGAAACACCTGTAACTATCCAGAAGGGCGAAAGCCTTTCGGGAAATTCCGATACATTCTCGATTTCATTCAGCTACGATCAGGGGCTTTCCGCTGAAAAGCAGAATTCTCTGACAAAGCTTCTTCAAGAAAAATTCCCCGATAACGGCATTGAACAGCTTGACTCAAATGACGTAAACCCGACATCGGGACGCGAATTCTTTATAAAATGTATCATCGTTTCGATCATTGCGGCGATACTTATCATTCTTTATATCGCAATCAGATTCAAACAGATAAGCGGTTGGTCGGCAGGCGTGTGCGCTGTCATCGGTCTTATACACAACCTTGTATTCGTTTTCGGAACATTTGTTATTATGGGATACGAGATAAATGCAAACTTCATCGCTGTTATCCTTACTATTTTGGGTTATTCGGTAAACGATACTATCGTAGTTTACGACCGTATCAGAGAAAACAAGAGCATAATGAAAAAAGCTTCAATTTCAGAGCTTGTAAATGTAAGTACGGCTCAATCGCTCAGACGTTCTATAAGAACATCGATAACGACGATCTCAACAATGATAATCGTTACGATCGTCGCGTATATCTTTGGCGTAAGCTCGATACTCAGCTTTTCAATACCAATGATAATCGGTATGATTGCCGGAACATATTCAAGCTTGTTCATTGCATCACAGCTTTGGGTATGGTGGAACGAGAGAAGAAAACCAAAATCAAAGAAAAAATAATTATTAAACGGGACGGTTTTCGTCCCGTTTAATTTTGCGCAGTATGTTCATTTCTTGCCTTGATGCAAGAAACGAACCAAAGAAAATCAAGCTTCCGCTCCGGCACAGCTTATGCTGTGAGTCGCAGAAGCGAGAGGATAGGGAATGTCTTTATAGTCGGGGACTGTAAATGATACATTTTCCCATTCAGCAATTGTGATTTATAATTTTGAAACTTTAGGTGCTTTATCTCCCGATCTTTGCCAAGAACGTTTCGTGTGATTACCCACATTTTTATTAATACTTTCACCTTAGGGAAAGTATTAATAAAAATCATGAGGATTCCAAAGGCGACTCCCCGCGGAGCGGGGAGATGTCAGCGAAGCTGACAGAGGAGACGGCTCTGTAAGAGGCATTCCCTTTGGTAGGGTGCTTGAGGGACAGAGTCCCCCACACAAACTTCTAAAAAATTGATTTCCGTACATATATTGACATTATTCGATTAAAGCGTTATACTAATAGAGTACTGATTATATTTTCATAACGGAGTATAACATGATTAAAAATATTATAGATTTTTTTAAAAAACTGCTCGGAAACAAATCATCGGATAATGATAACCCAAACAAAGAAGTCCTTTTTTCAACTGCTACAGACCCGAAACTTATACTTTTTGAAGCTTTTTCGGGAAAAAGCTATTCGGACAGTCCAAAAGCTATCTACGACTACATGCAAAGCTCTGCGGATTTTGACGATTACCATTTTGTCTGGGCATTTACCGATATAAACAAACACGGAAGCTTTCCCGATAACACGGATCTCGTCGAATACAGATCCAAGGAATATTTTGAATACTGCACAAAGGCGGGCGCTATCATCACAAACACTATGCTTGACAGCTCTGTTGATTTAAAAGAAGATCAAAAGTATATACTTTGCCATAACACGCCTTTTAAAAAAATCGGCTGTGATGCTGACAGTATGCAAAACAGATACAAAACCGAATCGGAAAGAATATCCGCGCTGCTGTCAAATTCCCGTTACTGTACGGAAAAGCTTATTTCCGCATTTGATCTCAAAGCGTCGGGCAGGGAAAATATCGTGATAGAAAAAGGCGCTCCGAGAAACTGCACTCTCTTCTCATACAGCGATGATATGGCTATGCAAATAAAATGCCGTCTGGAAATTCCAAACGACAAAAAAATTATATTATACTGCCCAGATCAGCTCGACAGCTTAGCGGATCTTGAAAACGTAAGAAAAAACTGCGGAGATGATTTCGCGGTACTTTTCTATACGAATTTTAAAGAACATAGTATTGACCTGAAAAAGTATACCGGATATGTATTTGACGTGTCGGATTATAATGATATAAACGATCTTTTTATTATAAGCGATATGCTGCTGACCGACTATTCGGACATGATTTTCGATTACGCTTCACTTGACCGTCCTATGATATTCTATTTCAATGATGTTAATACAAACGACTTGTACTTTGGAACAGCGATGCTTCCCGGCTTTACAGTTCAGTCGCAGGAAAAGCTTGAAGAAGCTCTAAACCATGTGTTGAACGATATGAGAAGCGGAGGAAACGGTCTGTTGCGATATTCTGCCGCAATGAAGGCGTTTAAAAAAAGATTCTCCCCATACGATTGTGAAAACTGCACCTCCGAAATAGTAAAAGAAATTTTCAACCCTACTGATAATATTTAAGAGCCTGTTTAGGGCGACTTTTTCAAGTTATTTGACCATATATCACAGTCCAATAAGAAACCAAGTTTATAATTTGAAAAAAGCTGATTATATAAAGTGGGATCGTATTGAATAAAACAAGCGCAATATATTTCTTTCCGATAAGTTTTTTCATTCGCAGCCTGCGATACAAAAGACTCGAAACTACTGTAAATATAATCGGAATACCAAATATTTGAGCCGGGACAAGATAGTTTCTTTCAAAAATAACATAATCACCGCTTATATAAATCGAACCGTCAATACTTGCAGAAAAATAAAACATCAGCCAAAAACACCAGTAGTTTGCTAATATAACAATAAATACGTCAACAAGTGTAAAAAGAATTCTTTTTACTTTCATTTATATCACCTGAATTCAAAGCAAATAGTACCTCCGACAAAACATCGGAGGTACTTTCTCTTAGAACCTTCCAAATAGGAAAATTTGCCGAAAAGACGTGTGCAAATCCTATGCGGACAGATTCTTATTGTAATTTATCGAGCGGAAGCTCAACCTTGAACGCCACAAAGCTATATGACGGAAGTACAATACGTTCGCCGTATCTTACATTTCCGTAAAGCGTATAGTAATATGGACATGGTCTTGCTTCTGTCTTTGAACTGTCTATTATCTGTTCCTGTCCGGAACGGTTTATAAATATGATAACAGCCTTTCTGCGGTTGTTTCTCGCTCTTGAAAACGCTATAACATTATCGTCCATGTAAAGGAATTTAAGCGTTCCGTCCCTGAACACCTTTGAAGAATTTCTGATCCTTGAAAGAAGCTTTACATATTCGATAAGCTCTTTATCCTCATTTCCCCAAGGATAACAACGACGGTTAAACGGGTCTTTATATCCCTGTGAGCCGGCTTCATCTCCATAATAAATACAAGGCACTCCGGGCAGAAAATACTGCAATGCCATTGCGACTTTCATTCTGTTTTTTCCGAGCTTATATTCCTCGTCGGTCAGCATACGATTGCTCATCCAATCTTTATCCTTGCCCTCGCAGCTTTCACCGCCAAGAACGTTTATCGCTCTCTCGATATCATGGGTAGAGATGCTGTTCATTAGAACGTCGATCGTAGGCTTCGGATAATTCTCAATGATCGTCATAATGCCGTTTCTGAAGTCATAAGGACTTCCGCCGAGAGCATAATTCATGATAGCCGAACGGAACGGATAGTTCATAACAGAATCAAGCTGATTGCCGAGAAGATAACGCCTTTTTACGCCGTAGCTTTCCTTGTTTGAAGCGTCTTCCCAGACTTCGCCTATGATGATCTTTTCTCTGCCATGCTTTTTGACACAGCGGTTGAGATTTTCAAGAAACTCATCAGGAAGTTCATCCGCAACATCAAGACGATATCCTGCCGCACCAAGACTTATCCAATAATCGAGAACTCCGTTTTCACCGCAAATATATTCGGTATAAGCCTCATTATTTTCCTGAACATTCGGAAGCGTTGTAATACCCCACCATGATTCATATACATCAGGATATTCCGTAAAATTATACCATGGGTAGAATTCGCTTTCCTTTGAGTTATACGCTCCGAGGCTGTCATATCTGTTGAATTTGTTGAAATAGATACTGTCCGCGCCCGTGTGAGAAAAAACGCCGTCGAGAATTATGGAAATGCCGTATTTTTTAGCTTCCGCGCAAAGATTCTTAAAGTCGCTGTTTGTACCCAAAAGCGGATCCGCCTTGCGGTAATTCGCGGTATTATATCTGTGATTTTCGTGGGATTCAAAAATAGGATTCAGGTAAATGCAAGTTACGCCCAATCCCTTAAGATATGAAAGCTTGCTTACAATTCCGTCAAAATCTCCGCCGAAATAGTCGTTGTTCCATACATGACCGTTTTCATCGGGCTTATAGTAAGGTGTATCCTCCCAATTTTCCCGCATAACTCTGTCTGTAGGAACATTTTCATGCACCTTTCCGCTCTTGCAGAAACGATCGGGGAATATTTGGTACATGATACCGCCCTTTAAGAAATCAGGCGTTTCAAATTCCTTTTCAAAAACAGTCAGCTGAAACAGATCGCCGTCGTTTATAGCGCCGATATGACAGGAATTTTTTTTGATATAATTTCTTTTTCCTTCCTGCTTGAACGAAAAATAATAGTAATGAACTCCGGCATGTTTAGGGACAAAAGTTGCCAGATAAACATTATATTCATCTCCGGATTCTTCAAAATTCATCGAAATAAAGGTTTCTTTAAATCCGGTCCTGAAAATTACCATAACCGGTACAGGCGGAAAGTCAAGACGTCTGTCCTTTGCAAGCCTTATACGAAACTCACAGACCTCTCCCTTTCTTACAGCGCCGAAAGGCTTTTTATAATTCGGATCCCAGCTATCATAAATAATTCTTTGCATAAAGTCGCTCCTTTTTTTAAGGGACGCCCTTTTCTACAGAGCGTCCCCCTACTAAAAATCGAAGATCTCCTTTGAAACATTCAGGTCAAAGGCTCTACCTTTTTTATAATTTATAATAAACGGAAAATTTATTTGCGCTTATACAACAATGTATTAAAGACACCAAATGTCCTTTGCGTATTCCGTAACAGCTCTGTCAGCTGAGAATATACCTGCGCCTGCAATATTATTAAGCGACATCTTAGCCCACTTTGCACTATCCTTATAGCATTCGGAAGAGTAAGCCTGAGCCTTTCTGTATGAATCAAAGTCGGCAAGAACCATATACGGGTCTGAATCCTTAAGTGAATTTGCCACTTCTCCGAATGTGCAGCCGTTGATTCCGCTGTACATTCTGTCAATAGCTGTCTTGATAACAGGATTTGATTCGTAATACGATCCCGGATTATATCCCGATCTCTTAAGATCGTTAACTTCCTCGGTTTTCATACCGAATATGATAATATTATCATCGCCTACAGCGTCGCCGATCTCGATGTTAGCGCCGTCAAGCGTACCGAGCGTTACCGCGCCGTTAAGCATAAGCTTCATGTTGCCTGTACCCGACGCCTCTGTTCCGGCGAGCGAGATCTGCTCTGAAATATCGCTTGCAGGCATGAGCAATTCGGAAAGCGTTACCCTGTAGTCCTCGAGAAAATATACCGAAAGCTTCTTGTTGATCTTGGGATTCTTTCTGATCTCTTCGGAAATTGCCCAAATAAGCTTGATGATCTGCTTAGCAAGATAGTAACCCGGAGCAGCCTTTGCTGCAAAGATATAAGTTTTCGGAACAAAATCAGCATTCGGATTATTGAGAAGATAATCGTAATCCGCAAGAATATTCATAACATTCAGATGCTGACGCTTATATTCGTGCAGACGCTTTACCTGTACGTCAAAAATACTGTCGGTATTCATAACGATACCGCTGTTTTTCTTAACATAATCGGCAAATCTCTGCTTATTCTCTTTCTTTATCTTCATAAGAGAATCGAGAACAGCCTTATCGTTTTCAAAAACGCAAAGCTTTTTAAGCTCGCTGCCGTCATGCAGGAATTTATCGCCGATCTTTTCGCGAAGAAGCTTTGTAAGTCCCGGATTGGACTGATAGAGCCATCTTCTGTAAGCGATACCGTTTGTAACGTTCTTGAACTTTCTCGGGATATCGTGATATTCGTCATTGAATACAGACTGCTTGATGATCTCGGAATGAAGCTTTGAAACGCCGTTTATGCTGTGTGAAGCAACGACGCAGAGCGTAGCCATGTGGATCTGGTTGTCCTTGATAATGGACATTCTTGTTGTCTTGGCGCTGTCGCCGCCGTTTCTTTCCATAAGGCTTGCACAGTAGCGGTTGTTTATCTCAACGATAATAGTAAAGATTCTCGGAATGATTCTCTTTACAAGATTTACGTCCCATTTTTCAAGAGCTTCCGCCATTACCGTATGGTTTGTGTAAGCGAACGTATTCTTAACGATATGCCATGCCTTATCCCATGAATATCCGCAGTCGTCAAGAAGTATTCTCATAAGCTCTGGGATAGCGAGAGTCGGGTGAGTATCATTGATATGGATAGCTACCTTATCATGGAGATTATCCAATGTACCGTAAACCGCCATGTGATTATTTACAATATCGCCGACGGACGCCGCGCACATAAAATACTGCTGACGGAGTCTTAACGCCTTACCCTCAAGGTGATTATCATTAGGATAAAGAACCTTTGAGATAGCGTTTGCGGCAGCGTTTTGTCCCAAAGCCTTTTCATAATCGCCATGATTGAACATAGACATATCAAAGCTCGGAGCTTTAGCGTCCCAAAGCCTTAAAACGGAAACGCCTTCGCTGTCATGTCCGGAAACATACATATCATAAGGAATAGCCTGAACTGTCGAATAATTAACGTGTGAAAGGTGGTGATACTGATTATCCCAGTATTCATGAAGCTCGCCTTCAAAGTGAACGTCTATCGCAAGCTCCGGACGGGATTCAAGCCATACCGAACCGCCGGGAAGCCAGTTGTCGGGAAGCTCTGTCTGCCAACCGTCCTCGATCTTCTGCTTAAAAATACCGTATTCGTAACGGATAGAATAACCCATTGCAGGATACGCCATTGTAGCAAGAGCATCGAGATAACATGCGGCAAGACGTCCAAGACCGCCGTTTCCAAGACCCGCGTCCGGTTCGCACTCATAAATATTATCGAGCTTTACGTCATATTCTGCAAGCATATCCTCGATATCTTTTACAATTTCAAGATTGTATATGCTTGTTTTAAGCGAACGTCCCATAAGGAATTCCATTGAAAGATAATATACCTGCTTTTTACCTTCCGAGTTTACCCTATTTATAAATTTCTGACGTTTACCCTTCAAAAAATCAACGATTATTTCTGAAAGAACCTGATAGATCTGCTTGTCTGAAGCCTCTACAGGCGTTACGTTATACTTATGCTCCAGTTTCTTGATAAACAATTCCTTTATTCTGGATATTTCCGGTTTTGCTACCATTATTTTCTCCTAACTCCACTCTTGATGGTAATAATAATGATTGTGGGCACACCCCACAAAATTTCCATATTATTCATTATACTATAAAAATGACTTTTTTTCAATAGTCACATCACAATTTTAACAAATTGCCGAATTTTTTCACTTATAATATATAATTATTTGATATTTTTTGTTAGTTATTCCAAATCAGACCTGTGTTCGCAGAAAATTCATGCGGAGTTTCCATGAACACAGGTTTTATATTAAAGTTAAAATTTTAAATATTTTAATTTGAAGTTTTATCCATAAATACTTTTAGCAATATCGCAGGTTTCCTTTGCATCCTTTGCGTAAAAATCCGCGCCTATTTTTTTTGCGTATTCAGGAGTCAGAACAGCTCCGCCGACAACTACCTTGCATTTCAAACCATTTTCACGCAAAAGGGTTATGGTATCTTCCATAGCTTTTAGCGTCGTGGTCATAAGAGCCGAAAGTCCCACAAGCTTTACGTCTTGCTCGGCAGCCGCCTGTACAACGCTTTCGCACGGCACATCTTTCCCGAGATCAATAACGGTATAACCGTAATTTTCAAGCAGGACTTTTACAATATTCTTGCCTATGTCGTGAATATCTCCCTTTACCGTCGCAAGAACTATTTTTCCCTTGCTGACGGGCGAGCTGTTTTCCGACATCATTTTTTCTCTTATCACTCCGAAAGCCGCCTGTGCCGCGCCTGCCGTAAGAATAAGCTGCGGCAGAAAGATAGTTCCCTTTTCAAAGCGATCCCCTGCCCTGTCGAGCGCCGGAATAAGTATGCCGTTTACTATCTCCATAGGCTCGCGCTCTTTCAAAAGCTCAAAGGTTGCCTTTGCGCTTTCCTCTTTAAGTCCGTTTTCAACAGCGTAGTCAAGGGTCATGCTTTCCTGTGTTTTTACCTCCGGCTTTGCTGCCGTATCATTATAAGCCGCAATAAAATCAACGGAGTTTTTATCAATATTTTTCAAAAGCTTGAATGCTCGGATGACTCCCGTCATGGCGTCTATATTCGGATTTATTATAGGAAGATCAAGTCCGAAGCTTAACGCCATAGTCAAAAAAGTATGGTTTACAAGCGGACGGTTCGGAAGTCCGAACGAAATATTTGACACGCCGAGAACCGTTTTAAGCCCCAGCTCTTTCTTAACGCGCCTTAGAGCTTCAAGCGTTTCCATAACCGCTTCCTGTTCGGCAGAAGCGGTAAGCGTCAGACAGTCTATGAAGATATCCTCTTTTGGAATACCATATTCAATCGCTCTTTCGAGAATTCGGCGTGCTATGGCGAATCTTTGCTCCGCTTTTTTTGGTATGCCGTTCTGATCGAGAGTAAGTCCCACGACAGCGGCTCCGTACTTTTTCACAAGCGGCAAAACAGTATCGAGAGATTTCTCCTCGCCGTTGACAGAGTTTACGATAGGCTTTCCGTTATACACTCTCAAAGCCTCTTCAAGCACCTCGGGAATAGTTGAATCTATCTGAAGCGGCACATCGGTTACGCTCTGTATCTGTTTTACGGCGTTTATCATCATTTGCTTTTCGTCTATTTCAGGAAGTCCGACATTGACGTCAAGTATATCCGCTCCTGCGTGTATCTGCTCTATAGCCTGATTCAGAATATATCCGATATCGTTTTTCTTCAAAGCCTCCTTGAAAAGCTTTTTGCCTGTAGGATTTATCCTCTCTCCGATTATTCTCGGCTGATCTATAAAAACAGTCCTTGACGGTGTGCAGACAGCCGCTTTCTTTTCCGATTCAACTCTGTCGCACCTGACGCCGTCAAGCGCGGTTTTCAATACCGATATATACTCGGGCGTAGTGCCGCAGCAGCCCCCGAATATTTTCACGCCCTTTTTCGCAGCGGTTCTCATTTGCAGACCGAATTCTTCCGGAGTTATATCGTATTCTCCCGTAATCGGATCGGGAAGTCCGGCATTAGGTTTTAAAACGACAGGCAGATCTGTATATTTCAAAAGCTCGGTACAAAGCGGCAGAAGCTGATCGGGTCCGAGAGAACAGTTTATTCCCAAAGCGTCAACCCCAAGACCGTTCAGGACCAATGCCATAGACGATATACAGCAGCCTGTAAACGTACGCCCGTTTTCCTCAAACGTCATGGTGCAGATAACAGGCTTATCGCTGTTTTCCTTTGCGGCAAGCACGGCGGCTTTAAGCTCGTAAAGATCGGTCATAGTTTCAAAAACAATTACGTCGGCATCGCGTCCGGCTATTATCTGTTCCTTGAAAATGTCATACGCATCCTCAAATTTCAACGTACCGCTCGGTTCAAGCAGCTGACCTATAGGTCCGATATCAAGCGCAGTCAGCGCCCTGTTTCCGCATGCCTTTTTCGCTATTTCAATACCTTTCCCGACAACCTTTTCAACGCTTTCACCCTTGAGCTTATACCTGTTCGCGCCGAACGTATTGGCGTAAACTATCTGCGCGCCCGCGTCAATATATTTTTTATGAATATCTTCTATGAGTCCGGGGTTTTTGAGATTCAAAAATTCGGGCGCAGCTCCCGCTTCCAATCCGGCATTTTGCAGCATAGTACCCATTGCTCCGTCAAGAAGCACGGTATTCTGTTTTAAAAGCTCTTTAAATTCCACAATGCTCACCTCTTTTTCTGAATGCGCATTCCTTTGCCATATTGCAGCAAGCGCAGCCTCTTCTTTTTTGAGGAAGAGGGCTTTCCGATATTCCCGAAACGGCAGTCACGGATTTCCTCGGGATAAGTATGCCGCTTTCGCTCGCACAGACTCCTATCCGCTTCTGAGCGTCAAGCATACGCAGGAAATTTTCTTGTATATCTATCGGAAAATCACCGTAGCCGGGAGAAAACCGCCACGTAAAAAAGCTGTCGGGAAGCTGTTCTTTTATACGCTCGTCGGAAATACGGCATACCTCTTCTATCGCCGCGCTTGCCATTGCGTCCATAACGAACGCCGAGGATATATCTTTCACTTCAAAGGTTCTTATAAGCCTGTCAACATCAGCGCCAAGCGTTGCGCACACAAACGCCGCTCTTTTACAGCCGTCAAGGTGAGATCTTATATCGCTTCCGCAAAGCAATAGAGAGCTTTTGCAGACCTCGATCCCCTGCGGTTTAAACTCTATGTCGAAAACCTTGAAAACAAAACCCGGTTTCACAGCGTCAAGAAGCGCTTTTTCACACTTTTCGAGCGCTTCAAGCAATATGCCCGAAGCTTCTCCCCTATGCCCCATATATCTGAGCGTTTCTTCCCTGCTTATGCTTTTTAATGATATTGTTTCCAATTTTATCCCCTTATAAGCTTTTCGACAGCCTCGCTTATACGCCTTGCAACATAGGCGTTATTCATCGTATAAAGATGAATGCCGTCAACTCCGTTTGATACAAGATCGACTATCTGATCGATCGCATAAGCAATACCGGCATCTCTCAAAGCTTCGGGATTATTTTCATATTTCTGCATCATTTTTGCAAATTTAGGCGGAATGCTTGTGCCGCACATAGAAACCATACGTTCGATGGATTTCTTATTTGTAACAGGCATGATCCCTGCTTCTATCGGAACATTTATCCCTGCGATCTTTGCTCTTTCAACGAAAGAATAAAAGAAACTATTGTCGAAAAACAGCTGGGTAATGAGATGCGTTACGCCCATATCGACCTTTTTCTTCAGATTATGTATATCTTCTACCATATCGAGCGTATCTATATGTCCCTCGGGATAGCACGCGCCTGCTATATCAAAATCGCCGTTGTCCTTTATAAATCCGACAAGGTCGCTTGCATACTTAAATTCTTCTTTCGGCGGTATATTCGGGTTTATATCGCCTCTTAACGCTAAAATATTTTCTATACCGTTTTTCTTGAAATCCTCCAAAATATCTGTGATCTCATCTTGGGTATAGTTTATACACGGAAGATGCGCCATTGGCTCTATGCCGTGCTTTTCCTTTATGGTTTTTGCTATCTCACAGGTTGAAACTCCGTTTGAGCTTCCGCCCGCGCCGTAAGTAACGCTGATAAAATCAGGCTTTAGTCCGCCGAGTTCTTCAAGCGTATTATAGATTATCTCTATCGGAGAGTCCTTTTTGGGCGGAAAGATCTCGAACGAATATACCGTACCCTTTTCAAACATATCTATTATTTTCATTCTATACTCCAATCTATCTCTTCGATACCGCAGTTTCTCAAAAATTCGTTTGCCTTTGAAAAATGCTTACAGCCGAAAAATCCGTTATACGCCGAAAGCGGACTCGGGTGCGCGCATTCCAGAACAAGGTGCGACGGATTTGTTATGAGCTTCTTTTTAGTCCTTGCGTTTCCGCCCCAAAGCAGGAATACCATTGGCTTTTCTCTTGTGTTCAGAAGCTTTATAACGTCGTCGGTAAAGCTTTCCCACCCCATTCCTTTATGACTGTTTGCGCAGCCTTCACGAACGGTCAGTACATTGTTGAGCAATAAAACGCCATTTTTAGCCCATTTTGTAAGTTCGCCGTGCTTTCCGGTATTATCGATACCGAGATCGCTTTTTATTTCCTTGAAAATATTTACAAGCGACGGCGGAGGCGCAACCCCCTTTTTCACCGAAAAGCAAAGCCCGTGTGCCTGACCTATGCCGTGATAAGGATCCTGTCCGATTATGACGGCTTTTACGTTTTCATAAGAGGTATATTTAAAAGCGTTGAATATATCGTACATTCCCGGAAAAATAGTCTGCGTTTTATATTCGTTTATAAGAAACTGTCTGAGCCTTAAATAATATTCCTTTTTGAATTCGTCCTTTAAAAGCTCGTCCCAGTCATTTCCAAATTCGACCATTGCAATACACCTCGAAATTTATGATTTGATAAAGTAAATTATTTTGTCGTTTCAGAATGTTGAAAAAGCCAAATCTAAAGTTTAGGTCAAGCCTTTTCAAAGGCTTGCAGATTCCAAAGGCAGAGCCTTTGGTGCGTGACCGCACACGACGTACTGCGGTAAGGTCTGCATGAATTTGCCAAAAACTCCACGTGATTTTATAGCAATACCGCTTATTGATGAATGATAAAATTATCATTTACAGTCACCGGCTATAAAGATAGTCATTATTTTACGCTTCTGCGACTCACAGCATAGGCTGTGCCGGAGCAGAAGCTTGATTTTCTTTGGTTCGTTTCTTGCATCAAGGCAAGAAATGAACATTAAGTTTAAACGTTTTAAGGGGGCGCTTTGCAAGTGAAAGCGTCCCCTTAAAATACTTAAAAGCAGGTTTTTCAACAAGCTGAAATGACAAATTATTTTATCGTTTAGTATAATTTTAACATCTTTACAATAAAAGGTCAATAGTTTTTCCTTTTTTCGCAGAGAAATCAATTTTTTAGAAATTTATTTCCATAAATACTTTTGCCGTTTATAAAAACAGCTGACGGTTCGGACATAATATCAAGCGGATCCTGCCCACAGGAATAAAGCTGAATATCTGCGTCAAAACCGACTTTTATTCTTCCCGCTCTTTCTCCGATGCCTGCCGCATCAGCGGCGATGCAGGTTATCGCTTTGAGAGCGTCCTCATATTCAAGACCGCCTTTTACCGCTATTGCAGCCGAAAGCGGAAGATACTGTATCGGCACTACCGTATGGTCGGTGCATATCGCAGTCTTTACTCCGTTTTTCACAAGCTCAGCAGGATTTTTTATTTCGAGCGATTTCATTTCCGGCTTGCATCTGTCGCAGATTATCGGTCCGGCAACTGCGGTAACTCCCTCATTGCCCAAAATATCCGCTATAAGATGTCCCTCCGTCGCATGTATTATCACAGGCTTTATATCGAACTCCTTTGAGATTCTGAGAGCCGTAAAAATATCGTCCGCGCGATGACAATGAAAATGCGCGCATATTTCCCTTTTCAAAAGCGGTATCAACGCTTCGCATTTTGCATCGTATTCGGGCAGGCTTGAATTTTCGCTGTCTTTTTCATACTCGTATATATCGTCAAGATATCGCTTCGCTTTGGCAAGTCCCTCTCTGATAACGGCAGCGGTCGCCATTCTTGTAACAGGCGATTCGTCCTTATCGTTGTATACCCTTTTGGGATTTTCACCGAGAGCAAATTTTATCCCGACAGTTCCGATGTTCATATCATCTATCCGTCTGCCGAAAGTCTTTACGGCAATTATCTCCCCTCCGCACGGATTTGCGCTTCCGGGAGCTATGACAGCGCAGGTAATACCTCTTGACGAAGCTTCGGAAAAACACCTGTCCATAGGATTAACGGCGTCTATAACGCGCATATTCGGCGTAAACGGATCGGTAGATTCGTTGCAGTCGTCGCCTTCAAAATCTATTCCGTTTTCGATTATGCCGAGATGCGTATGAGCGTCGATAAAGCCCGGCATCAGAACTCCGCCGCCGCCGTCGATATCATTTTCGTCAACCGCGTCCGGCATACCCTTGCACACCGACGTTATTTTTTCATCAAACTCAACGTAACCGTTTTCTATATCCTGATCCGTCATGGTCTTTATTTTTACATTGTATATTTTCATTTTCTGTTTTTCTCCCTCAATTCCCTGAAAAATCTGCTCAATATTCCCGAGCATTCATCTTCCAGTACGCCGCCCAATAATTTCGGTTTATGATTATACGGAAGCTCAAACATATTCTGCACCGAGCATACCGATCCTGATTTTTTATCCTCCGCACCGTATACCACCCGTTCTATTCTCGAATTTATTATAGCACCGCAGCACATCGGACACGGTTCGAGCGTAACGTACATATCACAGCCTATAAGCCGCCAACCTCCTAAGTTAGCAGAGGCTTCTTTTATTGCGGATATCTCGGCATGCGCAAGAGGATCTTTGTCGATCTCGCGCCTGTTGTGACCTCTGCCGACTATTGCTCCGTCCTTTTTGCTGACTATTACCGCTCCGACGGGAACTTCGCCTATCTCGTAGGCTTTTTCGGCTTCTGCAAGAGCCTCCTTCATGTAAAATAAATCGTCCATAAATAACTCCTTATGCACACGGAAATAAATTTTCGAGAAACTTACGGGGGACGCTGTCCCCCAAGCCCCCTGCTTAAGGGAACAAGTTCCCTTAAGAATCCCAATTTAATTTTCTTTCCGTCCCATAAGGGACGGAAAGAAAATTGAAAGGAAACCAAAAAACTTGCACTTTAAGAAAAGATTAGAGGATAAAGCCCTCAAAATTTTGAAAAGTGAATCATAATTGCTGAATGGTGAAAAGTACCATTTACAATCCCCGTCTATAAATACATTTTTTTATTTTTCGCTTTCGCGGCTCGCAGCGCAAGCTGTGCCGGAGCGGAAGCTTGATTTTCTTTGGTTCGTTTCTTGCATCAAGGTAAGAAATGAACATACTGCGCAATTTGATTTTTGAGAAGCCTTATACATCAGGTTCTTATTTTTAGAATAAGAATAAACAAGTAAACAAACGGAAGAACAGCCGCTAATACCCCTGGTATGGACAGCCATTTTATTTTAAGAGCAGTGCCTAAAGCTGTAAGGTGCATTCCAAATGCGACAATACTGACAAAAATCAAATAATTTTTTGAGAATCCGCCGTAATCTGCCGCACCAGTTGGCAAAAGAAAACATACAATTGTAATTACCATACTGATAATATAGGAGATTCCGCCTATTATTCCGGTTTTTACAGATTTTTTTCTGATCCCGTAAATAAACGTCCCAAAAAGCGTCGTTGATATAAACAATGCAAAAAGCCCAAAAATACTGAACATAACAAATATTAGTCCCATTTTTCCCCCTAATTCTAATACGACCAAACCGTATCAATTTAAAACAAAAAATCCCAAGACATTACGTCTTGGGATTTTCAACCGCCAAGGATATTTCCCCGACGTAGTGGAGCGGATTACGAGGCTCGAACTCGCTACCTCCACCTTGGCAAGGTGGCGCTCTACCAGATGAGCTAAATCCGCATTTATAGAGAACAGTATATGCTCTCTATGGTGCCTCCGATCGGAATCGAACCAATGACACGGGGATTTTCAGTCCCCTGCTCTACCGACTGAGCTACAGAGGCGTAAATACCAAATGGCGACCCGGATGGGGCTCGAACCCACGACCTCTAGCGTGACAGGCTAGCGTTCTAAACCAACTGAACTACCGGGCCATAAATGGTGGGAACTATAGGGCTCGAACCTATGACCCTCTGCTTGTAAGGCAGATGC
>JAMPFN010000149.1 GCA_023664445.1 Clostridium sp. | reverse complement strand
ACGTTGACCCAACAAGATGATATGGAAAGCATAAAGCAATTTCTTAAAGAAGAAAATGAACTTATCGGAAAAACATTGTTTTATTATAAAACCGGTAATGATACAGTTGATGCAATACTTAATGTCAAGCAAAAATACGCAGAAGAAAAAGGCATTTCGTTTATAATAAATGCGGAAGTACCGGAAAATTGCAATATTTCATCGTTTGATTTCTCTGCACTGCTTGGTAATCTGATTGATAATGCAATTGAAGCTTCTGTAAATGAAAAATCACCTATTATAAACATTATAATTAAACCTGTAAAGAAAATGTTCATTATAAGTATTTTAAATAAATGTACAAAATCAGATAAATCTTTAGTAACTGGTAAATCAGAAAAATATTTACATGGTTTAGGTTTGATATCAGTAAAAAAAACTGTAAAAAAATATAATGGAGAATTTAATATTGAAACAAGTGATGACTTTTTTGAAGTAAAAATTATGATACCAATGAATGAAAATCAGCCTTAAACGGCTGATTTTTTGTTTATACATTTAAGAATATACAATTCGCGCAAAAAAAACGACAATTCAAACAAAAATCCACACAAATGAAAATTTATATGATACAATATAAATGCAATTATGAATTTATAATTAAAACAATTTTATTTTGAATCTTTTATAATGGATTCAAAGGAAAGGAAAAAATTATGAAAAAGACGTTAAAAAAGGCTTTAATCTGTGCACTTGCTTGCACAACAATGCTTGTACCTACTTCTCTTTCTGCATCTGCCGCTCATAAAACTGGTTGTGCAGGCAAAACAACATATGTAAAATGTGGTTCGTATATTACTACAACCTATTCATCTCACACCTTACATACAAATGCATCTTGCTCTAAAACAGGAACAGTATCTAATCACTCTAAGGCATGCACATCATGTGATGGCAATCTCGGAAATATTGGCAGTAGGGTTTGCAAATGGGTTCATCAGTACTGCCCTGATGAATATGGAGTATGTCAGTACTAATTTGCTTCAGGGTAACTCTATAAAACTTTTTCATAGAAATGGCAGATATAAATCAAGCACCATGGAGAGGTATTGCTCTCCATGGGTGTTTGAATAGGTCAACATCTTATATAAAGTTTTATAGTCAATTAACTTGAAAATCGAAAAAATTCAACGATCAAAATGCTCTATAACTGTATTGATATTCTTGAAAGAAATATGCCAGTATTTCTGTGTTCTCTGCCTTGTCATGAAACATTTTTCCTTGTTTCCTTTTTTCGATTTTCAAGTTAATTGACTATAATAAATACGAAAAATTCAAGGAGATTTTTTAAATGAAAAGAAAAGTAATGACATTATCAGTAATGATGTTTTTCGCAGCATTTATATGTGGCTGTAATTCGCAGTCACCAAATGTAACTTCAAATTATGAAAATAATGTTTTCAGTTATAACATAGAAAATTCCTGTGCATTTACAGTCGATAATAAAATATTGTATGCGTCTTTTCCGGAAGATAATACTGTCAAAAGCTATGATCATTCAGGAGAACTTATAAACAGCTATAATTTCGGTGAGGGTGTCCATACCAATCTGATTTGTAATGAAAATTCTATTTATGCATTTACTTATGGAGATGATGGTAATTTCATTACAGTTTATGATTTGAAAACCGATACTATAGATAAACATAAGCTAGATATTGATATTAGTTCAACATTATCTATGACTTTATTGGACGATAAAATATACATGGTTTACTGGAGTGAACATAGCGACGAATACCTTGAAAGTGTAAAATATTCTTCTGATGACAGTTATGTCTATATGGGCGAAAAATCTGCGTCTATAGATATTCATGCTTTTGATGTTGAGGAAATCAAGATCGACAATGTTCTGAATCTAAAACCATATAGTGAAAATGAGATAATTTATTATGCTTATGATGATATTGGCGGATATTATTTGACAATTTACAATACGTCAGAAGAAACTTTTTCAGATAAAATGTATAATAATACCCCTCAATATACTTATTCTTTCGATTTTTATGAAGAAAATATCATATACGCAGATTTTGGCAACAGAAAAATTTCCTCTGTAGCTATTGATGATCCGGATGTTCAAGTGGATTTTATGACTAACGTAGTGTGTACGTCCGGAAATGATTTGCAAATAGAAAATGGTGAATGTTATGTTCTTGATAATGCTTCGGGAAATGTTTTCAGAACGTCTTATAATGACGCTGTAAAAGAGAATAAAGAGATAATTTTCTATTCTTCTGAAGTGTATTCGGAAACGCCTTACGGCTGCGGTTACCGCATAAACTCGTCAATTCTTGAAAACAGCGAATTCGCACTGAATATCCTTGCGGAAAACAGCGGCTATGATATTTGTATGATGTCGTCAGGACAGACAATTTCAAGGAACATTCGTGACAGAGGAGCGTTTTATAAATTAAACGACGTCCCAATGGTACAGGAATATCTGGATAAATGCTTTCCATATCTCAAAGAAGCTGCGTATAATGAAAACGGCGATATCTGGATGATTCCGATCGCAGTTGATATTCCTTGTATTGTATATAACCCACAGAATTGTGAAAAGTACGGTATTGAGATTACTTCTGATATCACATGGGAAGAATTGCTCGATATCTGTGGCAAGACTTATGAAAATCCGCAGCTTAGAGATAAATTTGCGGTTAATGGTTATCAGGTTCAGAGCGATATAATGAATCGCTACAATAATTATTATTCTATTTCAAACGGAAAAGCAGATTATGATAATGAATTATTCCGCAGCTTGTGTACTATGCTGAAAGATGCGGATATAGATTCCGATTATTTGCATACAAGGATCATAGCTCTTGATCACTATGAGAATTTAAATGAATATTTCAATGATTATTTATTTGAATTTTGGCCGTATTTGTACGATGTTTTTTATGATGATGCATTCTCGTCTTTGAGAGCAATTCCAACGCCTTCCGTGAAAGAAAATGAACCAAGCTGTGCTGAATGTATTTTCTTTTGCGTAAATTCAAATTCAAAAAATCTGAATGAGGCTCTCAACTATATAAGTACTTATTGCAGTTATATGTTGGGCAGAAACGATAATTACCTGCTAAATGATGAAAGCGTTTATCCTTTCAGCGAAACTGCTCTTGCAAAGGATCTGTTTGACATTTATTCAAATGCTAAAGTACATTTTACGCCGTCGGACGATATGTTCTGGACTGACTATTTAAAACCTCCGGTTTTAATTATTTTAAGGGTCTTAGGTTCTCCTAACAAGCAACGTATCCTTTGCACTTTTGAAAAAAGTGTCATTACAGGATACCGAGCTTGCTGGGATTGAGAACCGCCCTTTAGGGCTGTTTCGTTTTTGAATA
>JAMPFN010000148.1 GCA_023664445.1 Clostridium sp. | reverse complement strand
AAGGTTTCGAAATCGATTACGAATCTGCTGATGTAAATAACGACGGCGTTGTTAATGTGTTCGACTGCGTTCTCCTCTCAAGAATCGTGGGTTGATAAGCTATCAGATTTCTCTCATATAAGTTTTCCTTGAACCAAAGGGGCTGCTGAAATGCGGCTCCTTTGGTTTTGCGTGGGTTTCTCAAAAATTGTTTTGAGCAGTATGTTCATTTCTTGCCTTGATGCAAGAAACGAACGCTGCCCTTATCAATGGAGCTAATTTTGCTGTAAGTATTTCAGGCAACAGCATGGAACCTGAATTTCATGATGGATAGTACGCCCTCGTCCAAACCCGCCCTAAAATTGATCGTGGAAAAATCGGGATCTTTACAGTTAGTGCAGACGGGTATATAAAAAAACCGGGAGCAGGAAAGCTTATTTCTTTAAATCCTGAATATGGCAAACAGCTCCATGAATATGACGACGTTCGTTGCCGTGGCGAGGTTATTGGCGCTCTCGAGCCGGAGGATATTATTAGTACGGAAGAATATTAGCGACTATAAAACATGGCAAGAATTAGGATACGAATTGTTCGCACCCTATTTTCAATATAAAAATTTGAATCGTTGAAAGATCGTCTTAAAAATGTTTTAGTTTTAAAACGCCTATTTACGCGGTTTGAAGGCTTTTTAAAACTTCTTAAAACGGCTTTAAAACGATTTTTAATAAAAAAATAAAAATCCACGAAAGAGCAATTTCAGCTCGTTTTCGTGGATTTTTCGCGACACGTTAATTTTAATTATAATTTTTTTAGATTTTTTACGCCTCATAAATCCCGTAGATACGCGATTTGTTAGTGTATTTTCGTGTTTTCACCGGTTACCTTTTAGTGCAGCGGCAGTAAACGGCGCTTAGTTTACAATGTATACAATTTTCAGAATTTTGAGGCGCTTTTAATATTGACCTAAATTTTTATATTTTTTGAATTTTCGCGAAATTTGCCATTATTTTTTTTGTGCCGACCTTTTCAAAAGCTATTTCAAGCATGGCGTCATTTGCCATTTCTTTGACGCTCAGAATAGTTCCTTCTCCGAATATATTATGCTTTATTCTTTCTCCGGCTGAATATGCGACAGCTTCATGAGGCGTTTTTGATGTTTTATTTTTGGCAAGCTGCTTTTGGAGAGGGATAGAGCTGACCGATGAAACCGATATCCTGTCTGTATTGTCGGTTATGGTATTGTCATGCTTATCGACGAGCGATTTGTCTATTTCTTTAATGAACCTTGACGTGATATTACGCTGTGTTGAACCGAAAAGCATTCTCTGCGCACAGCTGCTTACATATAGCTGATCTTTGGCACGAGTTATCGCCACGTATGCAAGACGGCGTTCTTCTTCAAGCTCTTCTTCATTGTCGATGCAGCGGGAGCTTGGGAAGATACCGTCTTCCATTCCGACAGCGAATACGTTCTTAAACTCAAGTCCCTTAGCCGAATGAACGGTCATCATAACAACCGCGTCCGTATCGGAATCCATTTTGTCAAGGTCTGTGTAAAGGGAAATTTCCTCTAAAAATTCGCTTAAAGACGGCTCGTCGCTTTCATCTATATAAGAATAGATAGTCGATTTAAGCTCTTCTATGTTTTCGATTCGGGTAAGGCCCTCGTCGCCCAAGCTTTTCATATATTCGAGATAACCTGTTTTTTCAAGCATAAGATCAAAAAATTCGTCAAGAGGAAGCTCTTCAGAGGCTTTTTTAAGATCCTCAAACATTTTCGCAGCCGTCCTAAGGACGGAAGCTTTTTTGGAAAGCATGGGATAATCTCCTGCGTTTTTCATAACGTCGATAGGCGAAAGTCCCAGATCGGTCGTGATATCTATGATTATGCCAAGCGTACTGTCGCCGATTCCGCGCTTCGGTTCATTGATAATTCGCCTGAACCTCAAAAGATCGTTTTCATTGTTTATGACTGCCAGATATGATGTCAGATCCTTTATTTCCTTACGGTCATAGAATCTCATTCCGCCGAATACACGGTATGGGACTCCGCTTTTCACAAATGTCTGCTCAATGGCGTTAGACTGCGCGTTCATTCTGTAAAGAATAGCGTTATCGCCGTATTTTCCGCCGTTTTTAATATTCTCGAGTATTTTTGAGGACACAAACGACGCCTCGTCGCGTTCGTCCTGTGCCTTGTACCAGTAAATTTTTTCGCCTTTTCCGCTGTCTGTCCATAGCTTTTTCGGCTTTCTTGACGAATTGTTTTTTATAACTGAATTTGCGGCGTCAAGAATATTTTGCGTTGAACGGTAATTTTGTTCAAGCCTTATAACACGGCTGCCCTCAAACTGTTGTTCAAAGCTAAGAATGTTTTCAATGGTTGCGCCTCTGAATTTGTAAATACTCTGATCGTCGTCGCCTACAACGCAAAGGTTATTATGCTTTGCCGACAAAAGGCTCACAAGCCTGAACTGCGCTTGATTGGTGTCCTGATATTCATCGACCATTATGTATTTGTATCTGTTCTGATAATGCTCGAGAGCGTCGGGAAACTGCTCGAGTATTTTAACCGTAAGCTTTATGATATCGTCAAAATCCACCGCGTTTGAAGCGAAAAGCCGCTTTTGATATTCCTTGTAGACCTTTGCAATAACGCTTTTGCGGTAATCGACGCCGGCATTTTTTTCGTATTCATCGGGTTCTTCAAGCCTGTCTTTTGCAAAGCCGATTTCGGATAAAATAGACTTTGGAGGGAATTTTTTTTCGGAAATTCCCATATCGGCAAGGCACGATTTTACAACTCGTTGGCTGTCGTCCGAATCATAGATAGTAAAGCTGCTGCCATAGCCAAGTCTTTCTATTTCGCGTCTTAATATTCTCACGCATGCCGAATGAAAAGTCGACGCCTGTATATTGAGCGCGTCTTCTCCGAGAATTGCCGAAAGTCTTTCTTTAAGTTCGCCTGCCGCCTTATTTGTAAATGTGATAGCGAGTATGCTCCAAGGCTTGATAGGCGAAACGGCGATAATATCCCGAAGAGAGCCGAGGTCGGCGTCTCTGCCGTTTATATAGTCCTCAAGGTAACGGCAGTCGCTGTCGTTTCCCTGATAAGAAGTATCATGATAAGCGTTTCCAAAATTTATCATATTGGCGATACGATTAACGATAACTGTCGTTTTTCCGCTTCCGGCGCCTGCGAGGACAAGAACGGGTCCGTTAACGGCAAAAACAGCTTCTTTCTGGCAATCGTTCATTTTATCGAAGTATTTTTCTAACGCTTTTCTTTTTAATTCTGTGAAAGTCATAACGATCCTCCATTCAAAATTGTTTTATTATGGCATATATTTATGTGGAACAGGCTCTAATGTGTATGTTAATTTCTTGCCTTGATGCAAGAAACGAACCAAAGAAAATCAAGCTTCCGCTCCGG
>JAMPFN010000147.1 GCA_023664445.1 Clostridium sp. | reverse complement strand
TTGCCTCCGACGTGTCGCTGTTCAGCCTGTTTTTTATTATTCTTTTCGGGTACTGCACCGTAAAAGTTATATTTGCGAACATCAAAAGAGGCGGCATAATGCTCTGCCAAATAGCAGTCGGAAGCCTATATTTATTTGGCGTTCCGAGAGGTTACACCGACGGATTTTACGGCTGGTGCAAGCAGGTAATTGCGACTTGCCTGACCGCATTTTTACAGACGACAATTTTGTATCTGGGACTTTTAAGTTACACGCAGCATCCTCTGCTTGCGGTGGGAATCTGCCTGTCTGCAACGGAAGTGCCGAGAATTGCGCAGATGTTCGGACTTGATACAAGCGTTAAGGTCAATATGATGTCCGTCAGCCACACGGTTTCTATGGGCGCTAAGGCTGTCGGAATGCTGAAAGGAGCGGCGAAATGAAAACATATATCTACCCAGAAAACTTAAGAGCCAACGTCAAGCTGTGGTTCTGGAATGTTCGGGACTTTATAATAATCTGCGGCGGAATCATTCTGTCGGTGATCGTATTTGTGAACCTGTGGAACGTACTGCCCATTGCTGCGACGGTATGCTACGGATTTCTTAGTCTGAGGGTTGACGATACCGCAATCATGGACTATATTTTTAACGCTGTGAAGTTTTTTGTGACCTCGCAGCAAGTTTATTCATGGAGGAAAAATTAAATGGCAAAGAAGAAAAACAGCGTTCAGAGTCTTATCGGCTTTGAACGCTTTACTCGTTTCGGAGTAAAAACGGATAAGGCTGAGATTGCGTTTTTCAGCGTAGAACCGACCAATATTTCGGTGCTTTCGGCGGCAAATATCGATACTAAAATCCATCATCTGATGATGCTTTTAAGCACGATTCCCGACCTTGAAATCATCGCTCTGGACTCTTGCGA
Source organism: Clostridium sp. (assembly GCA_023664445.1). Lineage (GTDB taxonomy): Bacteria > Bacillota > Clostridia > Oscillospirales > Ruminococcaceae > Porcipelethomonas. The sequence goes on along the minus strand of JAMPFN010000147.1, from coordinate 2,561 downwards.
ATGTTTCGACAGCAACAAAATTTATGTGAAGGAACGCTTGCAGACCGAGCAGAACGAGGGAGTCAGAAAGCTGCTGCAGGCTGACCATTCTTTCCTTGACGAAATTCAGGCGGAGATGTCGTCGGCACGTCAGTTTATGTTCTCGATAAGATTCCGCAGAGAAAAGGACGAGCAGATTTTTAACGTTGTGAATCGTGTTGACAAGGCGATTTCAGAGCATGGATTTGCGGCGAGGAGAATGACGAAATCCGAGATAAAAAGAATGCTTGCGCTGTACTTTGGCACAAGTATTTCAGGCGAGGAAATCCCTGATATTGAGGGAGAAGAAATAGCCTATGAATTTGAAAAATAACGCACCAAAAAAATCAGACTGGAGAAGAAAATATGCAAAAAATTCTTTTTTCTTTTGCTTACTTTTCTTTTTTCAGCAAAAAGAAAAGTAAGTGGAGGTAAGCGAAAATGTTTAGGAAAAAGGAACTGTCGGCAGCGCAAATCGAGGCTGTGGAAACGAAGGATTTTTTTGATAGGATCGTGCCGGGAATGATCAGATTTTACACCGACCACTACATCTGCGGAAACTTTTACAAGTCGGTCTGGGCGGTAACGGAGTACCCTCCGAACACCGAAGAAACTGCCATTTTAGCGCATTTAGCGGACAGAAACGGCGTGACCTTACGCATCTACAACCGCCTTGTTACGAGCATGGAGCAAAGAAAAATCGTTCAGCAGGCGATGAGGAAAAACCACATGATGACCACCACAAACGACGTCAACGAAAGTATCAAGGCTCAGGACAATATAAACGACGTGGTTGAGCTGCTGTCGGAGCTTCGTAGGAACAAAGAAAATCTGCTGCACACGGCAGTTTTTGTCGAGCTAAAAGCGAATTCCGAGGACAAATTAAAGGAGCTTCAGGCGGATATAACTATGGAACTGACGCGCTCGAAAATCAGCGTTGACAGGCTTCTGCTCCGTCAGAAAGAAGGATTTTTATCTGTGCTTCCGACCGGAAATAATATGTTCGGCAGCCAGTTTGAACGTGTCTTGCCGGCGAGTTCCGTGGCGAATATGTACCCTTTGAATTACTCAGGAAAGACCGATGAAAACGGCTTTTATCTCGGGCGTGACAAGTACGGCAGCAACGTTCTTGTGGACTTCGACAGGCGTACCGAGGACAAGACCAACAGCAATATTCTGATACTTGGCAACAGCGGTCAGGGTAAGTCGCACCTCATGAAACTGCTGCTGTGCAATCAGCGCGAGGCAGGAAAATCGATCCTGTGTCTCGATCCGGAATCAGAATACCGTGATCTTTGTTCCAACCTCGGCGGCACTTACATTGACATGATGTCGGGCGAGTTTATGATAAATCCTCTCGAACCGAAAGCGTGGTCGTCTAATGACGATCGGTGTGACGCTGACTCGCCGGAAACGTTCAGAAAGGTTACAAGATTGAGTCAGCATATCAGCTATTTAAAGGACTTTTTCAGAGCCTACAAGGATTTCACCGACGCTGAGATCGACACCATAGAGATCATGCTGATGAAGCTGTACGCAAGGTTTGACATCGACGATTCCACCGATTTTGACGGTCTGAAATCGGAAAAATATCCGACCATGAGCGACCTTTACGAGCTTGTGGAAAATGAGTTTCTGTCCTTCGACAGCAGCAAAAAGCATCTGTATACCGAGGAAATTCTGCAGAATATCTGTCTCGGTTTGCACTCCATGTGCAAGGGCGCGGAGTCGAAATATTTCAACGGGCGTACCAATATCCGTGACGGCGAGTTTATTTGTTTCGGGGTGAAAGGCTTGATGGACACCAATAAAAGGCTGAAGGATACGCTGCTGTTCAACATTTTGTCGTATATGTCAAATCAGCTTCTGGGGCGTGGAAATACCGTTGCGGCAGTCGACGAACTCTACCTCTTTTTGACAAACATGACGGCGATAGAATATATCCGAAACGGCATGAAGCGTGTGCGTAAAAAGGAGTCCTCGTTTATTCTGGCAAGTCAGAATATCGAGGACTTTTTACTGCCGGAGATCAAGGAATTTACCAAGCCTCTGTTTAGTATTCCGGCGCATCATTTTCTGTTCAATCCGGGCAATATTTCGCCGTCGGATTTCATGGATACGCTTCAGGTGGAGCAGTCGGAATACGGTCTGATAAAGTACCCCGAACGAGGAACTTGTCTGTACCGCTGCGGAAATGAGCGATATCTTTTACAGGTTCACGCACCTGATTACAAGATGAAACTGTTCGGTAAAGCGGGAGGTAGATAAAATGTCGGCAGCAGTTGCGGCGGCGTTGAAAAAAATAGCCGCATATATTCTCAGCGAGTGCGTGACCGCACGGGACATTTCGCGCATCTACTTTGCTTGAAATTGTAACAAAATACACGCGAATGTAAAATCACGCGTAACTATGCTGTAATTATACGGAAAGTATAATCTGGATTGTCCTGTGCGGGCACGCACTGAAATGTCCAGTCGGGTCACCGACCGCTATGACGGCGGCGGAAATCAGAAATCAGACCATCAAAGCGCAGCTCATATAC
>JAMPFN010000146.1 GCA_023664445.1 Clostridium sp. | reverse complement strand
AATTTTTCAAAGAAACCGAAGAAGGAGTGAGCCATATGTGCAAATTAAACGAGGACATGAGAAATGAAACTATTATCAGAACAAAACAAGAAAACGCTTTGAAAATGCTTTCAATTGACAAACTCACATATGAGGAGATTGCCGAATGCAGCGGTCTAACCCTTGAAGAAGTTCAGGAACTTGCCAAAGAGGTAAATGTCAACGCATAATCAAGAATAATGCTGACCCAAGCACAGTCATAATAGGCTGTGCTTTTTCTATTAACTGCTGTCCTCGTCATCATCAGAAATTCTGCCAACAGCGATCTGAATAAACGTCATAGTAATTACCCCGAAACCACCGCCGAGTACAAACCCGATCAAAAATAAAATTATCTTCATACAAACACCTTAATATTCAACCGCTTCTTCTCTGAATCTGACGTAAAGTTTCAGAGCATACTTATAGCTTCTGATAGAATTTCTGCCCACAGGCAAACTGCTGTTACGGCTTTTCATTTCGTCATTATCGCCCAAGTTATCAAAAAGGCTCAGCAGATAACCGCAATGGTCTTTGTCGTATTCAGAATCAACATCAGTAATTTCCCTAATGACTTTTTTCAGTCTTGAAATGTTATCGCTAACGACTTTTCGGCTGTATTTTTGTTCGAGCCATTCTCTGAAATTTTCCTCATTCATAATTTTCCCTCTTTCTCTTTTGACTTCATCATCTTCACAAATTCACGGTATTTTCGGGTATATTCATAAGATTGCCCGAAAATATTGACTGCCGCCTTATGCAAGTTGGGTTCGTTTACTTTGATAATTTCCAATTCCTCATTGACTTTTGGATTGAACGGACAGCCGACACATCCGGTACGTTTCAGACCATATTTTGTATAACATTCAGAATGCGTTACTCCGTAAAATTTCTCGTAATCACGCTTATCACTGTCCGTATACCAAAATATTGGTCGGTATGTATTGCAGCCTTTTGACTTGCATTCAGAAAAGCAAGTTTTGTAATTTGCAGAACGGATACCGCCCTCCGCTTTGCGAATGCCCGTAATTTCCAAATCAGCGCCCATATCCTTGATAAACTGCTTTGCCGGCTTCTTTTTTGCGTACTCGCAGCACTTGTTTGATATGGGGAAATCGGGCGGATTCTGCATAATAAAATCTTTCAGAAATCTGTTGCGGTCAATGCTGAATCTGCTCATTTTCTGAACGCCGTTTTCAGGCGAATAATAGGCATTGCACCACCATTGAAGCGCTGTTTTGCAGTCGGGATATTTCTTCAAAAGGACTTCCAAAGGCTCGTCCTCCCATTGAAAATTGTGTGCCTGCAAACGCATCATCTGCTCCGAAACATACTTTGAAAGAAACGGAACACCATACTCCCTAATGCAAGCAGGGATAGGCTTTGTCGGTTTGATACGCTGAATTTCTATATCATATTTTCTTTCAAGAAATTTCAGATGTTCCTTTGTTGCAGAGTATTCCAATCCTGTGTCTATCCAGAAGTATGTAACCTTGCTGTTTTCGTCTATCTTATGGATAAGGTCAAGCACAATATCGCTGTCACTTCCTCCGCTGATGCTGCAAATCGGATCATAAGACCGCATCAGTATACGCTGTGCCTTGCACATACTTGTATAAATAGTGAAATTGTCTGCGACAGCAGTCATTTTAAGAATTTCATCGATCATTGATCAGTCCTCCTAAGATGTGAGCTATCACGTCCACCGTCCAACCGTTGCCGATACACTTATAACGCTGCGTATTGCTGATCCATGCCGTGTAGTTATCAGGTAAAGTCTGCAAACGCTCCGCTTCAACAGGTGTGAGTTTGCGAATTATGTAATCACCATCGGGCAAATCTATTTTGTACAAACCTGTCTTTGCGCCTTGCCCTCCGCCGTTGGCAGACAGCGTGACCGACTTTCCATGAACGGAATAGATTCTCTGTCCCTGACCGCCCTTGCCGTATTCGCCAAGACGAACAGGTACAGCAATTTTCTGTCTGCTGTTTTCCGCACGATATAACGGAAACAGATCTGTTCCGGCTTTATAATACGTTGCTGGAATCGTGTGAGATTTGCCGTTTACTGTATTCACAGGGATAGCAATCATAGTCCGCTGACTGCGTTCAAGGGTATTTCGGATAACAGCTCCGTTGTAGCTTGCCGTCATACAATAACTTTTATCCTGCCATGAAATACCACTTTCAAGCACATCTTTAAGAAGAATATTTTTATCTTCAGGCTGTGTAACATTCGGAATATTCGTCCAGTAACAGCGTTTTCTGTTCTGTGCCGAAACAAGTGCAGAGTTTATCATGATAGGATCTACACCAAGCATTTTTGAGATCTCATCTTTAATATTCTTGTGAATGGAGTAGTTATTCTCATAAAGAAAATATCTGCACTTAGATTCCTCCAACGCCCTTACGTACTCCATAAAAAGCTGAAAACCCATGCCGTTACAGTCAGTTTCTCTGCCTTTTCGTGCAATTGACCAATATGTACAAGGCGAACCGCCAAGCAGTAAATCGTAACCTTTAAACTTCGTGAAATCACCGTCAAATACGTTTCCGTGATGAACAATATCGGGGAAATTGTTCGATGAAACAGTAATGGCGTACTTGTCGATTTCAAAAGCATCGTATCTTTCTACGGGAATACCGTCAAATAAACTCAAAACTTTCAAGCGTATTTTTCGATGTCGTTATCTCTTTCTTTGTACCCACGCTTGAAATTGTGTCTGCCAAAAAGGAAAGCAAACACACAAATTAAAGCAGCCCCGACTGCAAAGATACCGACAAATTCTCTCTTTCTCATTGTCATGTCCTCCGTATTATTTCTTATTCGTCCTCGTTGATTTCGTCATCGTCATAGAAATTGATTTCATCTTCCTCGTCAGTTTCCGCTGCTTTTTTCTTAGGCTTTTTGAGGAATTTGAAGCCTAAAAATCCGACAGCTCCGAGAGCAATTACTCCGACTACAAGGTAAACCGCAGTCATATTCATGGGACTGCTTTTTGTCTGTATTTTCTCATCAGGCTGAGTTGCATTTTCTGTAGATCTCAGCGTTTCATCAGGCTTGTCCTGATCGACATTCTGCTGAACTCTGCCATGAGCATTTTCGGCAGACTGCGCCGCTTCTTCGGGAGTAATAGTACTGTTCCCGTCTTCATCTTCTTCGCCTGCGTAAAGAAGCGCATACAAGTCGAAATCGTCAACTTTGTTCAGGAAGTACACATTATCCTCGCCGTTTTCAGCCGAGTAATTTATCAGCACATAGAACACATGACCGTCCTTTGTGGTAACGGCAATAAACTGCATTTCCTCCGAATTGTAGATTATCTGTTCCGACTTGATGAGCGCTGCGTTGCCGTTTGTATCGTAATAATCATCACCGTAATAATCGGGTTCGGAACTGTCCGGAACTGTACTATCATCTTCTTCAATCGCCGTCCCTATAAGGCTGCCGTAATCAATTTCATCACTTAAAATATCCGTTTGTGACGTTTCAATGGAAATTGACTTGACCCCTGTTTCTGTAGGAAATTCCTCCGCCGAAGCCGTAATGCCCACGCTTGTCAAAGCAAGAACGGCAGCGGAAAGTACCGCACTAAAAAATTTCTTTTTCATCATAATTCTCCTCCGTTTTTTTATTGTCCGATAATCTGTCGAGCATAGAATCAATATC
>JAMPFN010000145.1 GCA_023664445.1 Clostridium sp. | reverse complement strand
CTTGCCAAATGGTAACACACTTTCGTATAAGTAAAAAACAACGTAAAAATGCCTTAAAACAGGCTTCTTTTGTCGGGCAAAGGTTCATCGAGCAGCTTGTAATATATGTAAATATTACGAGGCTGTCCCTCAACATAGGCATCGAGCGTGATATACTCGATAAGCTCCAGACACATTTCACGGGTAAGCTCCTGAACATTGGTATACTTCTTCAGACGTTCCATGAAAAGCTCCACATCTTCTTCGTCTTGCCTGATTGTCGAGAGCTTTTCTTCGATGCCTGTTACCTCGGCGGACAGTTCTTTTTGCTCTGCTTCGTATTTAGTTATGAGCTTCATAGACACGTCCTCAGACACCTTGCCGAGAACTTTATCCTCATAGATATTCTGGATCAGCGTATCAAGCTCTTGTATGCGATGCTTGTCCTCCGTCAGCTTTTTGGTGTCAACTGCATACTGCTCCTCGTGATGCTTTGTTTTGTGTGCAAGAAATTTCGCTCTTGCGGCGTCCTCGTTCTCTACAACAAGGCTTGCAAGACTGCGAATATCTTCAAGAACGACCGCATCAATATCGCTCATTTTGATATAGTGGCTCGGACAATATCGCTTGCCGAACTTCATGTAGGAAGTGCAGTTATAATTGTGACGGATATACTTCCTCGGCTTTTTCTTACTGCCGTTTGTGGTGTTGTTCCACGCAAGACGTACTTTATTTCCGCAGTCCTGACAGTAGATCAATCCACTCAGGTTTGCAACAAAACCGCTGCTGTTACGCTTGCCTTGAGAAACAGACTGCTCCATTTCTCTTACTTTGTCCCAAAGCTCCTGAGAAATAATAGGCTCGTGCGTGTTCTTTACAATAACCATATCTTCTTCATCACGTTTGATAGTTTTGTGATTCTTGTAGCTGACCGTTGTTGTGCGGAGCTGAACAAGGTGTCCGAGATAGGTGTAGTTGTGAAGTATCTGCCTGACAGATTCACCACACCACATATGCCTTGTGCGGCGAGGATTTGGCTTGCCAAGTTTTGCATAGTAGTAGTCCGAGGGAATCGGTACACCGTCCTCATTGAGCTTGTCTGCTATGTGATGCGGAGATATACCGCTTGCTCTCATCTCGAAAATACTCTTGACGATAGGTGCTGCTTCGGGATCAATGACAGGCAAATGATTCGGATCATCGCCCTTTGTATAACCAAACGGCGCACAAGTTGCACGATACTTACCTGCTTTAGCGTTGGCTTCAATGACAGCCTTGATCTTCTTTGAAGTTGAAGCTGCGTGCCATTCATTAAAAAGATTAACAATCGGCATCATATCAAGCGCTGAGGTATCCTTGCTCGCTGTATCAACATTATCATTCAAAGCGATGAAGCGGATATTGTAACTTGGAAAAATATAATCCACATATCTGCCAACCTCAATATAATTACGACCAAAGCGGCTGAGGTCTTTGCATATTATCAGATTTATCTTTCCCGACTGGGCATCAGACAGCAATCTCTGCACCGCTGGTCTGTCAAAATCCGTACCGCTCCAGCCGTCATCAACGTATGTATCAACGAGATTCCAACTCTGCTCTTTTACATATTTGGTGAGGATAAGTTTTTGATTTTCTATGGACAGGGATTCGCCGGCACGCATATCCTCCTGCGAGAGACGAACGTAAATTCCTGCATTGTAAATGGTCTGCTTTGCCATAATAGCTCCTTTCAAATCAAAGCAGTACCATACCGACGCTTTTTTTCAAACGCCGATTTTCTAGGCGTTTGTCTTATTATAGCGCAAAATGTCGGTATAGTCAATGCTTTGCCGACAAATTACGCCAGTAATGTTTCTTTTAAAGCTCGCTCGAATGCAAGCCTACTGATCACTTTGTCAATATTTTTCTCTCCGACGAAGCGGCTGTGAACAATATATTTCCTTCCGTCGATCACATACTCTGAAACCCTTTCGGAGTAGTCTTTGAACTTTTCGTTGAGTTCAAACATCTTTCCTGCCTTCTCTCTATCTGCGGCAGTAGTATTATTATTCATAGCGAATTTTACTCCTTTAGCTTCTCTATCTCTATGCTTTTAGAGCTGAGGGCATCGCTTTCTCTATCTTACCCTCGTAATAGCCGTGCAGAATCGGCGCAATAGCCGATTTGAGTATTTACACGGCTATGGTTTTAGTTTTTTCAATCATCGTAATTATCTACATTATCGAAACAGGAAATATCATCGTTGGCATTATCGTCAAAATGATTATCGCTGTTTGTGCTGTCGTTATTATTGTTATCGGGCGAAATATCACATTTCGCATTTTTATCTCCGACTAAATCAAGCAAATTGGCATCGGACAAACCGCCTGACCTTAATTTCTGCAAAAGCTGATGTTCAGCAGAAATGATTTCATCAAGCTCCCTCGGCTTGCAGTTATACTCCTCAGCCAATGCAAGGCGAGAAACTTCTTTCAGTTTGTCCTCCGCAGCTTTCTTCTTTGCCGTATCATCGGCAATACGTTTCTTGTAAAACTCGATTTTCTCCATGAGCTGTTCTTTCTTTTCTCTGTAAATGCCCATTCAAAAATCACAACCTTTCTGTTTTGTTCTGAGCAAGTCAGTACACCTGACCAATACTTTCCTGCTATGATCCCATTATAACGCACATATACAATTAAAACAAGCCGCAATTGCGCACAAATTTTTCTACACAATTTGTTGGCAAGAAACCGGGGAATTTTCGATTTTCAAAAGTTGAAACTACGCTGTTATGCAGAAAACACCGTTTCGTCATTTTCACCGAGGATTTTTTTGAAGTCTGAAAAAAAATGAAATTTTATATTGACGAAAACCGATTTATCCAGTATAGTGATTATGGGGAGTGCAGAAACAGAGAAAGTCGCACAGCTCCAACCTCGCAGAAATGAGAGATTTTTTGAGAATGGAATTTCAAAAAAATGATAATTCGCCCGTAAGGCGAAAAGAAGAGTAGCAAGCACGGTATCGTGTGGGTACAAAAATTGTAAACCGCACACGCCACATAGCTTGCAAGTGGACACCCCTTGAACCCCGATTTTTAAATTAAAGAGAGAAAGGAAAATGAAAAATGAGAAGTGAGAACAAGCGTGATCTTTACCTCAAAATAAGGGTAAGTCAGGAAGAAATGAACGCTATCAAAAAGAAATTTCAGAACAGTGGAATGAATACGCTTAGCGGATTTGTCAGAGCGATGATCTTTGAGGGATACATCGTTCATATTGATGAGAACGAGTTGAAAGAGCTTCGCCGACTTGCGAATAACATTGCAAACAATATTAACCAGATCGCCCATCGTGTGAACAGCACTCACAATCTCTACAAAGAGGATATTGAGGAAATCAAGCACCTCGCAAATCAGCTTTGGAAACCTCTGTTGTTTCTGCAAAGTAAAGTCTTGCAGTTGAAACATTGATTGAAAATGAAAGGTGCTTTCAGGAGTTTTCTCGACAACGCCGAAAGCTGATATGTGCGCCTTGTACCGGACAGGCTCTTCAAATTGCTGCGCTTTTCACAAGAATTATTACAATATCCCCATAGAGTTGGACTACGATATTAGGATAGGCTATAATTTAGTTACAATAATTTTTGGAGGGGCAGGATATGTTTAAGATACCCGAATTGGCAATACCGAAAACACGCAAGGTCACGACCGACTGCAACGGCAAGCGAAAGGTCTGGACAGACAACGAAGAAGCGAAAGCGTATTTTCTTGAACTTATGATGTCTACGGACGGCGAGGAACATGAACGTGCGGAGTGCATATATATACAACTGCTTCACGGGCTGGATGAGTGCAGTGACGAGGACGAATAA
>JAMPFN010000144.1 GCA_023664445.1 Clostridium sp. | reverse complement strand
AATTCTCCTCCGTTTTTTTATTGTCCGATAATCTGTCGAGCATAGAATCAATATCCTCAAACGACACGCTGTTATCTGCCATTTTCTGAGTAAGTTTAGCATACTGAACGTAATCGTCCATTGTCATATCGTGACTTCCGAGTTCAGCTTTCAGATTATCGTAGCTCAACAGCTTTATCTGCGTATCTATGCGCTTTTTTTCAGCAGTATCCTCCTTGATACGCCTTTCAAGCTGAGCCGATTTCTCGATCAGTTTTTCAATTTTCTTGTCATTGACCGCCATAAATTCCTCCAATCAATACATCACAAGCCGTGGATCGATATAGTCCCAGCCATAGCCGTCCGTGTCGATTTTTATGTGAATATTTACATTGCTCGATGTGGTTTTCGCAAACTCCGCACCCTCCTTGAGCGTATCGCCTTTTGAAAGACCGCCTATCAGATCGGCGTTGGTTATGTACACCTCCGTGTCACGATCTGTACCGCCGTTTCCGTCATACCAATACTGCACATCATCCTTGCGGAGCGTGATCTTATGCGCCGAAACGTCAACGTCGGTAATTTTGCAGTCAAACGGAGCGTACAGGGGAGAACCGTATGCGTAATTCACTTTGACGCCCTGATACAATCCGTCGCTTTCATTATTCCAACCCGTCATTTCATAGCCGAAACCTCTTTTCAGCGAAAAATTTCTTATGGACTCGCCAGAAAGAAGATTACGCAGAGTCTGATGATTTCCGTACATTTCGCCGCTGTCCTTACCTATCAGCAGATCGTAATACTGCACACGTTCATCAGCGTGTGACATGGATTTCAGCTTGTCCATGATCACTTGGTCAAAGGTCTTTTTCTGCTTGACATTGTAGTAAAGTCTGCACTCCTTTTTCCAAAAGCATTTTTGATAGAATCCGCAGTAACCGTAACCGTCATAGCCGTCGTAATCTTTTCCGGTTTCCGCACACAACGAGCAGTATTTATTTCTGTTCCAATCTCCCTTTATAAGGTCGAGCGTTGGATCGGCATTCATGCACTCGATCATGTGATCAAAGCCTGTTTGCGAAATTCCGTAATACCTGTCAACTGCCGTATTATCAGGCGCTGCTATTACGCAGAATGTATTTGAAAAATCCCTGTTACTGCCGTCGTTCAATTTACACGTATAATCTGCACGGGGATCCATATGGTCATGCTTGACGAATTTGTACCGCCGACGGTATAATTTATCGTGTAATACTTCCCAAAACCTCCGCTGTAATCTGTCTGAAACGCTGTTTCGTCATACTGATAAAATGGATCTATGACATTGCCGGACGGATCCTGCACAATGTACCTCTGGTCTTGAAAATAAAATCCTGTCGAACAGTAACCCTTATTGCAGTTTAGAATTTCACCGTTGTCGATGTCAAAATACACAGTATTTCCGGCTGCAAAATTTTTCAGAGCGTTCGGTACTGCTTTGAATATGACATATCCATGACCGTTATATCCGCCGCTTAAAGTATAGTGAAACTGCCCGTCATAGCCGTAAACGCCGTATTCTTCCCAATGGGAATTATTTTCATAATAGTGCTCAAACTGATACTCCGCATTGAAAATTTCTTTCAGCAAATTCTTTGCTTTGATCTTTTGCTTAATTTTCCACCGAAAATTGCAATTGAGATATTGAAAATGCGTGTTATTTGTGATATAATTTTGGTATAAATCGTTGAATGTATTATCAGGATATGTAAAAGTAAAGGAGAAAAAATGTCATATAATAAAAAGCAATGCGGAACAGTAAAAATCCACCTTTTTGTACCGCTTATCGGCGCAATCGCTACTCTGTTATTTGGATTTATACTTATTATGACGCTGTATTCAAAGGCCGGTATAGGATTATGTATTATTTTAATTTTTTTATTCCTTATGAGTTTGTTTATGCTTTTAACAATAAATCAAAAAATCGAATATACGCCTATGGGATTTACATACAGAGATATGTTTAGGATAACTCATAAATATAATTATTTGCAGATAAGAAAAATCAGATATGGCAAAGATGTGACTATACATATCAAACATAGAATAATTTTAATTGATTCTATGGCTTACAATGGAAAAAAGTTTGCAAGAATTGCAATGCAGTATTCAAAAAAAGCTGTGATTATTACCGACAGTCAATCAAAGTTGTTTAATGGTAAAATTAAAAGTCCGGGAGAATTTATATTTGTATACATTCTCATCGGAGCATTACCAATTGGTATGGCTGTATGGGGATTATTTGAAAGCAAAAACATTCAGATGGATGACCTTAAAGAATATTCGGGTGTTATCTCTGATTATCATTTTGATAAGGTAGGAGAAAACAATGACAGAATGGCGATTAAATTGAACGGCTTTGATAAAACCTTTGTGACATGGGAAATTGATGATAATGCGCCTGAATATGAAACTTTTCAAAAAGATGCCGAAGACAATAGCACATTTCAGGTGTATTACCGAAAAAAGACTGTCAATTCAGATGAAACGATAAGTATTTATCAATTAACTTGCGGAGATATGGTCTATGTTTCATTAGCAGATATTAATAAAGATAATCGTGAAGCCGGAAATGCAATTTTAATATTATCTGCTATTATTTTTATCTGCTGGTGCATATATGTTGCAATTTCTACATACGTTATGTGTAATGCTGAAAAATATCCTAAACTAATAAAACTATTTGTTAAACCGAGGTATATTATCAAAAAATAATTTGTTGTATTTCGTACTGTAAAAAAATCACTTAAAAGTACTATGCTTTAGCGAAAATCGCACCCGTCATGCCTATAAAACTTCGTGCGATGAAAAACACAGGCGCACCGACAGCAAGACCGATACCAAAGCATATCACTTGTCTTTTTGTAAATCCCATGATGAATTTTTCCTTGATGTCATTCAAGTCTTTCGGGATCGAAACATAATGTGCCATTGAAACCTCCTTACTGTCAATGAGCCGCAAACACAGACTTGGAAATAGCTCCCGTCCTCAGAATCGTGAAAATAAGAGCCGCCGTGTAACCCATGAGCATTGCCATTTGCATGATAACTCCATCTCCGCCAGAGTTCAGAGTGGCGATCATATTTGCAAACAATGTTTTGAATATGCCGAGCGCCACCACGATAAAAAATCCCTGAAACGAAAGAGCCAACAACTGCTTTATCCAGTTCTTTCCGATACCCGACCACTCGCCTCCGTCCATCATTGTTGCCATTGGGATAGGTGCTATCGAAAGGTACATAAACACCTCGATAATACGGCTTGCACGCCGTATTTCCCGTAAAATTTGCCGGATGCGAAGTAAGATATGTACTGACAAGACCGCCTTTGCCTGTTGTCTGAGCGAACGTGTCCTGAAGCAAATCGGATATACCGTCAAACTGCGACTTGATACCGTCCTTGAATAAGTTGCAGCACCAGTCCTCCAAAGCGTCGATCGCATCGCTGATTATTCCCATTTTTCATCACTTCCTTTCGTATGAGAAATCAATGGTCCTTCATATTTGTTAAGCTGCCGCAGTTCAAGATTTGTCGGCAGTCAGATAACCTAAATTCATTGCCATATGTATTCCTTGTCCGATTGCTAACCCACGCACCGCCCTCCATAAGCAATCTTTTCTTACAGATTATCGGATGTGATTACATTGCTCCTGTCATCATTTTTTCGAGTACGGGAACAAGAACGATTGCGAGAAGGATCAGTCCAAGACCGGACATGAGCTGCTTCATTCCCTGCGATTTTGCACCGGGATTGTCGTTACCATATCCTTCCAAAAGGTTGACAACTCCCCAAACTCCGACACCTGCGCCGATAAGACAGATAACGGATTTAAGCACGGTACAAGCCGTTGTGATAAAGGAAGTTGTATCGACATCGCCTGTTGCAGCGAATGCGGTCGTGGTACACATAGCAAGCATACAGCCTATAATCGTCAGCATAAGATTTGCTTTTTTTGCAAGCTTGCAGCACTTTGCGAGCCAAGCGTGTTTTACTGTTTTTGCAGTTGTTACTGCTGTTGAATTTGAGTTGTTCATAGGTTTGATCTCCTTTAAATAAAATAAAATTAGTGTTTCAGCTTC
>JAMPFN010000143.1 GCA_023664445.1 Clostridium sp. | reverse complement strand
AAAGAAAATCAAGCTTCCGCTCCGGCACAGCTTACGCTGTGAGTCGCAGAAGCGGTAGATAATGACTATCTTTATAGTCGGGGACTGTAAATGATAAATTTTACCATTCAGCCACTATAATAGGTTTTTATACAAGTTGAACGGCAGTACATCAGATGTATTGCCGTTTTGATTTTATTTTAAAATTCATTCAATATATGCAAAACAGGCTCAAAAACTATTCCCTCCTTAAGCGGTGAACCTGCATTTACAGTATATTCTATCGCCCTCGATATAAATTCTCCGGCTGCCGTTACCGCCTCTGTCAGGCTTCTGCCCTTTAGTATCATCGCGCAGACAACCGACGCGAAAATATCCCCCGTACCGGAAAATATCTGCGATTCCCTGTGTATAGCATCAAAGTTGAATCCGCTGCCGTCATAGGTAATATTTATCATGTTGTCGTACCTCACAATACCAGTCAGCACGACCTGCATGCTTCCCATATCGGCAAGCTTTCTGCAAAGCTCTCTTGCAGTACCGTCGGAAATATCCTCCCCCGTATACTGCGTTTCTGTAAGGAAGCATGCTTCCGTGATATTCGGAGTTATCAGATCGGCATGAGCTATAAGCCTTTTCATACGTTTATACATTTCTTCGGTGTATGTAGCGTAAAGTCTGCCCTTATCTCCCATAACAGGATCTATTATAACGCTTGCGCCGCTGTTTTTCTTTTTCTGCTCCAAAATAAACTGTCCGACTATATCTATCTGCTCGGGAGAGCCTAAAAATCCGCTGTATATTCCGTCGAAATCAAGATCGCTCCAGTTATCGAGATACGGCGTAAGCGAATCCGTCAGATCATAAAAATAAAAAGATTCAAATCCCGTATGCTTTGACAGCACAGCCGTCGGAACGGGACATGCCTGAACTCCGGCGGCGGAAATGATTGATATGGCAGTTGTAAGAGAGCACCTTCCGAAACCCGAAAGATCGTTTATGCATGCAGCTCTTGGTATTCTCATTTTTCAGCCTCCATATTGATAACGAATGTGTATATGCCGCTTTTTGGAAAACCTGTTTCCTTGGCAGCTCTGCGGCATGCTTCCGAAAGCTTCATGCCTCCGCCTGAATATTCCAAAGCAAGTGAAGCGGCGGATTCAAGCGTAAAGCCGTCCGAAAGGGATTTCGGCTTTGCGCCTTCAAGCACGAGTACATATTCACCCCTGGGCGGTCTTGTACGATAATATTCGACTGCCTGCGAAACCGTCATACGCAGAACCTCTTCATGTATTTTTGTAAGCTCTCTGCAAAGAGAAATTTTTCTGTCGCCGAAATATTTCAGAAAGTCCGAAAGCGTGTTCGTAAGCTTGTGCGGAGCTTCATAGAAAATCAGCGTTCTCGTTTCATCTTTTATGCTTTCAAGATGATCGTACCTCTGCTTTTTGTTTACCGACAAAAATCCCTCAAACGCAAATCTCGACGTATTAAGCCCCGATACCGCAAGAGCCGATACGACGGCGCTCGGTCCCGGCACTACCTTTACGTCTATGCCCCGTTCAGCGCACATTCTGACAAGTACTTCGCCCGGATCGGATATGCAGGGCATACCCGCGTCCGTAACTATAGCGGCGTTTTCACCGCTTTGCAGTCTTGCGACGATACTTTCGGCGCAGCTTTCCGTACTGTGTCCATGATAGCTTACAAGCGGCTTTTTTATTTCATATCTGTTGAGCAGCCGAAGTGCTACACGGGTATCCTCCGCCGCAATAAAATCCACGCTTTCAAGCGTTTTAAGCTGTCTGAAGGTTATATCCTCCATATTTCCTATAGGAGTACCCACAACATAAAGCGTACCCATAAGCTCTCACCTTTCTCAATAACCGCTATTTGTCAAGCCCTGCCGAATAAACAGCCTGCGCCTCGTCGGTATAGCCGTTTTTATTCCATATATAAAGCTGGGGCATTACTTGTATAAAAGGCTTTGAACCTTTTTTCCCCTCTATAAGAAAAAGCCACGGCAGAGTTTCGGGATTTTTGCTGACAAACCTAAGCTTTTTCGGCTCGATATTATTACTTTTCATTGCCGATATAACGTCTGCCAAACGTTCGGGACGGTTGCACAGGCAAAGTCTGCCCCCGAACTTCAAAAGACGTGACGCCGCCCTGCAAACGTCGTTTATATCGCACATTATTTCATGCCTTGCGATTTTCTGCGCCTCGGATAAGCTTTCTATCCCCGCGCCCGACGCTTTATACGGCGGATTGCATGTTACAAGGCTGCATTTTTCAAGCGGCGCGTCCTCCCACAATTCCCTTAGATCGGCGCAAATCGGAATTATATTTTTAACATTGCTCTTTTCAATTCCAAGCTTTAACTGCTCTATTGCCTTTGGCTGTATATCGACCGAGTAAGTCACGGCAGGCGGAGATTTTCTCTGCATTATCATCGGTATTATACCGCAGCCCGTTCCTATATCGCACGCAATGTCCTTTGCCTTATATTCGCTGAAATAAGCAAGCAGAAAAGCGTCAGTACCAAAGCCGTGATCCTCGCTGACACAGACAAAAATATCCTCGGAAAGCTTTTCATAGTTCATAGCAAATTCCCTCTTTCCAAAAGTTTCCGAGCGGCAGACGCAAAATAAAGCGAACCGCAGATAACGGCTGCGGCTTTTTTTTCCGCAGAAAGTGAAACGACTCTTTTAACGGCAGCTGCAAAGTCCGCTGTTTCCGTATTGCAGCTGAAATATCCGGCAAGCGTCACGGCTTCGATATTATTTTCAATAAATCCGTCCGCGCAGATGACCGTATCAAAAATTTCAGAGAGTCTTTCTCCCGCATATTTTGCGTCCTTCCCTTTTACCATTCCGACCGCCCCGACAATTGGACAGTCAAGCGTTTTCAAAAGCTCCGCAAGCGAATCTATACCCGAAGCGTTATGTCCGCCGTCGATCATCACCAACGGATCTCTGCTTATAATTTCTGTTCTGAGCTTTACCTTTGCACAGGAAAGACCGTTTTTTACATTTTTATTTGTTATGGAAAATCCGCTTTCCGCTAAAATATTTACCGCCTCGATAGCCGTAATACTGTTGCAGATCTGATGCATGCCGCACATATTTATGTGATATTTTCCAGTCTTATACAGAAAATCACTGCCATAAATATCTGATTTTTCAACAACGCACATATTCATACAAGGAATTATAAATTTACTGCTGCACTTTTCCGCCGTGTTCTTAACAATTTCAATCGTATCGGCATTATTATTGGCAGACAAAACCACCGTACAACCTCTTTTTATGATGCCTGCTTTCTGCTTTGCTATTTCTGAAACGGTATTTCCGAGCAGCTCGGTATGGTCGAGGGAAACGGAGGTTATAACCGACAAAATCGGCGATTCGATCACATTTGTGGCGTCAAGAACGCCGCCTATTCCCGCTTCCAAGAAAACGATATCGCAGGCTTCCTCCATAAAATAAATAAATGCAGCCGCAAGCGTTATCTCAAACTGGGAATAATCGCCTCCCGACACATTTTTTTTGACCCTTAAGCATATTTCGTCAAGACGCTTGTCGGGGATATCATGCCCGTTTATCCTTATTCTGTCGTTGTATTTTTCAACAAACGGAGATGTAAACTGTCCGGTTTTATAACCTGCGCCTATAAGAATTTCGGACATATATTCAAGGGTCGAACCCTTGCCGTTAGTACCTGCAATATGCACAAACTTCTGTCCTCTTTGGGGATTTCCAAGTCTTTCAAGCAAACCTTTTATCCTTGAAAGGTCGTTAACTTTTTTTCCGCTGCGGCTAAAACTGTTTATATATTCGAGAGAGTTAAACGTCATAATATACTGCTCCTGAAGATAATGGCATAAGAGATCTGATTTGTGTAGTATGTTCATTTCTTGCCTTGATGCAAGAAACGAACCAAAGAAAATCAAGCTTCCGCTCCGGCACAGCTTTCACTGTGAGTCGCAGAAGCGAAAAATAAATAACTATCTTTATAGTCGGGGACTGTAAATGTTACAGTTTTCCATTCAGTAATTGTAGTTTGCAATTTTGAGGGCTTTATCTCCCGATCTTTGCTTAAAGCGCAAGTTTTTTAGTTTCCTTTCAATTTTCTGTCCGTCCCTT
>JAMPFN010000142.1:2891-4149 GCA_023664445.1 Clostridium sp. | reverse complement strand
CTCATAACCCGAAGGTCGTTGGTTCAAATCCCGTAATACTTTTGAGTTGATGTGCAGAGAAATCGCCGTAGAATCGGGGCTTTCTCTGCTTTTTGTTTTTGTGGTTTAAGTAGGATTGTCCGTTGTTTGTCCGTTATTCAGGAATTTGTACCTGTTGAGGACTCTTGATAGATACAATCCGCAACGCTTGTCATGGCTCTTGCCTGTGCTTCCTGAAAAGAATGAGCATAAATATTCAGCGTTGTATTCGCATCATTGTGACCGAGGCAAGCTTGCACCGTTTTGACATCGACACCGTTCTGGATCATCACAGACGCATTAAAATGACGAAAGCTGTGGACATTGCAGAAGCGTATTTTATGTCTTTTGCAGAACGTTTCAAGAAATTTATAAGGTGCATTGACATTCATCATTGAACCGTCCCATTTCGTGAACAAGCGGTCATTTTCAATCCATTTAGAGCCGATTGAAGCCTTATGTTTGTCTTGCCATTTCTTGTATTCAAGAAGCTGTGTGACCAACCCTTGTGGAAGTTTCAGCATACGAATACTGCCTTTTGTTTTCGGAGAATCCGTATAAATGCCTTTTTCCTTTGTCCACAGGGAATTACGTCGAACGTCCATCAGACAGTTGTCCCAATCGAAATCTTTCCATTCCAGACCGAGCAATTCTCCACGGCGAAGTCCTGTAAAAACCGCAAGTGTGAAGAACATTACGAACTGAGGATATTTCTCTTTTTCTATTTCAAAGAGTTTGAGAATATGCTGCACTTCTTCCATCGTGTAAACGCTGCGTTCTTTATGTACGATTGTAGGAAGAGTGACGTTTCGGCATGGATTGGAAGATACCATCTGCTGTTTTACCGCATAGTCAAACACCGTTGAGATAAAAGAAACGAAATTCTTAATTGATTTCGCTGAAAGTCGTTGACTTGTTTCACCGTGCTTATCGCATTTCTTTTCCTCGGAAAGCTGAATTATGAACTTCTGAATTGTGCGAGTGGTTATCTTGTCCATTCTCAGATGTCCGATTGCCTTGTAAACACGTTTCTCCATGTAGTGATAAGCTCTGATTGTCTGTGCTTTCAGTCGGATTTCAGCGTATTCTTTGAACCACTGCTCAGCAAATTCCTGAAACTTCATTACTGTGCTGATCTGTCCGCTGATACAGGTTTCTTCAAACATTACAGCTTGTTTATTCAGTTCTTTCTGAATCTGCTTTACTGTCATTTTCGGATCGGGTTTCCATGTCATGGAGT
>JAMPFN010000142.1:0-2791 GCA_023664445.1 Clostridium sp. | reverse complement strand
TCTCCGTTTCAAACTCTCTGATTTTATCCATATGCTCTCCGTACTCCTGCACAGTATAACTGTACCCTCTGGACTTCTTCGGTTCAGATATTTCGATACCGTGGGCAATGCATATTTGGTGCAGGACTTCCCACTCGGATAACCGCCAGCGGTTGATAGCATTTGCACCCTTGCCGTGTCCCATTTCTTCGAGAGCTTTCGCCATTGCATTTCTGGTATCAAGACCGTTGCTGAAATGTCCTATGGGGATATAGTCGATGTGCAAATGAGGAGTTGCTTCATCGAGGTGCATTACGGCATTGAACACATAGAAATTAGGATTTCTCGCCTGAAAATTCTCCATATATTCTTTCAGGCAAGCAATAGCTTTTTCAGCATCGGGAGAGCCTACACCTGTATCGTCCTTTGTGCCTATCTGCACCAAATCTTCATAAAAGCTTTTTTGCTTGTTTGCTCCCGTAATGACACACGCACTCGGCGGACGGTTAAACAGATGCTGAAAGTAATCGGTTATCTTCCGGTCACTTCTTTTCTGACGAGCATTGTACTTCTCTATTGCATCATCAAAAAGCTGATGATAAATTTCACCCAAGTTCTGCTGAACAAAAATTATGTTGTCCGCAGTCCGTGAGCTGTCAATATTCTTGGCAGTGAACTCTCGATTATTATGCGACAGGCTGCCTTTGCCCTGACACATCGAGATTGATTTTTTACACATGGTTTGTCTCCTTATTTATATGTATTTGAAACCTCTGACGAGGGAATTGCTGATGCAAAGCCCTGACTGGCGAATTGTCCCTGAACGATAAGAGTATCGCAGGAACAAACGGCTCGGAGAGCCGAAATTACTTGCGGAGTGCCGCCAGTAACCCCAAAGCACTTTCGACAGCCTAATCGGACTGTCAAAAATGCTTATGGAGCTCTGCCGAGGGCTTAATGAGCCTGACGGCTCAAAAATTCTGCTGCCGCAAAATTACTTACTTTTGAAAATAAGCAATCAGGTCAGCCTTATTGACAAGAATCTTGCCACGTTTGCCCTCTCCTGTGCGAACGGACTTCACTTTGCCTTGCGCAACAAGCTGACGGACAGTATGCTCCGAAAGTCCTTGAATGATCTCGGTACATTCCTTGATTGTGAGCATCTCAACAGGCTTTGCTGACTGCGATGAGCTATGGAAAACATTGTCTGTTTGGTCATCATTTGTAAGCTGAATCAAAAGATTCAGAATATTGTCTACGATTTCTTTTTTCTGTGTTGCTGTCATAATAAAACTCCTGTCTCTTTCTTGTCGAGTTTTCTGTTTATGTGTTTATGAACTATCAGCATTTTCAGCACAATCAAGAAATATCGCAATCGAAAATGTCGATAATGTTGATTGTTCAGATGTTGGGATTTATGAAAACCATGATCCCACTTTTGTTGTTTCCGTTTGCTCCCTGAATAGTTTCACGGCTAATATAGCCGTATTCTTCAAGCATTTCTGCCGTTTCGTTGAAGTCCTTGGCGCTTGTGAACAAGGTACAGCGGCACAGCTTGTATAAATCATTCTGCCTGATTGTCTGAATATGCTTTGAGCGTATTTTATCAAGCACTCTCTCAGCCTTGACAGTTGCGATATCCACATCGTTCAGACTGTAAGCGTATATCGCCTGTTCACGAAAATATTCAGCTATTTCAACGGCATTACAAAATGTATCAATTTCTACACGAAAATCAATAGGATTTGTGTCATTCTGTATACATTTTATGCAATGAATGATACCGCAGAGCCTTAAAATCAATCCGTGATATTTTCCACCCCAATCTTTACAAAAAGCCATATCCGTGATTAGCTTCTTCTCAATGTAGTTGTTATAATAATCCACAAACTCCTTGTATGCCTGTTCGTCAAAATGAAGATACAGTTCTTTTTCGCCATGATAGGTGAATTTGTTGTTGAGCAGCTTGTACACTAATTTACTATAATTTTCAGCGATTTCTTCAGGGACAGGTGGTGTATCATATCTGCGGTTTCCGATGTTACTTTTTGGAAAACAGTATACAAAACGTGCAATCAAACCGCTGCCACGGAACGCAGAATTGTTTATCATACTTTCAAAGACATACGGCTGACAGGCAAGGCAAATCGACATATAGGGCTTTTTAAGCACTATGCTTGCTTTTGTTGCCCTATCGCTTATGTAAGTCTCGCCGTTCCAAGATTTCAGTAGGAGGTCGAGATTTGGAATGTTATTGCTGTATCTTCCGCTAAAATTACCGAGCATTCCTGCTTCGTCTGAAATCATCAGCAGAGTGCCATTTTCTTCGAGTTGGTTCACAAGAGACTCAGGAGTAATATCGTCCACAACAATCCTACGGAAGTTGCTTGCAGGGATATTGCTCAGGTCAGTTTGGAGTTTTGCGATCTCATCGGCGGTCACATCCTCTTTCTTTTCAAGAGCCAACAATTTACTTTCTAAGAACTTGCGTTCAGCCTGTGCCTTGAAAATGTCATGCTTGTTGTCCTCGTTCCAATCGTGGGCGAACTGTATGTACGGTCGCTTCACCATTGAGATAACAGGCGACTTCTTGAAGCTCGGTTCTGCTACGGTGAGTGCATCAAGCACCAAAGGCTCAGTGTGGTCACGCTTTGCCGACATTCGGTACACTCCCGAAAAGCAGTAACTCAACGCCGAGAGTATCGCCGTTCCTGCCATAGCTGGATCTGTTGAGGTTGTGATTGCTATCGCATTTGCCATTTCCTTTAATATTGGTGGGAGAGCGTTTACAGGGAATGGAAGGAGATTTGTC
>JAMPFN010000141.1 GCA_023664445.1 Clostridium sp. | reverse complement strand
AAAGAACCGGCTCGAAAGTGTGAGGATGTTGACCAACAGGCTCTTACATACTCCGAAATCAAGGCTCTATGCACGGGTGATGAACGTATCAAAGAAAAGCTTATACTCGACAACGATGTTAAAGAGTTAAAGGTTCTTGAAGCTGAACATGATAACACGGTTTATGAAATGGAAGATAAGATTAAGGTTTTTCCGCAAAAGGAAGAACGTCTTGTTACTGCACAGGAAAATCTCCGTACCGATCGTGAGCATCTGCGTTCTTTGCCTATTGATGAAGAAACAAAACTCCCCGTGTTCAAAATCACAATTGGCGAAACAGAATACACCGACAGAAAAGAAGCCGCAAAAGCCTTTGAAGATGCCGCTTTGAACATAAAAACTGCTGATACTCCTACAAAAATCGGCGAATTTCAGGGATTTCCGCTGTCTGTTACGGTAAACAGTCCTGCTATGGGCGGTGGTATGAGCGCTGCAATGCAAGGCGCTTATACTCACTCTACAAAGCTGATCGAAAGCTTTGCCCATAATCTCAAAAGGCTTGAGGGCAGCCTTTATAACATTGACAGAAAAATCAATGATGTCAATACAGACCTTGCTAAGCTTAGAGTGGATTTTGCCGAAGCACAGAAAATTGTTGCCGAACCGTTTCCGCAGGCTGACGAGCTTTCTTCAAAGGAAAAACGCTTGAAAACGCTTACTGCTGAACTCAATCAGGCTGCTATTGAAGCAAAGAAAAATGCTCCTCAAAAGGAGAAAACCTGTTACTTCGAGAGAGCCAAACTTAAAAAGGAGGCTATGAGGATCTCTAAGAAAAAATCGGAAAAGAGTACCGAAAAATCCCGTAATGCAGAGGAAATCAGTTGATATAATTAAAGGCAGTTTTCAACAGAAATCTGCCTTTTATGTCACTTCATTTCTTTAGTTAGTTCAATGACAAGCCGCTGTTGATCTCTGTTCAATCTTTTTACTGCCTTAACGGTTTCATCAATTGTCAGAGGATATTTTGATTCTTCATCAAAAAAGTCTTTTGGTGAAATGTTAAGATATTCGCAAATATATAAGAACATCTGCATTGAAGGCAAGCTTTTGTTATTCTCTATGTTATTGATATAGCTTTGACTTTGACCTATGCTTAAACTCATATCTCTTGCTGAAATATTCTTAGCTGTTCTCAAAGATGCAATGCGTTCACCAATGTACTTTTCATCTATCATAATTTCACCGCCGATAAAGATCTATATACTAATTATAATATACGGCAGTACAAATATACCTATTTTGATTTACAATTTTCTTGACACATCTATTCAAATTAGGCATAATAGATTATACTATCAAATTTAAATAGGTGGTATGAATATTAAAAGTGGCTGCTTTACCGATCACAGAAAACTAACAGCATTTGGGTTTTATTTTATATTTAGTCATCATCCATAAGGAATTTATATGGCGGAACATCAAGAGCAACGGAAATATCAAATAGAGTATCTAATGAAATTGTCCTATTTACATTCGGTGCTTCAACTGCACCAATAAAAGCAAGATTTTTGTCGATCATCTCTGCAAGTTGTTCTTGTGTTAATCCCTCCAGTTTTCGATAATAGCTGATTTTAAGACCTATTTTGCGATATTTGCCAAAATATTTTTCCTTCATGCCATCACCTCTAAGTACAATTTTACCATATTATCTTGACATTATGAATTTGTTGTGATACAATAATTATTGTATCACAGGATATAAAATATATTTTACAAATTAGAAATATTGTATGAGAGGAAAAAATGAAATCAGCTTGCTTTACAGGACACAGAAGTTTTACAGGCGATACGACAAACTTAGAAGCACGGCTGTATGATATACTGGAAAGAGTAATCACCAAAAAGAGTGTTACTGATTTTTACGTAGGCGGCGCTGTGGGTTGGGATGAATTAGCTGCCAAAACTGTTTTGAAACTGCGTAATGTCTATACGCATATCAGACTGCACCTGATTTTACCCTGTTCCAATGATGAACAAACAGCAAAATGGACAGAAAAGCAGAAAACAGAGTTTTACCGTATTCTCGATCTTGCAGATACGGTTGAGTACACATCAGAGTATTATTATAATGGCTGTATGAAAGTACGTAACGCTCGCCTTGTAGAACTTGCTAACTTCTGTTTCTGCTTTTGGGATACAAACAGACAGCAGAGCGGAACGGCGCAGACTGTTAGAATGGCTCAAAGAAAGAAAATCATGATCGTCAATTTCTTTAGGTCAGTATCTCTTGAAATAAAATAAAAAAATATTTGGGAAAGGAGGCAGGCTATGAATAATCAGGAATACAACGCTCAGATCATTAGTGAATACCTCGATTATAAAAAAGGTGTTCCCGAAAATACGTACAAAGGTATTTTAGCGGATTGTAAAGCGATAGCGAAATATCTTTCCGATAACGATATTGCGATAACTTCCATGACCGAAGCGGCTCTTTCGGAACAGTTTATCGGTTTCCTTACTGAAAAATATACTCCGGCAACGGTCAAGCGCAGGCTATGCACCTTACGTTCGATAATTTACTGGTGTCAGGAACAGGGATATATCCCGATTGAACAAGAAATAAATATTTTTGATCATCTTGACCTCCACAAATATCAATTCGCATCAGATGAAGATATTGCCAAACTTTATGATTTCTGCAAAAACATCTGGGAATCAGACGAATATAAAATTGCACGTGCAAAATTAGAATGTTTAATGGTAATAATATGCGGATTTAAGGTGTCGAAACTACAAAAACTCCGCATACAGGACGTATCCGGTCCGACAATTGATGATAAAATGAAAATGGTGTGCTGCACAAAATCAAAATGTATCGATGCGTTTTTACAGATAAGAGAAGATTTTATAGACTTGAATATGATAAAAAGCGATATTCTGTTTGTAAACAAGATCGGTAAAAAGAATCAACAAATAAGTTTAGACTATGAAATGATACGTAAGCAATGCGGCGTAAGCGACAGAGTTACTTTATCTTCGATCAGGAATAGCTGTATACAGGAGTGCAGTATACTTCTGAACAACGACGCAGTAGCGGCTAAATTATTTGATGTTGCGGTCAGGCGGCTTGGTATAATCAAAAATCATAAGAAAAATATTATTACAGAAGATGAAATGCTTCTGCTTGAACAATACCGCAAACTTACTGCAAAGCAAAAAAAGGAATTACTAAGATCAATTAGCGAAAAATAAATGCAGTTTCATAATAAAATCGGAGTGAGAAAAATGATAAAATATATCAGGCAAAGGAAAGACTAATTTTGAACGGCACAGATGAAAAATATGAGCAGATCTATCAGCGGTGCATGGAGATATGTCCCGATATAAAACCGCTTATTGAAAGAATTCGTCGGATACCTCCGCTGCGAAGAAATGAACGAAAAATGTTGATTTCTAAATTAAATTACGGTGATAAAAATGCGAAAAACAGGCTTGCGGAAATTTATCTTATAAATGCTCTGAGCATCGCACTTGAAACGGCGGAAGTATCATCTCTGCCTTTGGAGGATATATTTTCGGAAACGACGCTCGGTCTGTTGGAATGCTTGAACGGTAAGATAGAATATAAAAGTTATTCGGCGGTTCTGAGCAGAGGAATGTATATTGCCGCATATAATTACGTGCGAAAAAATGAAGTGAAACTCATGTCCTACGAGGAATACCGCAAAAGCATAAAAGGAAAATACTATGACGGCGAAGATGTAATGCTAAAACATATTTACCAGATTCAGCTTCATCAGCTTCTGGAAACAGCCGTTACAAGGCTGACCGAAAGAGAAGCGGCGATCCTTAAACTGAGGTTTGGATTGACTTATTCTCAAAAATATTCTTATAAAAAAATTGCTGAAATGTTTTATACAGATAAAAACCGTGTTCGTCAAATAGAAAGAAAAGCCTTGCACAAATTGAAAACTGCCTACAAATATAGATTGTCGGAGTTTTTATAGGAATTTAATTCATCAGAAACGGACAAAATATTTTCAGAGAGATTGCGGGGAATGTATTTTGATTTTGTTTATTTTGGGATCGATATCGGGAGCAACTATCGGCGTATTTATACTTGCATTGTGCGTCGCTGCCAAAAATGGCGATGAAAAACCTAAAAAATGATTTTCATGCATACTGCCTGCTGATGCAGTCAGGTTTATATATATTTACCGCCTTTGGTTGACTCCACTCCCATTGGCGGTAA
>JAMPFN010000140.1 GCA_023664445.1 Clostridium sp. | reverse complement strand
AAAAGGCTTGACCTAAACTTTAGATTTGGATTTTTCTATTTCAGCATTTTGAGGCACTTTATCTCCCTTTGGCAGGGGGCTTGGGGGACGGCGTCCCCCATAATTTTTTCAAAAACTGATTTCCGTGGTTTTTTGCTATATTTACTTGCATTTTTGGGCGTTAAATGGTATAATTATTGTAATGAAATAAATATCGCTTTATAGTATTTTAATCGAGGTGATTTGTTTTGAGAGCCGGCGTGTCAACGGCTTGCCTTTATCCTAAGCTGCTTGAAGAAGCGGTTTACGATCTGGCGGTAAACGGAGTTGCTCATATTGAAATTTTTGTAAATACTTTTTGTGAACTTGAAAAGAAATATATTAAGGAAATATCGGCAATTCTCAAAAGATTTGACGTCGTATGCCGTTCTCTTCACCCTTTTACTTTCGCTATGGAGTCTATGATGTTCTTTTCGGGATATGAACGCAGGGTCGGCGATGCCATAGAGTTATATAAAAAATATTTTGAAGCTATGAATATACTCGGAGCGGAAATTTTCGTTTTTCACGGCAACAAAAAAATTGTGCCTGTTGAAAAGGAGCTTTATTTCGATTCTTTTCAGCGGCTTGTGAATGCCGGAAAAGAATTCGGTATTACCGTCGCTCAGGAAAATGTTTCAAGATGCACAGGCGGTTCGCTTTCATTTATGAAGGATATGGTCAAAAATTTGGGTGACGACGCTAAGTTTGTTATTGATACGAAACAGACGGTGCGTGCGGGAGAAAACAATTTTGACATTCTGAGAACATTAAAAGAACATGTTGTTCATGTTCATATCAGCGATCACGGCGAGCTTGGCGATTGCCTTCAGATAGGAAGAGGTCGGTTTAATATAAAACAGTTTCTTTCCATTCTGAATGAATGTTCTCCGCAATGCTCGGTAATACTGGAGCTTTACAGAAGCAATTTTGACGGAATATCAGACCTTGTAAGCAATTATTCGACACTTTTAAACATGATCGGCAAACTTGACTGAAAATCTCTTTGAGCCGATCGTTAGAAAGGAAAAGCTATGTTTTGCCCTTACTGCGGAAATGAAGATACAAGGATAATAGATTCCCGTTCGACGGCAAGCAAAAAGCGCAGAAGGCGTGAATGCGGAAAGTGCGGACGCCGTTTTACGACGTTTGAGGTGATCGAGCGTCCGATGATAACGGTTGTAAAAAGGGACGGCACATTTGAACCGTTTGACCGCAGCAAGCTTATGAGGGGAATTTTCAACGCGATAAAGAAGCGTCCTGTTAATATAGAACAGGTAACAATGATCGTTGAAAATGTCGAGAATCATTTTGCGAATCTGATGGTAAGTCAGGTAAGCTCGGAGGAGATAGGCAATCTGACGCTTGAAATGATCAAGGCTGTCGACGACGTCGCGTATATAAGATTCGCTTCGGTATATAAGGCGTTTACCAGCGTTGAGGAGTTTGTAAGCGCAATAAGCGAGCTTAGCGATAAGAATTAATAATAGGAAAAGAGGAAAAGCTTATGTCAAATAATTTTGAACCAAACGATTATACGGGAATGTTCGATACCAGCGATATCGAACAAAATAAGATGCTTGCGCTAGTTTGTTATATACCGCTCTTATTCTGGATACCGCTTGTTGCGGGAGGGGATTCAAAATTTGCTAAATTCCATTCAAATCAGGGGCTTATCCTGACTATATTTTCATTTGCGGCTTCTGTTGTGACAAGACTTATAGATTTTGTTATTGACTGGATCCCTGTCATAGGCGGCTTTGTAAGCGGAGTTATCTCGGCGGCGCTTGGAATAGCCGTTGTTGCCGGTATAATTATCGGTATTATAAATTCCGCACAGGGAAAAGCAAAAAAGCTGCCGCTTATAGGCGAACTGTTCGACATAATAAAGTGATAGGCAGCATTACACAATGAAAGGAAAATGCATGATATGCGTGAAATAAATGTTAGCGAAATAGAGAACGCTGTCAGGGATCTTTGCATAGAGGCAAATATACATCTTCCGAAAAGTCTTGAAAAAAGAATATACGGCGCGGCAGAGGAAGAAATTTCTCCTGCCGGAAAAAGCGTTTTTGACGATTTGAAAGCAAATATAAAAGCTGCCGAAAGCGAAAATATTCCGATATGTCAGGACACGGGCATGGCGGTTATATTTGCGGAGGTAGGTCAGGAGGTTTATCTTTCCGGAGGCGGCTTTGAGGACGCCGTAAACAAAGGCGTTTCGAGGGGATATACGGAGGGCTTTTTAAGATGCTCGGTTGTCGGAGATCCGCTCGAACGTGTAAATACAGGAGATAATACGCCTGCCGTTCTGCATACAAGGATAGTTCCGGGCGACAAGGTGAGGATAGATGTTTGTCCTAAGGGCTTCGGCAGCGAAAACATGTCCGCTCTTAAAATGCTGACGCCTTCGGCGACTATGGATGATATAATAGATTTTGTCGTGGCATCTGCGTCGGCTGCCGGAAGCAATCCTTGTCCGCCTATGGTAATAGGAGTTGGGATCGGCGGAGATTTTGAGCAGTGCGCTTATCTCGCGAAAAAAGCGCTTTGCAGAGATATTTCGGTCAGAAATCCAAAAAAACTCTATGCGGATCTTGAAACCGAAACGCTTGAAAGAATAAACAAGCTGGGCATCGGGCCGCAGGGCTTCGGCGGCAAGGTTACGGCGCTTTGCGTAAATATCGAAGAAGCTCCGACGCATATCGCAGGACTTCCCGTTTCGGTGAACATAGGCTGTCATGTAACGCGTCATGCGTCAAGGATCATATAACGAAAGGCGATCATGAAAAATTTACTTTTTATTGGTGATGTTGTCGGAAAAAACGGATGTGAGTTTTTAGCGTCACGTATTTATGAACTTAAGAAAAAATATTCGATAGATATAACGGTGATAAACGGGGAAAATTCGGCGCAGGGAAACGGAATAACAAAATTTTCCGCAAACTTTATCAGAAACAGCTGCGGCGCTGATGTTATCACGACGGGAAATCATTGCTATAAAAGGCGCGAATCTCTTGCTATATACAAGGAGGACAACATTCTGCGTCCGGCAAATTATCCTGTCGGCTGTTTTGGAAAGGGCGTTTGCGTGCTTGACATGGGGGCGTTCAGAGTGGCAGTCGTGAACCTTATGGGGACGAGTTTTATGGAGCCGCTCGATAATCCGTTTACTGTCATAGAAAATATTCTTGAGGAAATAGACACTCCGAATATTTTTGTGGACTTTCACGCGGAAGCCACAGCTGAAAAAAAAGCTATGGGCTATTTTCTTGCCGGTAAGGCAACGGCTGTAATGGGGACGCATACTCATGTACAGACCTCGGACGAAACCGTTATCGACGGACACACCGGATATATTACCGACGCCGGAATGACAGGTCCGGAATATTCGATACTTGGCGTTGACGTTAAACTTGCGCTCGATAAAATGCGGTTCAAATATCCCGTGAAGTTCAGGGAAGCAGAAACGCCCTGTTTTATCAACGGAGTAGTAATAACATTTGATGAAAAAATAGGCAAATGTACCAAAATAACAAGGGTGATTGAGAGATAATTCACAATTTTTTTTTCAGACTATTGAAAAATAAATCGCTATGTTGTATAATGTATTATATAAAAGCGTTGTATTTGAATAATTAAGGCTAAGGCAATATCACACAAGGATTGTGCGGTAATTTGCAAGCAGATTCAGTACAAAGCCCTCAGGCTGCGCTTGTACTGTTTTGCCTTAAAGAGTTTAGCTGTTAATTTGCTGATTATGTTGGCGACAGTGCTTAATTAGGGGAACATCAAATTTCATGGAGGTTCAAAATAATGGAAATTTTAAAGGTTTCATCGCACTCCTCTCCGAATTCGGTTGCCGGAGCAATTGCCGGTGTGATTCGTGAGCAAAAAGCTGTTGAAGTTCAGGCGGTCGGCGCAGGCGCCGCGAATCAGGCAATAAAATCTATCGCTATCGCCAGAGGATATCTTGCGCCTATCGGTGTGGATCTTATCTGTATCCCTGCTTTTGCGAATATTCAAATCGATGGTGAGGAAAGAACAGCTATAAAGCTTATTTGTGAACAAAGATAAATAGAAACGGCGGTTTTTAACCGCCGTTTTATTTTATTAAATCTGTTTCTAAGTATTTTGAGGCGCTTTATCTCCTGATCTTTGTTAAGAGATAAAGCCCTCAAAATTACAAATCATAATTGCTAAATGAAAAATTTTGTCGGTTACAGTCCCCGACTATAAAAACAATCCCTATCTTTCGCTTTCGCGACTCACAGCGTAAGCTGTGCCGGAGCGGAAGCTTGATTTTCT
>JAMPFN010000013.1 GCA_023664445.1 Clostridium sp. | reverse complement strand
TGTGATATAATAGAACGTAGGGAAGTCGTTTTGACTTTCGTCAATTCCACCAATTGATGAAGGCGTTTTTTGACAATTTTCGAGTGAATTTAATGATAATATATGATTATTATAGCACAATTTTTGTAAATGTAAAGTGTTTTTTGAAAAATTAAAGCTGAAAAGTGGATTGAAATGCAAAATTTCAAGCTTTTAAACCGTCACATTTCAGTCGGAACGGGAGGATTATATGGCTAAAAGAGGGAGCAATATATATAAACGCAAAGACGGTCGGTTTGAGGGACGTGTCCCTGTCGGTTATCAGGATAACGGAAAAATCAAGTATAAGTCCGTTTATGCAAGAACGCTATCCGAGGTCAAGGAAAAGATGTCTGAGCTGTATTCGATAAAACAAAATCACAGCGTTTCTGCAATAAAACTGACTGTTCGTGATGCGGCGCAGCAATGGCTTTCCTCTGCAAAGCTGCGCGTTAAGGAATCAAGCTACGCCAACTATGAGAACATTATTTTAAAGCATATTCTGCCGATCTTAGGCGGCGAGTATATGCAAAATCTGACCACAAGCAAACTTAACGATTTCATTCACCACAAGTTAAATCACGGCAGACTAAATGGCAAAGGCGGTCTGTCTGCCAAATCCGTTCGTGATATCATGACCGTTTACCGCAGCATTGAAGCTTATGCGGCGAGAGAATATGGGGTTCGTGAAACCCATTTTACTATGCCTAAAATTGAGAAAAAACAAACTGACGTGCTGAACGCTTTTGAAAGAAAAAGACTTGAAAATTATCTGATTCACAATCAAAATAACACAAATATTTCTGTACTGCTTTGTCTGTTTACCGGACTTCGTGTAGGCGAGCTTTGCGGTCTGAAGTGGGGCGATATTGATTTTGAAAACGGAACAATTTCTGTCAGCAGAACCGTTCAGAGAATCAACAAGCATGGTAAATCGGAAGTTGTTATCGGTTCTCCGAAAAGCAAAAGCTCTATTCGCATCGTTCCTATTCCTGACTTTTTACTTGCAATTTTAAAATTAAAAAGAAAAGGTAATGATTTTTACATCATTACCGGAATGTGCAAGCCTACCGAGCCGAGAACTATGCAGAATCGCTTCAAGGCAATTCTGAAAATTTGTAATATCAGAAACGTAAACTTTCATTTGCTTCGCCATACCTATGCGACCGTTTGCATTGAAAACGGGTTTGATCCAAAGACTCTCAGCGAACTGCTCGGTCATGCGGACGCAAGCATTACTCTCAATCGTTATGTTCATTCTTCCATGCAGATGAAGAAAAATTATGTTAACAGATTAAAACTTACCGCTTAATCTTTTAACCGTCAAAATATTGTAATTGGTTTTATTAACAACGCCTATTCTGCGCTGTCTACGGCTTTGATTTTACTAATTGGTGGAATTGACGAAAGTCAAAACGACTTCCCTACGTTCTATTATATCACAGGTTTTACGAAAAATTTCTTGAAATATATGTAAATGTGTGGTATTATTGTGAATATGGGAGGTGGGATCTATGATAAGGATTGCTGTAGTGGACGATGAAAAAAAAGTTTTGGATTACATTTCAAACATGATATCGGCAATTCTAAAAAAATATAAATACGATGCTAAAATTATTAAATATACTAATGGGCATGAAATAATTGAGGCGGATAAGATACAGAATTATGATTTGATTTTTCTTGATCTTGAAATGCCGGAACTTGATGGGATGCAGACAGCAGAAATTATCAGAAAAAATAATATCAATGCTGTAATAGCAATAATCACTAATCGAAATGATCTTGTATACAGGGCGTTAAGATATGATATTTCTGCTTTTATAAGAAAGGAATTTTTTGAACTTGAGATTGAGGAAGAAATGTGCAGATTGTACAACAAAGCCAAAAACAGGATCACAAAATACTTTCTTAAAACCGAAAAAGGTGAGAAAACATTTATTCCGCCGGATATCGTGTATATTGAGTCTAATGATCATAATGTTTATCTTTACAATAAATCAGGTGATAAGATAAAAATTTTTTATACTCTTGAAAAGCTGTCGGGAATACTTTCGGATGAAATTTTTGTAAGATGTCATTCAGGAATAATTGTAAATTGTCATTACATATTCTCAATCAATAATGATAATATTGAACTTACCACCGGAAAGCATATTACATTAAGCAGAAGCAGGAAGAAGGATGTAAAAAATAAATTTCAAAAAATTATGAGGAGTATGTAATGAATATAATATATAGAACTTGTGAAATTGCAGCTACCATGACAGAAACTGCAATTATGATGGAGTTTATCAATAAACTCTTTGGGAGTAAGCTGAACGGAATGAAAAACATAATACACTTGATTTTTTCATTTGTACTGATAAACGGTTATATGATTATCGCATCATTTATTGCAGTTAAATATTCAGCAGCATTGGATCTGGGATATATTTTTCTTTTTACGGTTTATACAATAATCTTTATGAAAGGCAGTATTATTTACAAAGTAATAACCCCGATTATAACCTCAATGTCAATATTGTTTATAAATTTAATTGTCAGTATGATAGCTTCAAATATTTTTAATTATCTGCCCACTGATTTACTTGAATCGGGTAATGTTTTAAGAATCTTTTTGCTGTTTATAACAAAATTCACATTTTTTATCTTAACAAGGTTTGTTTTAAAGACTGCAAAGCCTAAAGACGCATTTTTAAATAAACAGGAACTTATAGCAGTATCAATGATATTCGTAATATCTGCAATAATTATAGGTTTTTCCGGAGAATTATACTATAGTGAAAATTCAAACAGTACCGATAAGTTTTTAATAACCCTTTTAATAGGACTTGCTGTTATCAATATTACAGTTTTTTTACTGTTTGGAATGATTGCAAAGAAAAACAGGGAAAAATTTAAATATTCAATAATGGAAATGCAGTATGAAGAACAGAAAAAATCATATGATTCTGTTCAGACAATATATCACAATCTTCAAATTTTACAGCATGATTTAAAAAACGAACTTTTATGTGTTTTCAATTTTATTGAAAACAATCAAAATGATGAAGCAAAAAAATATATAACTAAGATTACCGATACCAAGCTGAACCAATTTCATGAGTATATAAAAACCGGCAATGAAATCATTGACGCAGTTATAAATGTCAAGCTGAATTTAGCAAGAGAAAAAAACATAGATATTGTATGTAATATTAATACGGATTTCTGTGGTTTTGATGAAAATGATATAATTCGTTTATTCTCTAATGCTATAGATAACGCAATTGAATCATGTATTAAGCAGCAAAGCGGTCGGATAAAGGTCAATATTGAAAACAAAAGAAACTATCTGGGTATAACTATTGGCAATACGATCAGATCATCTGTATTAGAAAATAATTCGGAGTTGAAAACAACTAAAAAAGGCTCCGGACTTCATGGATTGGGAACGCAGTCTATGAAAAATATAACGGAAAAGTATGATGGAATGATCGAATTTTATGAAAATGGAAATATGTTTATTACCAATATTATGATTAAATCTTTTTAATATATACCAAACACGAAGCGAAAACTACCAAACACGCATTTTGTATTGACTTTTTCAGAAATAAAAGCTATTATATTTGCAAGAGGTGATTAAAAAATGATTACCGGTCTTGCAAATATAATAGCTGATTTTTTTATCAGAAAAGGTATTATTGATAAAAACGAACATGAAATATATGTCTATGGGTGCGAAGCAATATTGTCAGCATTGACCAATCTTATTATAGTAGTTTTGAGTGGAATACTGACAAATGAGTTTCTTAATATATTTATATTTTATCTTGTTTTTTTAGTGATGCGAAAATACTGCGGTGGTTATCATGCAAAAACGCATTTAAGATGTAATCTTATTTTTACATTAAATATATGGATAGTCGTACTGTTAATAAAAAATATTTCTATAACAAATATGACATTCTATGTTACCGCTATTATAATTTCAAATATATTAATATTCTGGTTAGCGCCAATTGAAAATGAAAATAAACCCTTAGAAAAAAAGGAAGTAAATAAATATAGAAAAATTGCAATATTTTTTTCTTTAATTTTTACGGTAATTGCAGTTTTATTAATGTTTATATATAAAACTGTTTCAATTATAATAATATTGGCTATGCTATCGGTTTCGTTAGCGATGCTAGTTGCAAAGCTAATGAAGGAAGTTGAGGTGAAAAAGCATGAAGATTAAAAATGCGATATGCACGGCGGCAGCTCAGTTAGTAAAAAAAGCGGCTGTTAACGCATCAAGTTCAGCATCTTTGGGCGGTTATCATCAGCCTAAAGAACCCGAAGCTTTAAAAAAGCTGAAGAAATAAGGCTAATATGCCGAATCAAAGCACGACAATAATGCGAACGCTTTAACGTGTTATATTTATCATACATAAAGCGTTCGTATTATAAAAAATTATTGATCAACTTGGTTTGTTGATTGGAAAGGAAAAAATCATGACAAAAACATTCAAGAAAATCGCTGCCTCTGTTATGGCAGTATCAACACTCGCTGTAGGTGCAGCAGGTATGAGCGCAAGTGCTCGTCAGATAAGAGAATTCTCAAACGTCAGAGCCTATGTTGGTTCAGAAACCAAAGTTTCCAGTAATCCTTTAACAAAAACTGGTTCTGGAAAAGCCGTTTTCAATTATTCTGGAGGAAATGCTTCTGGAGACAATTCTATGGTAACTGCAGTAATAAGAAACTCAAATGGTAGTAATCGTGGTTCTTGTTCTGCTACCAAGGGACAAAGAAAAGTCTTCTCAACAAGTGCAAGTAAAAATTATGAATACGATTTGTATGTTTCAAAAACCTATAGTGGATCATCTATTCTTGTAACCGGATCATGGTCGCCGGATGAATCATAATCTAAAACTCTGTGTACAATAAAATATGTCATGTCCGTTTCTTTTTTGAAACGGATCATGACTATTTATAAATCGTATTGAGGAGAACACAATGAAAAAAGTAAAAATAGCTATATGCTTTTTGTTGTCAGCTATTATTATGTCAGGCTGTTCAAGTGAAATAAAAGAAGATTCTGTTTCATCAGAAGCAGCAAGCTTAAATTCAGCTGAAATGGAAGAACAGGAATTAATTGAAAATATGCCATGTATAGAAATATCTCATGAGGATTTCGTAAATTCCCTTATCAGCAGCAATAACTTTAAAAAACAGTCCGAGGATTCATACATGACAACTTTATCTTATAAAAAAAGTAATATAAATACAGAAGTTATATATCAAGATACAGAAATTTCGGTTATATCTTTTAGTATCGATCCGGCTGCTGTAGAAAATAATACGGATGATTTAGAAAAATGTTTGCAAAATGCTTTTGAGCTGCTGAATTTTACATATTCCTCAGATATACCGCAGGTTTTTCTTGATAAATACGAAGAAGAAACAAAAAAATCAGAAGAAACCGGTTCAGTTGAGCCATTAATCGGCAGCGAAAACAGCGATGAAAATTGGGGCATCGTATATACATTTCGTCCGGAAGCCTGCACTATAGAAATCAGACCATATGGTTTATATTGAGGTTGGATATGAAATTGATAACTAAAAAACAGCTTTTTAATGTTAGGACGATTATTGCTGTTTTGGCAATGCCGATGATAATGATAGTATCATTTTTAATACAGAGTTCATGGGTTGATCTGATGTTTTTTGACGATTTCAGCGATATACCGGCAGACGAAATTTTGGAGGCAAAGGATATGCTTATAAATCAGCTGCTTGACTGGGATATGTATCATATCCACAGCAATATGTATACGCCGCTGTTTTATCCGTTATTTGCAACGTTGCCGGTTATATTTGCTTCATATGAAAATAATGGTTATTTGCAGTATATTTTTGTACGAAAAGCATCATACAAAAAGACTATAATTTCAAAATGTATGAAATATGCGTTGATTTCCGGATTCGTTATGATGACAGGATATTGGATTTTCATCATTTTCGGCGCTTTTATCGGATTAAGAAATCCTGAATATGACTGCGGTATGCTTATGGATTTTTTTCCGGATCTCATGAAAAACTTTCCTGTATTAGGAGGAATGATTCATGGTTTCACAGTATATTTTGTATTTGGTTTTGCCTTCGGTTTGTTTGCCGCAGCAATATCAATAAATACGGAAAAAAGTTTTCTTATCATTCTTATACCGCATATTTATTACCTATTAGTCGGAAATGTTCTTTCGGCAATTCATAACATGACAGGTATATTCTTATTTCAGCAATTCTCACCATGGTATCCCGTTACTGTAACGGGTGAAGTTTATTCGGAATGGTATTCGGTTTATTTTTCGTTAATACCTGTTTTTATAGCAGCCATTATTTTAATTATTCGGAGATTAAGAAATGAAATCAAAATTACTAATTAATAGATTGCTGTTATCATCAGTTTGTTCATTCGGATATATGATTATTTTCATATCTATGGTAAATCTGAAAATATGCGGTTATAATAAACCGTTGAACAGTATGCCGTGTTATCTTTGTTTCTGGGGAATTTATCTTGTATATTTTGTTTTATGCGGTATGGGAAAGACGAATTCTATTGAACTGATAAGATACGGCAGCTTATGGAAATATATATGCCGTAGGATAATATCGACATTTTACAGTAATTTAATTTACTGCGTAGTATTCTCACTTTTTATTTATGCTTATGAATACTTTTCAGTTAAGATCATAAATCCCGAAACTGTCGTTATATTTTTTTCAGTATTGCTTTTAACAATATCCCTTATGACGTATATTATTCTTATAATTCAGACATTCTGCGGTAAAAAAACTGCTTTAGGTTCTGCGTTGGTTATTATACTGCTCTGTTCTGTTCCGGAATTATCCTTTTTTATTTCAGTAAGACTTAACATGGCAAACAACTACTACATAAAACCTATGATGCTGATAACCAAAGCTCCGAATAATGTCAGTATATTAAAGGATATAATTCCTGTTATAGCAGTCTGGAGTATCGCGGCGACAGTACTTGGAATTGCAATTAAAAAAATGAGAAAAACGGTGTGCTGCGATGATTAAAAGAAATTTAATTATAAATATCAGTTTCTGTATACTGATAACACTGATACACATTATTGCCTATAGTGAATTCAGTATGACAGCAAATATGCAAATGAAAGTCACAACATCAGATTATCTGCGGTTTATTATTTCTGATAAAATGCCGTTTGAAATATATGATAATGACATTATTAGATTTCTAAGAGGAAATCTGATACTTGAAATAATAGAATTTTTTATAATGGCGCCTGTTCTCAGAACAGAACCGGACTATAAGAAAATAGAACTTATATATCACGGAAGTTATTATAGGTATATATGGAATTATGTAAAAAAAATAATTCCAAGAACAATTTGTATCCTTATATGGAATATGATATCCATTATGCTATGTCAAAGAATATTTGACATTAATATAAGGTTTTCACATGGACTGCATATATTTTTATACGCTGTAATGCTTGGATTTTTATTGATGATTATATCTTTTATAACAATAATATGTTCAATCTATAAAAAAAGGTATTGGCTGACAGGAATTTGTATTGCTGCAATATTTCTCATAATGTTGGTTGATATGAATCTTAAAAGCATATCGTTAGTTTACTATAACGATTCACCAAAAATTGTATTGACATTTGCAGTATATTTTATTATTTGCAGCATTTTTTTAATTGCAATAATTCTGAAAGGAAGAAAAAGATGAATATTATAAGCGTCGAAAATGTAACTGTAAAATTAAAGAAAAACATAATTATCGATATTGATAATTTAAATATAGAAAAAGGATTATGTACCGGTTTTGTTGGAAGAAACGGAAGCGGAAAAAGTATGCTTTTTAAAGCAATTTGCGGATTTATAAAATATTCCGGAAAAATATCAGTAAACGGAAATATTATTGGAAATGACTGCGACTTTATAAAAAATGCAGGCGTAGTTATAGAACAGTCAAGTTTTATTGGGTATATTACCCCATTTGAAAACCTCAAAATTCTTGCGCAGATAAGGAATGTTATAGGCGATGATCAAATCAAAAATGCAATGGAAGCGGTAGGTATCGATCCGAAAATGAAAATTAAAACTTCGGCGCTTTCATTGGGTATGAAACAGCGTCTGAGAATTGCACAAGCAATTATGGAAGATCCTGAAATATTGATTTTTGACGAACCGTTTAATGGACTTGATGAAAATGGTGTTTCTGAAATCAGAAATCTTATTTTAAATTTTAAAAACAAAAAAACTATTTTACTGACCAGCCATATTAAAGAAGATATAGAAACACTCTGCGATGTGGTTTATCATATGTCCGGTGGAAAAATAACGGATAAAAATATCATAGGCAAAGAGGACTCAGAATGATTTTTGAAAATAAAAGTTTTCTGCGATGCGATTTGTGAAACTTGTGAAATGGATAAGGAAGTTTTAACTAAAGTGAAGGGGTGGTAATACATGAAAAAATATGTAACTTCGATTTTTACCGTATTAGCATTTTTACTTTTAAATGTAACTAATGTATCTGCTGGCAGCAGTAGTAAATCATTTATATTAAGGTATATAAAAGGAGCGACGGCATCTCAAGTTGTATCTTCCTTAACGATAGATACTCAAAACAGTCGTGAAATAATTATTGATGTGACACAATTGACAGAAGGAGCAAAATTATCAGTAAGCTCATCCGGTTTAAATCCAAAGCAGACTATAATTACTGAAACAGGTATATATCATATTTCTTTGTCACAAATGACAGCAAAAATATCAGTAAATATGAGATTAATTATAGATGAAAGTGCTCCGTCAGTATCTGTTACCGGCTCTGTAAGGGTGTCTTAATTTTGATGTTTACTTTTTATAAATTTACTTTTAACAAAATAATTTGTTATGTTAAAAATTATCATAAAACCATTAATACAAATTGTACTGAGGGTACAAAACATGATCGTTTTGCAGAATAAACAAA
The DNA here is from genome assembly GCA_023664445.1 of Clostridium sp. GTDB lineage: Bacteria > Bacillota > Clostridia > Oscillospirales > Ruminococcaceae > Porcipelethomonas. The sequence goes on along the minus strand of JAMPFN010000013.1, from coordinate 38,802 downwards.
GCGAAATGTTTTGTATTCTCATTTTATATATTCTGCTTTCAGATGATTTTAGTCTGCGTACGTAAGTATGCAGACTTTTTTTGTGTCCTTAACCTATTCATGGGAAAGGACAATCATGTTTTTGACAGCAAAATGGCTGTGTTTAATAGCCGAATATCCATAGCCTTCGTTTGATTTTGAATTGAACGGAGGTGAAAAAAATTGAAGAAGAACACGGTACGTGTTTACGATACGATATCGAAAAAATTTGTGGAGGTTGAGGTGAGTGAGAAGATTCGCACAAATTACAACAGAACCCAGTGGAATATAGACGATAATGACGAGTCGTTTTTCAAGCATGAGATACAGTTTTCTGCGCTGATCGGTGGGTATGAAAATGCATTTGAAAACTTTAAGGAGTTTAAAACAGATTATGATGTGGAAGAAGAAACAGACCGAAAAATATTCGTTGAACGGCTGTATAGCTGCCTTGATTTATTGTCGGAATCTGAACGAGAACTGATAATTATGCTGTATTTTGAAAATAAGACAGAACGTGAATGCGCTGAGTTTTATAACATAAATCAGAAAAATATCAACAAAAAGAAAGCAAAGATTTTGTGCAAACTCAACAAACTTTTAGAAAAATAAAAATTTAGGGGGTATCAAAACACCGACTTCTTCCCCTATACAAGCGAAAGGAGAAATAAATCCTTTCAGGAAACTTGAAAATTGAATATACAGCATCGGGAATACGTTAATCTTGCGGGCGGTCTAAAAATCGTCAGCCAAAGAAGCCATACGCCAAGACCTCGAAAGAGCGAGCGAGAAATATGAAACTTCAAAATCCGGAACAGCTTTTCGGAACGGCAATGAAACGCAGGAGGACAATGATACTTCCGTCCAGTCACAGCACCCCTTGGTCGGGGAATCAGGCAATGAGGGCGGCTCCGGGAGAACCTCGGAGGGATGAGATTTCCATGAGATCGGTAAGCTGCCGATCGTTCACGACGCTCCGCCATGACGGATATTGAGAATAAGTATCATGGAAAATTAAACGAAGGCAAAATGAGTTATTACTGCGGTTTGCGTTTGGCAGACCGCAGTTTTACATAAAGACGGTGACCCGGCAGGACAATTCGTTTCTTACTTTTAGAGCGTATTTTTTATAAGGCTCGACCGGAGAAAAAGTATGTAATTTTAAAATATATAAAAATGAAAGGAGAACGCTAAAATGATTGTAAAGCGCGGAGATATATTCTATGCGGATTTAGACCCGATAATCGGTTCGGAACAGGGCGGTATCAGACCTGTTTTGGTAGTGCAGAATAACATTGGAAACAAGCATAGTCCGACGCTTGTGGTACTTCCGCTGTCGTCAGCAAAAAAGAATAATATGCCCACTCATATTCATATCAGAGGTTCAAGATTGCTGCCCAAGAACTCGATCGTTCTTGCGTAACAGATACGCACAATTGACCGTAACCGACTGCTGAGATATGTGGGTTCGGTAGGTTTGGAAATCATGGAAAAGGTGGATAAAGCAGTAAAAATAAGTATCGGGGTGAAGGTTAATGACTAAATTCGGACAGGCAGAATTCAACGACTTTATGGCAAGAATGTTTTCCGATAAGATCAGCAAGATTCTTGAAGAAAGCGAAAAACAGAATTTTAACAGCAGAAATGCAGAGGATATTTACAGAAAGTTTCCGTCCTCAAGGGACGCGGCATAGGAGGTTTTGAGATGTTAATATTTTTCATAGGTATGGTAATCGGCGGCATTGTCGGAATGTTTGCAGCTTGTCTTTGCGTGGCGGCAGGACAAGCTGATAAGCGTAAAAACTGCACAGATTCAGACAAGTAATTTTGTCGGGTTTGGTGATAGCATTTCAATGAAAAATATGGTATCCTTGTTGGTGAAACGGAGGTGAAAATATGCCGACAGTTACGGTGATACAGCCGACAATAGCAGAAGAAAAAGATACGCTGATCCGCTGTGCGGCGTACTGCCGAGTGAGTTCAGACAGCGAAGATCAGTTGAATTCCTTTATGGCTCAGACGAGATATTACGGTCAGATTTTTGAGCATTCGGAAACGGAAACTCTGATAGATATTTATGCCGACGAGGGCGTAACAGGGACTCGTGATGATAAGCGTGAGGAATTTCAGCGCATGATGAAGGACTGCCGAAAGGGTAAGATTGACAGAATATACACAAAGTCGATCAGCCGTTTCGCCCGAAATACAAAGGATTGCCTTAAAAATATTCGTGAGCTGAAATCCCTTGGAATTACGGTATTTTTTGAAAAGGAAAACATTGATACAGCCAATATGACCGATGAAATGATGATAACGATAATGGGCGGTTTGGCACAGGAGGAATCGACTTCAATTTCGCAGAATATGCGTTGGAGCGTTCAGAAGCGAATGCAGAACGGGACTTATGTGCTTCCTCATGCTCCCTATGGCTATCGGATAGAAAATAAGCAGCTTATAATTGTTGAAGAAGAAGCAAAAATTATTCGGCTTATTTACGACAGCTATTTAAATGGTTTGGGTACTGAAGCAATTGCGAATTTATTAAATCAGAAATCGGATAAAAGGAAATGGTCAAGCATAGCTGTAAGATATATTTTGACGAATGAAAAATACACCGGAAATTCATTGTGGCATAAAACGTGTACCACTACGGTACTTCCTTACAAAACGATTATAAATAACGGCTGTGAAGAAAAATATTATGCGGAAAACACGCACGACGCCATAATTCCGCAGGAACAGTTTGACAAGGTACAACAATTGATGTCATCACGATCTTTTGAAGTGAAAAAATGTATTTGCCCACTAAGTCAGAAAATTTACTGCGGAGAATGCGGTACAATGTTTCGTATAAAGCACATTAACGGCAGCACATATTGGGAATGCAGAAATCATAATACGTCTGCTAAAAATTGCAGTATAAAACAAATTTCAGAGCAGCGGTTTTATAACGCATTTATAACGCTTTATAATAAACTGTTTTACAATTATAAGCAGATTCTCGTGCCCTTGCAAATTGCATTACAGGACTTAAAATTACGGCGATTCAGCGGTAATTCCAACGTAATGGAAATACACAAGGAGATCGCCAAACTCAAGGAGCAGACGCACGTTCTTGCAAGGCTTAAAACAAAGGGATTTCTCGACAATGGGAAGTACCTTGAGCAGACTTCTGAGCTTAATGCAAATGTTAATAAACTGCAGTCTGAACTGAAAAAAATCACGCATCTTGACGATGAAGATGAAACGCTCGATCAGATAGAAATGCTGATAGATTACTTTGAAAAGCAAGAAAATCCTATAACGGAATTTGACAAATCAGCGTTTGAAAATATCGTGGAGAAAATTATTGTGATAAGCCAAAATGTGTTGGAATTTCATGTGATAGGCGGTCTGAAATTTAAAGAGAAAATATAATGTAATATGCTCCGTAAAAGTAAAATTTCGGGGCATATTTTTGTTGGTTATGATACTGGATTTTCACATAAAAGTGTGGTATCCTTATACGTTGAAAAGGGGTGGGAATTATGGCAAAAAACAGAGTTATACCGTTCGGTTACTGCATGAAAAACGGCGAGATTACGGTTGATTTTAAAGAATCCAAAGCGGTCGTAAAAATATTTGAAGAGTACTTGAACGGCAGCAGTTTAATGCAGATGGCAAAGCTAATGGAATCCGAAAAAATCAAGTACAACGAGGATTCAGAGTGTTGGAATAAAAATATGGTCAAGCGAATAATCGAGAATGAAAAGTATCTTGGCAATGACAAATATCCGCAGATAATCAGCGAAAAATTCTTCAATCAGGCAAACGAAAAAAGGGTATCAAAAGCAACTTCCATGTACATGATTTCAGAGGAATTGCAGGAAATAAGAAGCCGTACATACTGCTCCGAATGCGGTCATAGATTGTCACGAATCGGTGGTAACAGCCGCTATGAAAAGTGGGATTGCAGAAATCCCGACTGTTACAGACTTGAATATCAGCTTACGGATCAGATGATTATCGGCGCAGTTCTGACTGTTTTGAATACGGTCATTGCGAATCCGAATTTAATGGAATCAAGTGTTGAGGTAAGCACATATTCTCCTACTGCCGATGTGATCCTCAAGCAGAATGAAATCAATCAGATGACCGATTCTCCGCAAGTAGATTTTGACAGAATTAAATCGGAAATTTTCAGGCTTGCCGAGCTGAAATACGACTGCTGCACCTATGATGAGAATCCTCAGAAAACGGCGCAGATACGCGGTCTGATTGATGATCAAGAACAATTAAATACGTTGGATATTGGCTTATTTAAGTCCTGTGTAAACAGGATTTGGATAAGCCATTTTTGTACCATAGAGGTTGAATTTAGGGGTGGGGGTACATATCAAAAATATAACGGAAAGGACAGGTGAAAATCATGAGCACAGCGCCAAATGTGACGATAATTCCGGCGAAAGCGCAGACGGAAATAAGCCGTGATAAGTATCACCAACTAAGGGTGGCAGCCTACTGCCGAGTGTCAACAGAACAAGAGGAACAACAGAACAGTTACCAAGTTCAAATCGCATATTACACCGACTTGATCAACAGAAAAAAGGAATGGACTCTCGCAGGAATTTTTGCTGACGAGGGCATAAGCGGTACTCAAACGAAGAAAAGAACAGAGTTCAATCGCATGATCCGTATGTGCAAAAACAAGAAAATTGATCTGGTGATCACCAAGTCGATATCAAGATTTGCCCGAAATACCGTAGATTGCCTTGAGTATGTCAGGCAACTTAAAGACCTTGGAATAGGCGTGATTTTCGAGAAAGAAAACATAAATACCTTGACCATGACAAGTGAATTTATGATTGCTCTGTATGGTTCATTCGCTCAGGCAGAGTCGGAATCAATCAGCAAAAATGTTTCATGGGGCAAGGAAAAAGCCTACCGTGAGGGCAAGGTACAGTTTCAGTACAAGTATCTTCTGGGATACAAAAAGGGTGCTGACGGCAAGCCGGAAATTGTTCCCGAAGAAGCTGAAATTGTGAGGATGATTTATAATTTGTTTCTCGACGGATACAGCATGAGAAATATTAAAACAGTTCTCGAAAGCAATGGATTTTTGACTGCAACAGGCAAGAAAATCTGGAATGAATCGCTTATCAGCAGCATTTTGAAGAACGAAAAATATGTTGGCGACGTGCTGATGCAAAAGACTTATACGCTCGATTGCATCACTCATAAGGTCGTGAAAAATCATGGGGAACGACCAATGTATCTGGTGACGGATCACCACGCTCCGATAGTCGATAGGGACACTTACAATCGGGTTCAGCAGGAGCTTGCGAGGCGCAGTTCCAAAAGAAAAATCAGCGACAAAACGGTTACCGAGCAGGGAAAATATTCAAGCAAATATGCGCTTACGGAACTGCTTATCTGCGGTCATTGCGGTACTCCATATCGGAGAACCACTTGGTCTGCGAGAGGAAAAAAGCAAATCGTATGGAGGTGCATAAGCCGTCTGGAACACGGTAAAAAATATTGCCCCGACTCTCCTACGATCAAGGAAGAAAATCTTCACAAGGGCATAATTCGAGCGATAAATAATTATTACTGCTGCCGTGACGATATTGCAAGAATCCTTAAGGCTAACATCGGAACGGTTCTGGAATGTCAGGATCAGGAAGAAATTATCGGCATCGAAAATCGTCTGAAAGAAATAGATCAAGCGAGGAATGATCTGGTCGGACTGATAGCCTCCGGAGGCTGTGACGAGGACAAGCTTGACAGCGAATTTTCAAGGCTGTATCAGGAGGAACAGCAGCTGAGCGAGCGGTTAGAAATGTTAAAGTCTCAGAATAAAACCTCCGCCGAAACTCAGAAAAAACTTGATAAAATCATGGATATGATAGAGCGTGAAAAGTTTGAATTGGAAACCTTTGATAATGTGCTGATACGCAAGCTTATAGAGTGTGTAAAGGTACTCTCAAAGACCGAAATACTGGTGATTTTTAAGGGCGGTTATGAAGTGAAAACTGATATTGAATAATAAAAATCAAGGTGTCTGTAGAGAAAAATCTACAGACATTTTTCATTGGAGGCGATAGTTTGTCAGGAAATTTTGAAGGAATTAAACAGCAAAAATTCGGCGTAGAAGTTGAGTGTACAGGCTTGACGAGAGAAGCTGCGGCAAAGGCTATAAGCAAGGTTCTGGGCGGCGTACCGAGGCATTTTGGCGGCAGCTACGACCGATATGATGTGTATGATAATCAGGACAGGCTTTGGAAAATCATGTCGGACGCAAGTATCCGCTGCACAAACAAAAACGGGAATCCTGAAACGAAAAAATATTCTGTGGAGCTTGTGACTCCGATTTTGGAATACAATGATATGGCTCTTTTGCAGGAGGTTGTGCGGTCTATTCGGCGAAGCGGCGGAGTCTGCAATGAATCGACGGGAATCCACATTCACATTGATTTCGAGCCATATGACGCAAGAACGCTGCGAAATCTTGTCAACATTTTTGCAAGCAAGGAAGATATGCTGTATCAGGCTTTACAGGTCAATTCAAATCGTGAAAATACCTATTGCAAAAAGGTTGATAAACGATTTTTGGAAGAACTAAACAAGAAAAAGCCGAAGGATTTGCAGACGATAAAACGGCTGTGGTACGGAGATACTTCCGACTATCACTCACATTACGATTTATCCAGATATCGTTGCTTGAATTTACACCCTGTATTTACCGACAACAATATTGAAGTGAGAGCTTTTAATAGCAGTCTAAATGCCGGTGTGCTGAGAGCATATATCTCGCTGTTGTTGGCGGTCAGCAATCAGGCTTTGACTCAGAAATCTGCAAGTCCACGTGTGACGCAAAGCGAAAATCCACGTTATACATTTCGCTGCTGGCTGATCCGCATTGGATTAAACGGACCGGAGTTTAAAAACTGCCGCAAGCATCTGATTTCTCATCTTGAGGGAAATATCGCTTGGCTACACCCGGAAGATGCAATCAAGCAGAGGGAACGTCTTAAAGCCGAGAGAATCGCCGCCCGTGAGCAACGTGTCGAGCCTATAGCAGAGGTTAGGCAGGAAATCGAAAATGTACCCGATGAGGTAATAGAGCCGACAGAAAGCGAGCGTGAGCCGATTTTTGAGGACGAAGATTTGGAACAGGAAGAAGCATTTGAATTAAGTATGTGAGGTAAGAAAAATGCAGAAAAAACAATTATACATTGCCTATGGCAGCAATATTAATCTGGGACAGATGGCGTACAGATGTCCGCATTCAAGGGTTGTGGGAACGTCAGAAATCAAAAACTTTGAGTTAGAATTCAGAGGCGTTGCTACAATTGTACCAAAGGAAAACGCAAGCGTTCCGGTTCTGATCTGGGAACTTGATGAAAGGGATCTGCCCATATTGAACCGGTACGAGGGATATCCAAGATTATACCGTCAAGAAGAAATGCCTTTTGAGTTGGACGGGAAATCCTATAAGGGTATGGCGTATCTGATGAATCATGGGGAGATTTCACCGCCGAGTCAGCAGTATTACAATACGATTTTACAGGGATACAGAGAGAATGGTCTTGACGAATCTTATTTGCAAAAGGCTCTGGAAAATTCGCTTCAAATGGAGTTGGCAGAGGAAGAATGCGATGAGGATTTTGAGATTGATGAGTTTGAAGATATTGACTTTGACGATGAATTTGAAATGGATTTTTAGGAGGAGCATGGATATGAAATACAAAGGATTTTTTGTGAAGATCACATCGGATAATTATTTACCGAGAGAAAATGAGGACGGCGAGATTGTTGCCTGCGAAGGATTCAAGATAGATGTCTTTTCCGCTGCAGTCGATTTTGAACTGGTGAAGAACAGTCTTGATGAAGCGGAGCAGTTTGCAAAGGACTATATCGATTGCGAAGAAAAAGAGTACCAAAGAATGCTTGACGAGTTTAACTGTCGATAATTTACCATTTAGTGTCAAAAAATGACCAAATAGTGCAAACTTATTGATTTCTTATGAAATTAATGCTATATTAAGTGTAAGCAGGAATGTTCGGAAGGAAGAGCAGATGTGCAGTCGGAATTGAAGTGTTCAGGCTGCACAAATTGCCAAAAAAATCGAAAATAAACTTTTTCACTACAAACAAACCGAGATTTCGTTACAAGTTTCGGCACAAATAAAAATTTTGTGCTATAATATATCAAACAGATACAGCGGATACAAATTTTGACAAATTGAGATCAATTTATGCATTTCATACCCAAAAACCATACCACTCGTACCATAAGTCGGTTTTTGATCTGTTTTTATGCTATAATAATCATATCGAATGAAACCGGTCAATATGGCATAACGCATAAATTTAAGGTGTTTATTTGTGCAAGTATACAAATGTCTGCAAAAAAGCTCGAATTTTGTATCTTTTTGGCGGTGAAGTCGATTATATATTATAGAAGTTGTTCACATGGCTTTAAATGGAATAACTTCTTAGGCTAAGATAATTGTATATTATCCTGTTTTGTAGAAGTATATGCCATTTCTTATATATAAATGATGTTCTAATTAAATAAAGTTATTTTACATTTGATTTTATTAGTGACTACACCAGTTAATTGTTAGATGTAATGATTATAACTTAATTATATACAATTCAAAAAACTAATCTTTAGGAGTGATAAGTTTGAAAAAGATATCATCGCCATAAAAAAGTAAAAAGGGCGCACGAAAACAAGCCACCTGAAAGCGGCAAAATAATTAGCAAAAAAAGGTTAACAGCCGGCATCTGCAAGCTCATCTTTGAAGATATATCCACGTTTCCTAAATAGAGCAAGACCTTCGGATTTGGATATAACAACAGAGTGTTCTGTCAGCTTATCGGCAAGATACCCCTTTGCAGAATAAGGCTCAAGCTTGGAAAGTATGTTCCAGATAGCGGTCAGGAGCATACGGCAAACAGCGATAATAGCTTTCTTATGCCCACGGCGAGCCTTGATTCTACGATAACGCTCTCCAAATTCGAGGTGTTCTTTTGATTTGATAAGAGCATTTGCAATTTGAACAAGAATAGGTTTTAAGAAAGAGCCGGCACGAGAAATTCTTGTGGATTTGATTTTCTGAGCACTGCTGTCATTACGAGGGCAACAGCCAGCCCAAGAAACGAGATGTTTTGAAGTGGCAAACACAGACATATCCGTACCAATTTCAGACAATATACGAATTGCGGTCAAGGGCTCTTTCGAGAGTCCGGGAACGGTTCGCATAAGGTCGAGTGCGGCAGCGTAAGGTTTAGCCAAACAAAAAATCTCAGAATCAAGTTCGGCGATACGTTTTTCTTGTTCATCAATAAAATCAAGACAAATTTTCAGTTTTGTCGCTTGTTCATGGTTGACTGCTCCGTCAACGGCTGCTTGAATTTCTTCTATGGAGTGCTTACAGCGTTTGTCCACAAAAGGAGCTACATCAAAGGTCTCACCGGGATGATCAAGTATCTGTTTGATGATGGAACGTGAGGATTTACCGAACACGTCAGAAAATACATAATCAAGCTTCAGATTGGAAACAGTGAGGCAGTTGAGTGCTCTATTCTTCATACCGGTGATTTGATAAGTCAGTTTCATGCGAAAGCGCAGCAAATCCCGAAGTTGACGGATATCAGGCGTCGGAATAAAGCTTGACTTTATCATATCGCACATGAACAGGTCACATATCCATTTTGCGTCCTTACGGTCGGTTTTGTTTCCTTTCTGCGGTTTGGTATATTTGGGATGGGCAAGCGTAACCCAACAGGTCTTTTCAAGAATATTGAAAATAGGAATCCAATACTTACCTGATGATTCCATGCAGACTTCGGTACAGGAATACTTTGCAAGCCATTCAGCTAATTCCTTTAATCCTTTTGAAAATGAGGAAAAGCGATCCTGTTTGTATTCTGTTCGACCGTTTGTATCGGTTATTCCGATGCAAGCGTAGATCCATGTTTTGTGAACATCAAGACCGCAGCAGTTTTTCCGAAAAATTTTAAATGCCATTGACATTCCTCCTTAATAGAATTGAGAAAAACGGCATTGACTGATTCTCCGGCAAAATCGAGTCGATTTGAAAGAGATAAGTTTACGGGCTACTGGTTTGCGCCATTTATTGATGCCTTAACGGAGAATTGAACCATATAATTATGCGAGGTTGCCGCTATTCAGCCCCGCCACTCTCCTCCACGGTCTCTGTAGTTGACCGTTTCTCTCAATTACTATTATATCACTTTATCATTATTAGCGAAAGCTCCTTTTCATAACCCCATTGGTGCCTTTCGCAGAAAGGCGGATTATAATTATGAATCAGTATAGTATGCAATTTACTTTAGAAGAGCATTTTAAAAATTTAGGTGACAAATATGATCAGGTAAACGAAGTTTACTGTCTTTGGACGTTACTAAAAAAAGATATCTCTGAGAAACTTGGAAGCGTTTATCGTGTTTTTCCATATTTCAGTAGACATGACGCATCACACTCTAGAACTATCATAACAAATATAGAACTTTTCTTGGGAGAAGAAAGAATTCGTGCACTCTCTGCGACTGATACTTTTATGTTATTAATTTGTGCATATACGCATGATTATGGCATGGCTTTAGAACTGGAGGAAATACTGGAAATACTTTCAGATACTAGAGACGAATTTAAAAATCATTTAAAAAATCATATTAGTAGTGATTCTGCAAAGCGATTGATAGAGTATTATAATAAAGATGTATCAGATGGAAATCTTAAGGAACTCTATTATTCTATTTTAATTATGTTACAAGATTATAATAGACCTGACCATTGGAGAGGCGTTGAAAAAATAAAGCGAGACTATGATAATATTTTTTTAGGAAGAATAAAAGCAAGATTTGTTAAAGCAATAATAAATATTTGTGAAATTCATGGAAAAGAAGTGGAGACAATTTCTACATTGAGTCGAAATTCAAATGGCATGTTTTCAGATATTTTTCACCCAAGATTTATTGCTTCAATGATACGTTTAGGTGATTTGCTTGATTTGGATAATAACAGGTTTAGTAAGGAATTTGAACTTGCTATTCGCAAAAAAGACAATAATATCCCTGACTTATCTAAAATACATTATTTGAAACATGAATCTATAACTCATTTTTTCGTTTGTCCTATGCATATTGATATAGAAGCTTCATGTGTTGGTGAAGATGAGGATTCACTATTTGTTGCAAGAGAATTATATGATTGGTTACATTGGTTAGAAGATGATTGTTCTTATTTGAAAAAAGAGTGGGATATGATTGCTCAACGTGACTTTGGTGCAGCTCCAAGAATCAGAAATAAAAAAATTTTAGTTAATGGAATAGAATATCAACATTTTGTTTATAATTTAAGAATGGAACTTCCTAGTGACAAAATTTTTAATCTTCTTGCAGGCAGTAATGTTTATGATAATAAATATGTTGCGTTTAGAGAAATTATCCAAAATGCAATCGATGCAACATTACTACAAGCTTGGGAGGATTTTTATAGTGGGTTATCTTCGGATTATTCAAGATTATTTTGTTCTAAAGAGTTAGCAAAATGGTGTTTATCATCTAAATTTGAAAACGAATATAAAATACAAGTAAATGTAATTGAAGATAACAGAGAAAATGCAGTGTATGTTGAGGTGATTGATAACGGTATTGGAATAGATGATGAAGATTTACAATATATGTGTAGAATAGGCGAAAACAATATATGTAATCCTCAACACCATAGGATTATAGAGCAAATGCCTGATTGGTTTATTCCATCGGGGGTATTTGGTATTGGTCTTCAAAGTGCATTTCAATTGACTGATGAAATAGAGTTTTTCACTAAGAAGGCTAACAGGACACCAAGACATATTTGCTTTTCTTCATATTCTAGTAATAAGGGAAAAATTGAAGTTTCAAAATGCCCTAATTCATACGTAGAACAGTTTAATAAATTGACTTCACAAGGTACACTTGTTAGGTTAAAGATTAATCCCAATTTGTTTAATAGTGACAAGGATTTTGATTTCTATGACTTGGACTTTGAGCATTGTGAAATTAATAATCATGTGATTTATGTCGAAATAATTAATCAGTTAAAAAAATATTTAAATTCTAATAAAATAAATTATGTTCCAATTTTCTTTTCAGATTATAAACTTGAATCACAAATCGAACCAGAAATTGTTAAAAAAGGAAACGTGGAGAAAGATAAGGAATTTTATTCAATGTTAGAATCTACAAATAAAATTAGATGGATTAGAGGAAAAAAATCTATAAGTTTATACTACTGGAATGAAAATAGGAATATTTTTCTAAAGATTGAAATTCCCAAGTGTAAAACGTTGGACGATCAAAGAAGATATTTTTCTTTTCCTTTCTTGGACAATGCATTTTCAATAAAATACAAAAATAATATGATAAATGATTATCAACAATTGTTCGGGTACAGTGCTGATGACTCTTATTCAAAAATATATGATTTAAACAACAATGTGATAAGATGTACAATCAATATTTTTGATAAATCACCCGAAAATTATCTTAATATAGATAGAAGCGTTTTAAAATACGGTAAAATTAAATATTCAGACATTTCCATATTTGAAGAAGAAATGTTTTCGTTGATGTGTGAAGAAGTTGTAAAAAAGGATTGTTTTGGTGATACTCACAAAAAATCAGATCCACTCCGTTTAAAAAAAGACGATTATTTGCCCATATTGTCAGCACTATTTTTTCGGTTTGCTCATAAAAACTCACTTGACTCCTTTATAAAGAAATATAATAAAGATATCTCCGATTGTTCTATCTCTCTTACCGATGAATGGGATTCTAACATTATATCGTTGCAAAGTTTTCTAGGCAACGATAGCTCCTTTTTTGTGTATGATATAGTTAACAAAGATTATATCTCAATTTTTGAGAAAGACAGCAAATTAATTGTTGAACAAAGTGAAGACAATAGTGAAAGCGCAATATTTATTTCTGATCTATATGAACATTTTCCACATCATTTCTTTGTTCCAATTAGAATGAGAATTCAGAAATATAAATCTGAAACATGTATTGTATATGAATGTAAAATCAGGAGTAATAACTGCTTTAATTCTATTGAAGTTGATGATTCGTGCTGGAAGCTAGATTGTGAGCATTTGTGTAATGAAAACGCTAATTGTTTAAATAAGACAGTTTTAAAGCCTATTTCTAAATATAAAAATTTATTTGTAAATAGAATACCTAAAACTTTTAATAAAAGTCCTGTCTTTAGAAATGTTTTAGATGAGAATATTTCGACATATATTCTTTCTCCTTTGGATCAAGAATTATCACATCAGTTATTTGAATGTAAAAAATGTAAATCTGAGGAGGAATTAGACATTCATATAAATAAAATAACAAACAAAATGGTTAATAGCTCTCATTTTGATAAATGTTTAAACTATGTTATGAAAAATACATGCAACAATTCCAAACATGAAATTTTGGATGAATTGATAATAAAAGAATATAACCAATTAATTGAAGATATTGGTCATGCGATTTATCAAATTAATATTTAAATTGAGATAAATCAATGTCATTTATTTTATAGTAGCAAGACAAATCAGCAATCATTAGCAATATTTGTTGATGATTGCTTTTTGTTTTTTATGGGTTATCCCCATTTGTGCTTGTACTGCTCTCGACGTTCTCATCGGTGCTGTGATCAGCATCATCGCCGCCTAACAGCTTGGCAATGGTTTCAGTTGATGAGATTTTCGAGTTGTAGTCGAGGTGGCTGTAATAATTCGCAGTAGTCCCATGCCAGATATCTACTCTCATCTGGATTTCAGTTCAAGAGTGGAATCGGCAGAAACGATCGCCAACGTTCTCGGCGATGCACAGTCGGGAATCGACATCAAGCGTGATAAGTCAAAAAAAGAAAACAGAGGAAGAAAAAAGAAGTCCTCGGATACCGCAGACACGGCGTCCGTATCGTAGAGTGTGGTAGAACTTTGGTAGAACTTTTTCAAAACTTGAAAAAACAAAAATAAAAAGCTGTCAAAAAAGGTAGAACTTTTGGTAGAACTTTAAGGCTGTTCTTCTATTATAATTTCTACCAAAAAACAAATTTAAACCCTTGTAAACAGCGATTTTATGCGATTTACGGCTATGTAATAAAAATCAAATTTCAGTTGGGGATTGAAAATTTTTCTATTATGTGGTATAATAAGCGTAAACGTTTATTCAATTTATCTAAAATTAATAATATTTCGGAGGAATATAAATTGGCTACTGAAAATATCAGAAATTTTTGTATAATCGCACATATAGACCATGGAAAATCAACGCTTGCCGACCGTATACTTGAAAAAACATATACTGTTGCAGAGCGCGATATGGAAGAACAGCTTCTCGATAACATGGATATTGAAAGGGAAAGAGGCATAACGATTAAAGCTCGTGCCGTACGCCTGAATTATAAGGCACAGGACGGTAATGAGTATATATTTAATCTTATCGATACTCCCGGACATGTTGACTTTAACTATGAGGTTTCACGTTCTCTTGCCGCTTGTGAAGGCGCTATTCTCGTAGTAGACGCTTCTCAGGGTATAGAGGCACAAACGCTTGCCAATACATATCTTGCAATCGAGCATGATCTGGAAGTCGTTCCGGTGATCAATAAGATCGATCTGCCTTCTGCCGATCCCGATAGAGTATGCGAAGAAATAGAAAACGTTATCGGTATACCTGCAATGGACGCTCCTAAAATTTCAGCAAAAGCGGGTATTAATATTGAAGAAGTGCTTGAAAAGATCGTTTCCGATATACCCGCGCCTTCGGATACAGCCGATAAGCCTCTTAAAGCGCTTATATTCGACAGCTACTATGATGCATACAAAGGAGTAATAATTTATGTCAGAGTAAAGGAGGGTACGGTCAAAACGGGAGATACTATACGTCTTATGGCGGCAGGAACGGAATTTACTGTCGTAGAGGCAGGTTATATGGATGCCGTAAATCATATAAACAAAGGCTCTCTTTCAGCCGGCGAGGTCGGATATATTTCAGCGTCCATTAAAAGCATAGGCGATACGCAGGTCGGAGATACGGTTACAAATGCCGACTCTCCCTGCGACGAACCTTTGCCGGGCTACAGAAAGGTCAACCCTATGGTTTATTCGGGTATATATCCTGCCGACGGAGCAAAATATGAAGATCTGCGCGAGGCGCTTGAAAAGCTTCAGCTTAATGACGCTTCGCTTTCATATGAGCCTGAAACCTCGATTGCGCTCGGATTCGGTTTCAGATGCGGATTTTTAGGACTGCTTCATATGGAAATTATTCAGGAACGCCTTGAAAGGGAATATAACCTTGATCTTATAACAACTGCGCCTTCAGTTATTTATAAAGTAACTCTTACAAGCGGTGAAACTATGTTTATAGACAATCCGACAAATTTTCCCGATCCCGGACTGATCGCGAGCGCGGAAGAACCGATGGTAAAGGCTGAGATCCTTGCGCCTTCCGATTATGTCGGAAACATTATGGAGCTTTGTCAGGAACGGCGCGGCGTTTTCAAGAATATGAACTATTTGGACGAAACAAGGGTAGCTATCCATTACGAGCTTCCTTTAAACGAGATCGTATACGATTTTTTTGACGCTTTGAAATCAAGGACTAAGGGATATGCCTCATTTGATTACGAAATGCTCGGCTATGCTCCTTCAAAGCTTGTCAAGCTTGATATATTGCTGAATGGAGATATCGTTGACGCTCTTTCGTTTATTGTTCATGCGGACAGAGCGTATTCAAGAGGCAGGAAAATGGTTGAAAAGCTTAAGGAAAATATTCCAAGACAGCTTTTTGAAGTGCCTATACAAGCGGCTATCGGAGGAAAAATAATAGCGAGAGAAACTGTCAAAGCGATGAGAAAGGACGTTCTTGCAAAATGCTACGGCGGCGACATCACCCGAAAGCGAAAGCTGCTTGAAAAGCAGAAGGAAGGCAAAAAGAGAATGCGTCAGCTTGGAACGGTGGAAGTACCGCAGGAAGCGTTTATGAGTGTATTAAAACTTGATGAATAAGGAGTTAAAAAATGAAAAAATATGTATGTCCGCATTGCGGAGAAGCGACCATATCGCCGTTGAAAAAGGCATTTGCAGGCAATCAGAAGTCAAAGGGAGTGCTGTGTCCGAATTGCGGAAAAAGATGCACAAACGGAATGCAGTCTGCAATTTTTCACAGTATAACCGATTTTATTATGCTTGCCGCAGTAGTTTTTTTGTATATCAGACTTAATTTGAGTTTTGTTCCTATTCTGGCGGTTATTGCAATTGTGTTTGTTATAAACAGATTGTTTGACGCGTTGTTTTTTCCTCTTGTTCCGAGTTTAAGGATCGACTGATGACGGGAATCTATATTCACGTTCCGTTTTGCGCAAAAAAATGCCCGTATTGTGATTTTTATTCCTGTTCCTACAGCAAAAAAACGGCTTTGGAGTATCAGAACGCTGTTTTGAGAAATATAAACTATCTGCCTGAAATCGAAGCGGATACCGTATATTTCGGCGGCGGTACGCCGTCGCTTATGTCAGAACAGTTTTTTGGCTCTGTATTAAACGCTTTGAATAATAAAGTTAAATTGACCGATCCTGAAATCACTATTGAAGTAAATCCGTGTACAGTAACGCATTTAAAACTTAAACAGTACAAATTTATCGGAATAAACCGTATTTCGTTCGGTGTACAGTCGGCTGATAATAATGAACTTGAATTTTTAGAACGGCTGCATACATTTGAAATGACTGAAAAGGTCGTAAATGATGCTTTTGACGCAGGTTTTGAAAATATATCCTGCGATATAATGATAGGTACTAAAGATCAGACATTGGATAAGCTTGAATATTCGATAAATAAAATCGCATCATTGCCAATAACGCATATTTCTTCATATATTTTAAAAATTGAGGAAAATACGCCGTTTGCTGAAAGAAATATCCGCGGTATGCTGCCTGATGACGAACTTACCGCCTATCTGTATCTTCGCTCTGTAGAACTTATTGAAAGCGCGGGATTTAGGCAGTATGAGATATCAAACTTTTCAAAAAAAGATTTTGAAAGCAGACACAATTTAAAATACTGGCAATGCGAAGAATATATCGGTATAGGACCGGCTGCGCATTCTTTTTATAATGGAAAAAGATACTTTGTACCGAAAGACATAGAGGCCTTTTGCAATGATGTCTGTCAGAAAACGGTATATGAAAATTATACCGCAGGAACCGACGAGGAAAAAATCATGCTTGGGCTAAGACTTACAAACGGAATATTTCTTGATGATTTTCCGGAAAGAAAAAATGATATAGTAAAAAAGGCGGAAAAATATTGTCAGAATGGATTTGCATTTATAGAAAATGGATATTTAAAACTGACTCCGAAGGGATTTCTAGTATCAAATTCAATTATTTCTGATATTATTTAGAAAAAGTTGTGTTAAAATCAAAATATTCTATTGAAAATAAATTAGATTTATTGTATAATTAAAGTTATAGATATAAAAATTATAGGAGGTTTTTATGGCTGATAAATTTACGGTTTCACTGCAAAAGGTAATTAATGAATTTAAACTTGAGTCAATATATGTGCCAAAGTCACCCGAAGAAATGTTTATAGAGGAAAATGACGTAAATCGTCCCGGACTTCAGCTTATGGGGTTTTATGAATATTTCAATCCGGAGCGCATACAAATAATAGGAAAGATGGAATTTGCCTATCTTTCCACAATCGATGAAAAAACACGCTGCGAACGTCTTGAAAAGCTGTTTTCTCAGCACTTGCCCGCGCTTATTATAACACGGGAATTGCCGTATTTTGCGGAGATGCTTGAACTTGCTAAAAAATATGAAACGCCTCTTTTAAGGAGCAAGGAAAGTACGTCAAACTTTATGTCGGGGCTGATAGCGTTTCTCAATCTTAATCTTGCACCGAGGATCACACGTCACGGCGTTCTTATAGAGATCTACGGCGAGGGCGTATTTATAACCGGTGAAAGCGGAGTCGGAAAAAGC
Organism: Clostridium sp.; assembly: GCA_023664445.1. GTDB lineage: Bacteria > Bacillota > Clostridia > Oscillospirales > Ruminococcaceae > Porcipelethomonas. Next base: position 20,732 of record JAMPFN010000013.1, on the reverse strand, counting down.
GAAACGGCTATCGAGCTTGTAAAAAGAGGTCACAGACTTGTTGCCGACGATGCCGTTGAAATAAGAAAGGTTTCAAATATCAGTCTTGTAGGCAGCTCGCCCGACAATATAAGACACTTCCTTGAACTTAGAGGTATAGGCATTATCAACGCAAGAAGACTTTTCGGTATGGGCGCTGTAAAGCTTACTGAAAAGATCGACCTTATCGTTGAAATGGAAATATGGAATCCTGAAAAGATATATGACAGAATGGGCGTTGATAATCAGTATACGTCGATACTCGGAGTAAAAGTGCCGTCGCTTACCATACCTGTTAAGCCGGGACGTAATCTTGCGGTAATTCTCGAGGTAGCGGCGATGAATAACCGTCAGAAGAAAATGGGATATAACGCCGCGCAGGAACTGCTTGAAAAGCTTGGACTTGACATGGACAGTAATGATACGGTAAAAAATTACGAGCAATTTTAAGGAGTTTTTCTCATAGGAAAAGAATATTTGCTTATGCCTATGAGAAAAACTTCTGATATGGAGGAATAAAAATGTTTATCGAGGCTGACTTGCATTGTCATTCTCTTGCATCGACTCATGCATATTCGACTGTGAAAGAATTGGCGGATTCCGCATATAAAAACGGTTTGAAATTATTTGCGCTGACCGATCACGCTCCCGAAATGGAGGACGCTCCTCATATATGGCATTTCCATAATCTTATTGTTTTGCCGAGAAAAGTGGAAAATGTTATACTTTTAAAAGGCGTCGAAGCAAACTTGAAAAATATCGGCGGTGAAATCGATATGTCTGATGCCGACTCGCAGTCTTTAGAATGGGTGGTTGCTTCCTGTCATGCTCCTGTAATAACTCCGGGAACTGTTGAAGAAAACACTTTGTCATATATAAATATGATGAAAAGATGCAGGCATGTCGACCTTATAGGTCATCCGACCGCAAGCAGATATCCCGTGGATTTTGATAAGCTTGCAAAGGCATGCGGTGAATACGGCGTATTTCTTGAACTTAACGAAAGCTCTGTAGTATGCGGAAGAAGCAGATCCGAAACATGTATTGAAATGCTTAAAGCATGCAAAAGATATTCTGTTTCGATCGTTGTAAATACAGATTGTCATTACTGTGAGATTATCGGCAAAGTACCGACTGCCGAGCAGATCATCAAAGACGCAGACTTCCCGTATGAATTGATTTTTAACAGGAAAGCAGAAAATGTAATAAATTATCTTGCCGAAAAGAAAAATATTATTATATAGAGAGTGAGAATGACAGATGCCATATATTGACAGATTATCAGAAATATGCAGCGATCATGGATGCGAAATAAGGAAAGATGAACCGTTAAATATCCATACAACATTCAGAATAGGCGGAAAATGCCGTGCAATGGTGTTTATAAATTCATCTGAATCGCTAATTGCGATTTCGGATTTTCTCAAATCGGAAAAAATAAAATACTTTGTCATAGGAAGAGGCAGCAATATTATAGCGGCAGATGAAGGCTATGACGGGGTGATACTTCTTATGGGAAAAGCGTTTTCAGATATCAGATTGATAAACGAAACCGATATTTTCTGCACATCGGGAGCGTCGCTGAAAGACGTATCCAATTTTGCAAGGTCGAATTCTCTTGCAGGAATGGAATTTTCATACGGCATTCCGGGAACCTGCGGAGGAGCTTTATTTATGAATGCCGGAGCGTATGGCGGTGAAATAAAGGATATAGTCGTATCTGCACATTATCTTGATAACGGTATTATAAAGCAAATAGACGCCTCTGAAATGGATCTGTCTTACAGGCACAGTATATTTTCAACTCATAACGATTATATAATAACGGATATGATCTTTCATTTGGAAGAATGGTATATCAGAGACATAAATTACCAAATGAGTGAAATTATGGCAAAGAGAAGAGCTAAACAGCCGTTGGAATATCCGAGCGCCGGAAGTACCTTTAAGCGTCCTGAAGGCAGTTATGCTTCGCTGCTTATAGAACAATGCGGACTTAAAGGCATGTCGGTCGGCGGAGCGCAGGTAAGCGAAAAGCACAGCGGATTTGTTATAAATACAGGCAATGCGACTTGTGCGGATGTTATTGCGCTGACGGATAAGGTCATTGAGATCGTTAAGGAAAAAACAGGTTATCTCCTTGAACTTGAACCGTTGATTTTGAAATAAGAAATTCGGAATGGGTGATTAGTATGCAATTTGTTATTGTAACCGGTATGTCGGGATCCGGAAAATCCTGTGCAATGAACGTACTGGAGGATATCGGATTTTATTGTATTGATAATATGCCGCCGCAGCTTCTAAGCAAATTTGCGGATATATGTATGCATTCAAAAGGACAGCTCGAAAGAGTTGCCATTGCTATTGATATCCGTTCCGGAGAAATGTTCAGCGAGGTATTTGAGCATTGGAAAATACTAAAGAAAAATAACGAGCTTGATATAAAAATATTATATCTTGAAGCGAATGACGATGTTATTATCAAAAGATATAAAGAAACCCGAAGAAAGCATCCTTTATACGAAAAATTTTCAAGCTCATTGAATAAAGCCATAGCGTTTGAACGGGAGCAGTTAAGTCCTCTCAGGGAAAACGCGGATTATTATGTGGAATCGTCATATCTTTCAACATCGCAGCTTAAGGAGGAAATAAAAGGGTTATTCCTTGAAAAAAACAGCGACTCGATGATAATAAAAGTTATGTCGTTCGGATATAAGTACGGCGTATCTACCGAGGCGGATCTTGTATTTGATGTAAGATGTCTTCCGAATCCTTATTATGTAGCCGAGTTAAGATCTATGACAGGCTGCGATTCAAATGTAAGAGATTATGTTATGAGCTTTGAACAGTCTAATACGCTTCTTGCAAAAATCGAGGATATGCTGGATTTTCTGATACCTCTTTATGTCCATGAGGGTAAAAGTCAGTTGGTTGTTTGTTTCGGCTGTACGGGCGGTAAGCACCGCTCTATTACGTTTGCCGAACTTGTTTCCGATTATCTTACCAAAAAAGGATTAAGAGTTCAGAAAAGCCACAGAGATATAGGAAAAGATATAAGCTACTATAGAAATTAAATGGTGAGGTGTGTTTGAGTGGCATCATTTTCAAACGATGTTAAAGCGGAAATTTGCCGTTCAATTACCGATAATGATAAAAAGTACGCCTGTCTTTACGGGATCATTCTTTATAGCCGGCACTTGACTGAAAATGGTATTTCTATTCATACTGAATCCGATTGTTTTTTTGATCTTGCGTGCGAGCTGTTAAAAAATATTTTCGGAAGCAGCATTTCTTATAAAATTGAATCGACCAAGAAAAAAAACGGAAATATGGTGTATTATATCAATATTACCGATGAATTGTCAGTAAAAAAAATATATGACACATACGGTATCGATCTGAATTTGCGTGAGATAGATCTGAAAAATGTTGTAAACAACAGTTTAAGCGCGTTTCTTGCAGGGATTTTTTGCGTTTGCGGAAGCGTGACCGATCCCAATAAGGAATATCATCTCGAATTTATTACACCGGCAGAGCAGTTGTATTCCGATCTTGAAAAAATCCTGAAAGGGCTTGACGTATTTCCGAGGAAAACCGAACGCAAAAATAATCTGATATTATATGTTAAGGACAGCGAAAATATTGAGGATATACTTACATTTATCGGAGCAAGGCAATGTACGCTCGATCTTATGAATATCAAAATATACAAGGATGTAAGAAATAAAGTAAACAGGATCGCAAACTGCGATAATGCAAATATAAATAAATTAATAAACACCGCTTCCAAGCAAATAAACGATATTAAAATAATTCAGAATGCGGGTGAATTTGATAAACTCTCAAATGAACTAAAGGAAACAGCGGAGCTTCGTATTATGAATCCGGAGTATAATTTGCAGGAGATAGGGGAGAGCCTTTCAAAACCTATAGGACGTTCCGGTGTGACACGTCGTTTTCAGAAGATTGCCTCGATTGCTGAAGAATTGAAAAGAAAAGACGGTGAATATATTGAATAACGGCTTTGTACATCTTCATGTTCATAGTGAATATAGTCTGCTTGACGGAGCATGCCGTATTAAAGAACTCATTCAAAGGGTAAAAGATCTGGGACAGACTGCCGTTGCTTTAACAGATCATGGAGTTATGTATGGAGCTGTTGACTTTTACCGTGAAGCAAAGGCAAATGGAATAAAGCCGATCATAGGCTGCGAGGTTTATGTTGCTCCAAGGACTCGCTTTGACCGTGACGCTAAGTTTGACGCGCATCCGTATCATCTGGTACTTTTATGTAAAAATAAACAAGGATATCAAAACCTTATAAAACTCGTATCTTTAGGATTTACAGAGGGGTTTTACAGTAAGCCGAGAGTCGATTTTGAACTTCTTGAAAAGTATTCCGAAGGATTGATCTGTCTTTCCGGCTGTATTGCAGGCGAGGTTTCAAGAAAGCTGCATAATAACGACTATGGGTCCGCCAAAAAAACGGTCTTGAAATACAGTAAAATATTCGGCAGGGATAATTATTATATTGAAATACAAAACCATGGCATTAAGGATCAGACAGATATTCTGTCCGATCTGTACAGACTTTCCGATGAAACAGGCATACCGCTTGCCGCAACAAACGACGCTCACTATATTGAAAAATCCGATGCGGAAACACAAAATATTCTTATGTGTATTCAGCTTAAAAAGACTATTTTTGAGCCTAACAGCATGAAATTTCCCACAAATGAATTTTATATTAAATCTGCCGAAGAAATGTATACGCTTTTTAAAGACAGAGCGAATGCTGTTGAAAGTACAGTAAGAATTGCTGAAATGTGCAATTTTGAATTTGAATTCGGCAATTTGTGTCTTCCTGAATTTGTTGTTTCGGGAGTCGAAAATAATACTGAATATTTCCGACAGATCTGTACGGTCGGCTTAAAAGAAAAATATAATAATATTACCAAAGAGATCGCCGAGCGTTTTGAATATGAATTAAAAATAATAATCGAAATGGGATATACCGATTATTTTTTGATAGTGTGGGATTTTGTACGGTATGCAAAGGAACATAATATTCCTGTAGGTCCCGGGAGAGGTTCGGGCGCCGGAAGTCTTTGCGCCTATTGCATTGGCATAACCGCTATTGATCCTATAAAATATAATCTGCTTTTTGAAAGATTTTTAAATCCCGAAAGAGTCAGTATGCCTGATTTTGATATTGATTTTTGCATTGAAGGCAGACAGCAGGTCATTGATTATGTTGTGAAAAAATATGGTGAGGATAAGGTTTCACAAATAATAGCATTTGATACTTTAAAAGCAAGAGCCGCAGTAAAGGACACGGGACGTACTTTGGGAATGTCTGTTAAATTCAGAAATGACGTTTCATCACTTATCCCTAAGGAACTTGATATAACTATAAAAAAGGCTCTTGATAAAAATGACGACCTAAAGCATCTTTACGATACGAACCCGTCTGCTCACAGGCTTCTTGACGAATCAATGAAAATAGAAGGCATGCCGAGGAATGATTCTATTCATGCCGCAGGAGTTGTTATATCCGCAGTCCCATTGACGGATCTTATACCTATTAAAAAAAGCGGAGATGCTACTGTAACCCAATATACAATGTCCGCTCTTGAAAGTATAGGTCTGCTCAAAATGGACTTTCTTGGTCTTAGAAATCTTACCGTTATCAAACATTGCGTTGAACAGATAAATCGTTATGATCAGAATTTTGATATAAATAAAATTTCTGTTGATGATAATGAAACATTTGAAATGATGTCGTTTGGCAAAACCTCCGGCGTATTTCAGTTTGAAAGCGAGGGCATGAAACGTGTTCTGTCACAGCTGAAACCCGAAAATCTTGAAGATCTGATAGCGGTTATTTCTTTATATCGTCCGGGTCCGTCGGAATCCATACCCAAATATATAAACAATAAGCACAATCCTGAAAATATTGTATATAAACACCCTGTTCTTGAAAAAATTTTAAATGTGACTTACGGCTGCATGGTATACCAGGAGCAGGTTATGGAAATATGCCGTATTGCTGCCGGATATTCTTACGGACGCGCCGATCTTGTAAGACGCGCAATGGCGAAGAAAAAGCATGATGTTATGGAAAATGAAAGGAAGGTATTTATATACGGCGATAGTGATTCCGGATGCGCAGGAGCATTGGCAAACGGAATAGATGAAAAGACAGCTAATGAGATCTTTGACGAGATGAGCGGATTTGCTTCCTATGCTTTTAATAAGTCCCATGCGGCGGCGTATGCGTATCTTGCTTATCAGACTGCCTATCTTAAATGTCATTATTTAAAGGAATATATGGCGGCGCTTATGTCAAGCGTTCTCGGAAACAGCGATAAGCTTTCAGAATATGCGGAAGAATGCCGTAAGAACAATATAAAAATACTGCGTCCCGATATAAACGCAAGCTTTTGCGAATTTACCGCTGAAAATGACGGTATAAGATACGGTTTGCTTGCGATAAAAAATATCGGCAAAGGAGTAATTAATACGATTATTGACGAGCGAATAAAATCGGGAAAATATATTTCACTTGAAAATTTCTGTGAAAGAACGGCTTCTTTAAACATAGGCAGGATCATGGTTGAAAATCTTATTAAATCCGGAAGCTTTGACGGTCTTGGTGAAACAAGGCGTGAAATGATCTCCGAATATGAATATCTTATGGACAGCTATTCCGATCTTGCTAAGCGCAATATAGAAGGTCAGATGAATTTTTTTCAAAGTGAAACTGCGCCGCAGATATCAAAACCAAAAAAAATCAAGCGGCAAGAGTATAGATATAACGAACTTCTGGAATTGGAAAAACTATCGACAGGTATGTATATATCCGGTCACCCTCTTGAGAATTACAGGCTTAACATAAAACTTATGAAAATGCCTTTTATATCGGATTTGAAAAAAGACGGACTGAAAAACAATGAAGTAAGATTTTTAGGAGTTATAGACGATATAACCATACATTATACGTCTACAGGTAAAAAAATGGCATTTGCGGACGTTCAGGATATGACGGGATCTGTATCATGTACAATTTTTCCCGAAATTTACGCTATGTATGGATCAAAGCTTGAATATGGAAAAATAATATATATATGCGGTAAAAAATCATTAAAAGATGACTATGGTATATCGATAATCTGCGATAATTTATATTCGGAGGAAGAATATAAAGATATTTTTTCAAAGAAGCGTCTTTGCATAAAAATAAAAAGTACGCAAAAAAAAGCAGCAAATAAAATTATTGAAGGTTCATTGAATTTTCCGGGGAATACTCAGCTTTGTTTTTATTTGACTGATATAAAGAAATATGTAAAGCCTAAATCAATAAATGGAGTTGACATATGCAGCGGATTTATTGAGCAAATAAGCCAAAATGTTGAATTTCATAATATTGGACTTATAGATTAGTTGACTCCGTTTTCAAGCAGACTGACTATAAATTACACTTTTTTGAATAATTTTTTTAAAATTTGCCTGAAATGGCTTGACAAATATTTTAAATGTTAGTAAAATAATATATAGTGAATAATGCCGAAAGGTGGATTGGAGTATAATAATGCTTAAAAAGATTGGTGTATTAACAAGCGGAGGCGACGCACCCGGAATGAATGCAGCCGTTCGCGCAGTAACAAGATCGGCTATAAGAAAAGGTATGCAGGTTTACGGTATCCGCAGAGGTTATAACGGACTTATAAACGGCGATGTTATAGAAATGAATGAAAGAAGCGTTTCCGATATAATTCAAAGGGGCGGAACAATGCTCTATACGGCAAGATGCCCTGAATTCAGAACGGAAGAAGGCATTGAAAAAGCTAAGCAGAAGTGTGAGGAACTTGGGCTTGAGGGTATTGTTGTAATTGGCGGTGACGGTTCTTTCAGAGGAGCTGCCGATTTGTCGGCAAAAGGAATACTCTGTGTCGGACTTCCCGGAACTATAGATAATGATATTTCATGTACAGAGTATACCATAGGATATGATACCGCTATGAATACGGCTGTGGAAATGGTCGATAAGCTCAGAGATACAACGCAGTCGCACGACAGATGCAGCGTGGTTGAAGTAATGGGAAGAGGCGCAGGATATATTGCGGTAAACGCAGGAGTTGCCTGCGGAGCGACATACGTTATTACAAGTGAAGTTCCGTATGATCTCAATGATATCGCAAAGAAAATGCTTGAATCCAGAAAAACCGGAAAACAGCATTTCATTATTGTTGTTTCAGAGGGCGTGGGACATGCCGACGAAATTGCCAGAACGCTTCAGGAAAAAACAGGGATCGAAGCGCGTACAACTATTTTGGGGCATGTTCAGAGAGGCGGCTCGCCTACGGTAAGAGATAGAGTTGTGGCAAGTCAAATGGGATATTATGCAGTCGATCTTCTTTCGCAGGGAATCGGAAACAAGGTTGTCGGTATGCAGAACAACAAGATAGTCGATTTCGATATTCAGGAAGCGCTTTCTATGAAAAAGCCGTTTGAAGATGAGCTTTATAAAATTGCCGGTGAGATTTCATTCTAATAGTAAAAATCAAAGCATCAGAGTAGAAAATTGTGCGTAAAGTGTTTGGCAGACGGGGAGTTGCTGTCAGAACGAAGGGCGTAATGGCTTGCGGTACAGTTTTCGCATCCCGCTGAATGCATAAAGCGCCTTTTCATAAATGGCTTCTTTGTGTAAATCAGCACGTTTAGGAGGTCAATTATGAAAAGGTTTATTTCACTTTTTTCTGATTCCGCTAAGGAATTAAGAGAAATTAAATGTATTGTTGTTACAGGTATGCTGATTGCTGTGCATGTTCTTATGAGTATGCTCATAATGATTCCTGTAGGATCATATCTTAAAATATCATTCAGCTTTTTGGCTCTTGCATCGATCGGTATGCTGTTTGGTCCGATACCCGGAGCAATGGCAGGAGCAATAACAGATATTCTTGGTTTTATGCTTGCTAATAAGACAGGCGATCCGTATCATCCCGGATTTACTCTTGTTAAAATAACTGCCGGTCTGATTTACGGGATATTTTTGTACAGAGCTGAAGTTAATAAATTTTTCTCCGTAAGATGCTTGATAGCAAGTTTTCTGGTTGCTGTTATATGCAATCTGATCATGAATTCGTTCTTTTTGTATCAGATTTACGGTGTGGCTTTTTGGGGCGGTATGCTTTTAAGGCTTATTAAAAATGCCGCGCAGCTTCCTGTGGATGTTATTTTGATGTCATTGATTCTTCCTGCAATACATGTTATATATAATAGAATATTTGGAAAAGATCTTAAGAGATTATCTTGAATGGAGAATATAATGATAAGAAAAATAGGATTTATCGGCGCCGGAAATATGGGAGGCACCATAATAAAAGGCATTGCATTAAGCGAACTGCGGTGGGAAGTTGAGATTTATGTAAGCGATATAGATCCCGCAAAGCTTGACGCGTTGAGCGATAGTGATGTTATTAAATGTAAAGATGCGGCAGAAGTTTCAAAGGAATGCGATATAGTTTTTCTTGCTGTTAAGCCGCAGGTACTTGAGGAGGCGCTTCATTCAATAAGCGATCATGTAAGAGATGATCAGATATTTGTTTCGATCGCTGCCGGTATCTCTGCTGATTTTATAAAAAAATCACTCGATAATGAAAAAATCGGGGTAATACTTGTTATGCCCAATACGCCGCTTCTTCTGGGAGAGGGCGCAACCGCTATTGCCGCTAACGATTCCATTCCCCAAAAGCATTTCAAATTTATTTGCAGTGTGTTTGAATACTGCGGTAAAATCCAGGTTATTTCCGAAAGCAAAATGAAGGAAATAATTGCCATAAACAGCAGCAGTCCCGCATTTATTTATCTTTTTGCAAAAGGTTTTATAGATTACGCTCAAAAAGTCGGTATTGATACAGACGCTGCAAAGCTGCTCTTTTGTCAAAGTCTTATAGGCTCTGCAAAAATGATGACGGATTCCGGATACTCTATAGATGAACTTATAAAAATGGTTTCATCACCCGGCGGTACAACTCTTGCAGGTTTAGACAGATTATATGCCAATGATATAGTTAAGACCGTCGATGAAGCTTGTACTGCATGCACCAAGCGCGCATATGAGCTTTCTAAGTAGTATAATTTTCATAAAGACTGCATATCCTTTTTAAAAAAGGCTTTGCCAAAGAAAAGGAATGGTTCTTTATGAAAATTATTTTTTCAAATATTACGGCTTTGAACAAAAGAAAATTATTTTTATGCTTTTTGATGTCGCTTATGCTTTTAGGAATAGTTACGGGTGTGATACTTGTCATGACAGGCAGCTTGAAAAGCTATTTTGTGAAGCCGATTTTCAGTCAATATTTATACGACGAATATATTCAAAAGTCGCTTTTGAACATATTCTATACATCATTTATTTCACTTGAATCAATAGTTATATTTCAATTGTTGACCGGTTTTTTTGCTATGGGACAACCACTATGCATATTGACATTGTTTAAAAGGGGAGTGGCAGGCGGAATTTCTGCCTCGCTTATCTATATGCAGCATGAAGCTAAGGGATTTTTAATTATTCTGATATTTGTTTTTCCTGTTTTATTTTTTAATATGTACATATTGGTTTTGGGCGCAAGAGAATCTATCAGATCATCAAACAATTTGGTTTTTATTCTAAGCGGAAAAAGCAGTGAGAATAATATTGAAATCAAACTTTATTTTCTGAAGTTTTTGGTTTTGACTTTTTTAGCGGTAATATGCTCTCTGATCGAAAGCCTGGCGACATATTTTTTTGCAAAAATATTCATATGATTTCATTTTGGTTTCTGATTTTGTGTGAGTATTTAGTATAATGTTATAGTAAACGACAAATTATTTTTGACGTTCACTATAAAATGAAGGAGTGTAATTGAACAATGGGAATTTTCGGTTCGGATTATGAAAGCACCGGAGTTGGAATACCAAAAAATGCCCCCCAAAAAAAGGGGGCTGCAAGATTTTTTCAGCTGTTTTTCAGAAAATTCTGGAAGCTCATACAAGTAAATATACTGTATTTTATTTTTTATATACCGCTGCTTATGGCAGGATATGCATTTTTAAGGGTTGAAAACAAAACAGTATCTATACTTATGATAGTATTTTCTCTTGCTGTTTTTGTGATGGTTGTTGGTCCTGCAACGACCGGTATGATGAAAATACTCAGAAATTATTTTCTTGAAAGACATTCTTTTATCCTGACCGATTTTAAAAATGCGTTTACTGAAAATTTTAAAAAATCATTTGCAGTCGGTCTTATCGACGTAATAGCTTTGATTGCTATCACATCTGCAATGAATGTATATCCGCAGCTTGCAAAGACTTATGGAAATGGCATGATGATATTCTTTGTGATAAGCGTCAGCATCGGTCTTATATTTATAATGATGAATTTCTATGCTTTCCTTATGATCGTTGCTACGGATCTTTCACTTAAAAATATTATAAAAAATTCCTTTGCGCTTGCATGTGCAGCATTGAAAAGGAATTTGCTGACGCTTCTCATATCTTTCCTGATAGCCGGAGTTTTTGTTCTTTTGGTTATATGGAATAAAAGCAATATATTGTTTTTGCCGTTCGTACCTACGTCTTTTATAGCCTTTGTTATATGTTTTAACTCTTATCCGGTGATTCAAAAATATGTTATAAATCCGTATTATGAACAAAAAGGCGAAATAAATCCGGAGCTTAAAAAAGAAATTTCCGACGATGAAGAGGAAGTACTTTTTGAGGATAGGGGAGGAACTGAAAAGCCAATTAAAAAGAAAAAGGACAAGAAAAAGTCAAAAGGAAAAATTATATCATAATATTATAAAAAACTCTTTACAAATAATATATAATATGTTATAATAATTATTGTCCATGTTTATGGTTTCAGGATCAAGCCCTTTTATGGGAATTTACCTGCCTGTTACTATGTCATAGGATAAATATTAAAAGAGGTGAAAAAAATGTTATTGAAAGAAGAAAAAACTGCTGTTATTGAAGCTAACAGAACGCATGAAAACGACACAGGTTCTCCTGAGGTTCAGATTGCTATCCTTACAAAAAGAATAAATGATCTTACCGAACATCTCAAGGTTCATAAAAAGGATCATCACTCAAGAAGAGGTCTTTTGAAGATGGTAGGTCACAGACGCAACCTTCTTAACTATCTTAAAAAGAAGGATATTAACAGATATCGTGCGATCATTGAAAAGCTCGGTATCCGTAAATAAGCAAGTTATGAAAGGCAGTCGGGAGCAATCCTTTCTGCCTTTTCAAAGTATTAAGAACTTGTCTTTATATCCGCACGTATATCTTATAAAGACAGGTTCAAATAAATTTAAAAACAGTAGTGGTAATTTTAGCATTAAACCGTAAATCTTTTAAAAGGATTCAGGGTTTATTGCTAAATCTGCTGCTGTAAAATGGAGGCATTTATATGTTTGAAAATTATAAGACGTTTAAAACGACATTTGCCGGAAGAGAGCTGATAGTTGAAACAGGAAAGACCTGTGAGCTTTCAAACGGTTCATGTTGGGTGCATTACGGCGAAACAGTTGTTATGGCAAATGTAACCGCAAGTGTAAAACCGAGAGAAGGCATTGATTTTTTCCCGCTTTCTGTTGATTATGAGGAAAGACTTTACTCTGTCGGCAAAATTCCGGGTTCATTTACCAAAAGGGAAGGAAAGCCCTCGGAAAAAGCAATACTTACATCGAGAATGGTTGACAGACCTATCAGGCCTCTTTTTCCTAAGGATATGAGAAACGACGTTTCTGTTGTAATGACAGTACTTGCCGTTGATCCCGATTGCTCGCCTGAAATAACGGGTATGATCGCAACTTCAATTGCTGTTTCGATTTCCGATATTCCGTGGAACGGTCCGATTGCGGGAATAAGCGTTGGTCTTGTTGACGGTGAAATAGTTCTTAATCCTACCCTCGAACAGAGAGCTAAAACGGACTTGAATCTTACGGTTGCAGGCTCTGCCGAAAAGATCGTTATGATCGAGGCGGGGGCAAATCAGGTAGAAGATGACCTGATGCTCGAATCTATTTTAAAGGGACATGAAGAGATCAAGAAAATGGTCGCTTTTATAAGCGATATTCAATCTCAGATAGGCAAAAAGAAGTTTGAATTTGAATCTCAGGAAGTAGATCATGATATGTTTGACGCGATCGAGGAATTTGCGTCGGACAGGGTTAAATTTGCTCTTGATACGAATGATAAAAATATTCGCGAAGAAAGACTTCAGCCGATTAAGGATGATATTCATGCCAAATTTGATGAAGCTTATCCGGAAAAGGAATCCATGATCGACGAATGCATTTATAAGCTTCAGAAAAAAATCGTAAGAAACTGGCTTTACGAGGGCAAGCGTGTGGACGGCAGAGGTATTGATGAAATCAGACCGCTTGCAGCTGAAGTTGGAGTATTGCCAAGAGTTCATGGATCGGGACTTTTTACAAGAGGACAAACTCAGGTATTGACTGTCGCTACTCTCGGACCTGTCAGCGAATCGCAAAGAATAGACGGGCTTGATGAAGAAGAATCAAAAAGATACATGCATCATTACAATTTTCCGTCATATTCTGTAGGCGAAACAAAACCAAGCAGAGGACCCGGAAGACGCGAGATCGGACATGGTGCTCTGGCTGAAAGGGCTCTTGAACCTGTAATTCCGTCTGTTGAGGAATTTCCTTATGCGTTAAGACTTGTTTCAGAAGTTCTTTCGTCAAACGGTTCAACATCTCAAGGCTCTATTTGCGGTTCGACTCTTGCGCTTATGGACGCAGGTGTTCCTATCAAGGCTCCTGTTGCCGGTATTTCGTGCGGTCTTATTACCAAGCCCGACAGCGATGAGTTTATGACAATGGTTGATATCCAGGGACTTGAAGATTTCTTCGGGGATATGGACTTTAAAGTGGGCGGCACGCATAAAGGTATTACTGCCATTCAGGTAGATATCAAGGTTGATGGTCTGACGCCTGCAATTATAAAGGAAGCGTTTGAAAAGACAAGAAAAGCCAGACTCTACATTCTTGATGAGATAATGCTTAAGGCTATTCCTAATTCAAGAGAAACTGTAAATAAATATGCTCCTAAAATGCTTCAGACTAAAATTGATGTTGATAAAATCAGAGAAGTTATCGGTCAGGGCGGTAAAGTTATCCAGAAAATTACAGCCGAATGTGATGTTAAAATTGATATCAACGAGGAAGGAAATGTCTTTATTTCCGGTATCGATCTTGACAACTGCAATAAGGCAATGTCCATTGTAAAAACAATTGTTGATGGTCCGGAGATCGGAGGGATCTATAAGGGTAAGGTCGTACGGCTTATGTCATTCGGAGCTTTTGTTGAGATCGCTCCCGGAAAAGACGGTCTTGTTCATATTTCTAAGCTTGATAAATCAAGAGTTGAAAAGGTTGAAGACGTTGTGTCTATTGGTGATGAGGTACTTGTAAAGGTCGTTGAGATCGACAGACAGGGAAGAATAAATTTATCGAGGAAAGATGCGCTTGCCGACCTCGAAGCTAAAAAAGCACATTAATAATCGTTAATTGTAGACTCTGATAAAGAGTCTACAATTGTATTTATATGAGGTGTAAATATATGGGCGCGGTTATAACAGTTATAGTGTGTGTAATCTCATACGGTTGGGAAAGATTATGGGTATCGACATATAAACCTAATAGCGTGTTAGGATATGTAAAACATACCCTTTTGTTTGTTATTATGTCATTGTTTATAATTTGGTTATTTATTCATATTGTTTTTTTGCCGGTTGATGAAACATATAGTGCGTCCAATATAGGTGCGCTTGGAATTGTTGTTATCTTATATGTACCGTTTTGGGTATTTGCATGTATTGCCGCTGTTTTTCATACGCTTTTCATTTTTATTGAAAAGAAAAAATAAGAGTGTTTTTTGTTTAAAATATATTTATATATTAAGGGCAGATTTAAAATCGTTTTTCTTAAATCTGCCCGAATCTTTTGTAATTTCGGCATACGAATACCCTCAAAGCCAATAGTTACAGGATTTGAGGGTATTCAATAATATGGTTGGGATAGGTGGATTCGAACCACCGGAATGACGGAGTCAAAGTCCGCTGCCTTACCACTTGGCTATATCCCAAAATATATCTACAATTAATATATTACCATATATTTATTTATTTGTCAATGCTATAAAACAAAAAAACACGAAAATCAATTTTTGAGAAGCTTATGAGGGACTCTGTCCTCCAAGCCCCCTGCCCAAGGGAATGATTCCCTTGGGAATCCCACTGCATTTTTTATAATCGCCACGATGTGGCGATTATAAAAAATCAGGAAACACAAAGTACTGTCCTTTAAGCAAAGCTTGAAGAAAAAGCACCTCAAAATTCTGAACGTCGAAAAAGCCAAATCTAAAGTTTAGGTCAAGCCTTTTCAAAGGCTTGCGAATTCCAAAGTCAGAGCCTTTGGTCGCTCTCCGCAGAGAGCGAAACTCCTTGCCTTAGAAGCGCATTTCAAGGTGTGAATTTGAAAACAAAGTTTTCAAAGAGGGGACGCTTTGCAAGTGAAAGCGTCCCCTTAAAGTGCTAAAAAGTTGATGTAAACCATAATTACTGAATGGTAAAATTTATCATTTACAGTCCTGTCTATAAAAACAATCCCTATCTCTCACTTTCGCGACTCACAGCGTAAGCTGCGCCGGAGCGTAAGCTTGATTTTCTTTGATTCGTTTCTTGCATCAAGGCAAGAAATGAACATACTGCGCAAATAAGTTTATCAAAAACTGATTTGCAAAAACTTTGTAAATAATTTAACTTGATTTATACTTGACTTTTCTTTTTTTTATGGTATAATACTATATATAGTGGTTGCAAGATGACATGACCACTATATATAGTGTTTTTCATTCAGGGAGGATAAAAATGAAAATTATAAAGAGAAGCGGTACAGAGGTAGAATTTGACATTTCAAAGATAGATGCCGCAGTTTCAAAGGCAAATATAGAAGTAGCCGAAAGCGTCAGACTGACTGAAGAACAGATAAAGGGGATATCAAATTATATAAGAGAATTATGTGAAAATTACGGTCGGACATTTAATGTTGAAGAGATACAGGATCTTGTTGAAAATAAGATAATGGAGTATCAGGCTTATGAAGTTGCAAGAAAATATATAACATACAGATATAAAAGAAGTCTTGTAAGAAAGTCAAATTCAACAGACGAGCAGATTTTAAGTCTTATCGAATGCGATAACGAAGAGGTCAAGCAGGAAAATTCAAATAAAAATCCTGTTATAAACAGCGTTCAGAGAGATTATATGGCGGGAGAGGTAAGTAAAGATATCACAAAGCGTTTCCTTTTACCCGAAGATGTTGTAAAGGCTCATGAAGAAGGTTTGATACATTTTCATGATTCGGATTATTTTGCACAGCATATGCATAATTGCTGTCTTGTGAATCTTGAAGATATGCTTCAAAACGGTACGGTCATAAGCGAGGTTATGATCGAAAGACCGAAAAGCTTTTCAACTGCATGCAATATCGCCACACAGAGCATTGCGCAGATCGCAAGTTCACAGTATGGCGGTCAGAGTATTACTCTTTCTCATCTTGCACCGTTTGTCGATGTCAGCAGACAAAAGCTGAGAAAGATAGTCCGTAACGAGTTTGAACAGGCAGGGCTTCCTTTAAATGATGAAAAAATAAATGAAGTTGCGGAAATGCGTGTAAGGGAAGAGATCAAACGCGGCGTACAGATGATACAGTATCAGGTGATAACTCTTATGACTACAAATGGACAAGCCCCGTTTGTAACTGTATTTATGTATCTCAATGAGGTGGAAGAGGGAAGACTTCGAGATGATCTGGCTCTTGTTATTGAGGAAATGCTTCGTCAGAGAATTTTAGGCGTTAAGAACGAAAGCGGCGTATATGTAACGCCTGCATTTCCGAAGCTTATTTATGTGCTTGAGGAAAATAATATACATGAGGACTCAAAATATTGGTATATAACAAAATTAGCTGCTGAATGTACCGCTAAAAGAATGGTTCCCGACTATATTTCCGAAAAGATGATGCTTGATCTTAAGATAGATAAAAACGGGAACGGTAATTGTTATCCATGCATGGGCTGCCGCAGTTTTCTTACTCCTTATGTTGATGAAAACAATAAGCCTAAATATTATGGCAGATTTAATCAAGGCGTTGTTACTATTAACCTTGTTGATGTCGCATGTTCGTCGGAAGGCGATATTGATAGATTCTGGAAGATATTTGATAATCGTCTTGAGCTGTGTCATAAAGCTCTCTTGTGCAGACACGAAAGACTTTTGGGAACGCCTTCCGACGTTGCGCCTATATTGTGGCAGTACGGCGCGCTTGCAAGATTAAAAAAAGGTGAAACGATAGATAAACTCTTATATAACGGGTATTCAACTATTTCTCTCGGATATGCGGGACTTTGCGAGTGTACAAGATACATGACGGGAAAATCCCATACAGATCCGGAGGCAACGCCGTTCGCACTTTCGGTTATGCAGCATATGAATGACGCATGCGCTAAATGGAAAGCGGAGCATAATATAGATTTCAGCCTTTATGGAACACCGCTTGAATCTACGACATATAAATTCTCTAAATGTTTGCAGAAACGATTTGGTATTATACAAGGAGTAACTGATAAAAATTATATTACAAACAGTTATCATGTTCATGTTACTGAAGATATTGACGCATTCACAAAGCTTACATTTGAATCGCAATTCCAGAAGCTTTCGCCGGGCGGCGCAATAAGCTATGTCGAAATTCCTGATATGAAAGATAATCTTGAAGCGGTTCTTTCTGTTATGAAGCATATTTATGATAATATTATGTATGCGGAGCTTAATACCAAAAGCGATTATTGCCAGGACTGCGGATTTGACGGAGAAATACAGATAATTACGGATATTCATGGCAAGCTTATATGGAAATGTCCGAGCTGCGGAAATACAGATGAAAATCGTATGAATGTTGCAAGAAGAACGTGCGGTTATATCGGTACACAGTTTTGGAATCAGGGACGTACTCAGGAAATAAAAGAAAGAGTTATGCATTTATAAAATTAAATTATGCGTATTATTAGCAGGGTAGGGGAACGGAAATCATTTTCCTTTGTTAGTGGGCATGGGGGACAGAGTCCCCCCTAACTGAATTGCACAGTATGTTCATTTCTTGCCTTGATGCAAGAAACGAACCAAAGAAGATCAAACTTCCGCTCCGGCACAGCTCACGCTGTGAGTCGCAGAAGCGAATATATTAACTGTTTTTATAGACGATGACTGTAAATGATAAATTTTACCATTCAGCGATTATGATTTGCAATTTTGAGGGTTTTATCTCCTATCTTTGTTTAAGGCATGAGTTTTTTAGTTTCCTTTCAATTTTCTGTCTGTCCCTTGTGGGACGGACAGAAAATTAAATCGGGATTCTTAAGGGAACTTGTTCCCTTAAGCAGGAGGTTAGGGGGACAGAGTCCCCCCATATATGGCAGAAGGTTAGGGGACAGAGTCCCCATAAGTCAAAAATTGAATTGCGTAGGGTAGGGGAGTATCAATGAATTATTCTGCGATAAAGAAAACAGATATTGCAAACGGTGTTGGCGTAAGGGTATCTCTGTTTGTAAGCGGCTGTACACACCATTGCAAGGGCTGTTTTAATGAAGAAACATGGGATTTTAATGCCGGAAACCTTTTTACCGAAGAAATTTCCAAGGAAATTATCGAAGCGCTTTCACCAAACTATATATCCGGTTTAACTCTTATCGGCGGCGAGCCTCTCGAGATACGCAATCAGCCGGAGGTTTATAAGCTTGTATATAAAGTTAAAAAATTATATCCGGAAAAAAATATATGGTGTTACAGCGGCTACACGTTTGAATCTGATATATTAGACCCGAATGGTAAAGCGCATTGTGATATTACCGATAAACTTATTTCGATGATAGATATACTTGTTGACGGTGAATTTATGCTTGATAAGAAAAATATTACGCTTAAATTCAGAGGCTCGGAAAATCAAAGGATAATAGATGTACGAAAATCACTTGAAATGAGAAAAACTGTGCTGTCTGAGTTTATGACATAGTATGGTCATCCTACTTGAAATTGAAACAAGTTCATTGATAAAAATTTTCCATAGCTGTGTTGTCGTCTTTGGAGAGCGTCAGCCCGCCTGCATCCTCCGCCTTGCTATGAAAAATTTTTATTCAATTCCTTTTGTTCCTCTTTCAAGTAGGGTGACTATAAACAGATGAGAAATTCGGACATTAAATGAAGGACTTTAAATGAAGATAAAACATCTTATACAAAAGCAACCATTAATAATAGTACTGTTGCTCATAATATTTTCTTTAATTGGATGTGATTCTTCCAAAAAAGATAAAGATGCATTGGAAGTCGGAGAATACTTTTTAGTTGGATTACGGGAAGGTGTTTTTTCTGAAGAAAATAGATACTATATAAATAGTCCGAATCCGGATCCGAAAATTACTGATTCGATTATAAAAAAATGCGAAGATAACGGTTTTATGTGGGTAGGATATTTTAATGAACATACAGTATTAATATATGAAGGATCAATTTTTCATATAGCAAAAGGTTATCTGATAACAGACGGAACTGAAATTACTGATGTTGCAGAAAAATCCGAAAAATTCGGATTTGACCCGAATACTATGAGTATTACAAAGGAAATTTCAAATAAAATATACCGATTTGAAGCAGGTTTATAGTCGGAGAGTTTCAATGAAAAGAATATCCGAAATATTATTTTACATATCAGTTTGTGTTGTTATAGTCAGCGGTATTTTCGCTTTTATATATGAATATCTTATTTGGGACAAATCAATTGTTCCTGATAATATTTTTTATATATTTGTAATTTCCGGAAATTTATCCTTACTTTATATGGGAATATGGTATTTGAAAAAATAAGTAAGTATTACTTTACAAGAGAATTTATGGAAAAATCAAAGTTAATATCTTATAGGTTCGAAGTAGGTTTATAGTCGTGATACCATGTTATTGATTGATATGTAAAAGTATTTTATCGTATTGGTCATACATTTTCTGTACTTCATTTTCCAAAATAAAATAGTGATAAATATATGGGATCAAAAGTATAAGAAGAGCTGTGGTAAGTAAATAAAATGAAGTTCCCTCATATACTACAGCAATTCCTATCGAAATTAATGTCATAACTGCGAATGTCATTGTCACAATAAGATGTATCAGGCGTTCATGCTGAAAAAATGCAATTTGCTGTAAATGTTCTTTCATGATTTTGCTCCATTCGGCAGAACCGCTGTTTTCCTCAATAAGCTTGTCTATTCGTCTGCGATATGCTAAAATCCTCTTTTTCACCTTGAATCATTCCTTATTTGGTTTTATTTGTTTCAAGTATACCATTTTGATTCTTTTTTGTCAATAATGTTTTTGTATAAATGTACAAAGACAAGAAAATCTCTTGACTTTTAGTCTGTAATATGATATAATGTAGTATATTAAAATTTGCCGCCGTGGCGGAATAGGCAGACGCATGGGACTTAAAATCCCACGATAGCGATATCGTACCGGTTCAAGTCCGGTCGGCGGCACCAAATCAGCAATCATTAGCATTATTTTGTTGATGATTGCTTTTTGTTTTATGGGT
>JAMPFN010000139.1 GCA_023664445.1 Clostridium sp. | reverse complement strand
AATTTGAAAACGATAGTTTTCAAAGAGGGGACGCTTTGCAAGTGAAAGCGTCCCCCTTAAAAGTAAAGATGAATAAGTGTTTATGCTTATTCTATTTCATAATGTGTATGTTCATTTCTTGCCTTGATGCAAGAAACGAACCAAAGAAGATCAAGCTTCCGCTCCGGCACAGCTTACGCTGTGAGTCGCAGAAGCGTAAAATAATGACTATCTTTATAGCCGATGACTGTAAATGGCACTTTTTAGCGTTCAGCAATTATAGTTTACAATGTATACAATTTTCAGCATTTTGAGGTGCTTTATCCCCTAATTCTTGCCAAGAACATTCTGTATGGGTACTTTTATTTTTATTAATACTTTCCCTTGGGGAAAGTATTAATAAAAACCATGAGGATTCCAAAGGTGACTCCCCGCGGGGCGGGGAGATGTCAGCGAAGCTGACAGAGGGGACGGCTCTGTAAGAGGCATTTCCTTTGGCAGGGGGTATGGGGGACAGAGTCCCCCACAAAATTTCTCAAAAAGTGATTTGCGTGTTTTTTTATTTATTACAATTGACAAATACATATCAAATATGTTAAAATAATATATAGCTTACAGAGCGTTCATACGAAAAAACAATAACAATTAAAAGGAGGAGTAAATTTATTATGAAGAAGAAAATTCTTGCCGGATTGTTAAGTGTCGTTACGCTTTGTTCGTCAATTCCGGCAGCAAGCACGGCTATAGCGGTCGAGCCCGCGACAAAGGTTGTCTATTTTGCCGATTTTGAGGACGGCTCTAACGATTTCACCGCCAGGGAGGGTTCTGCAAAAATAACCTTTAACGTTGTGGATTCAGGCGCAAACGGAAGCGGTAAGTGCCTTGAATGCAGCGAAAGAGAAAAAAATTGGCAGGGACCTCAGATCGCTCTTGACGGTATGCTTGAACCGGGCGTCGAGTATATTGCAAGCACATGGGTAAAGGCAGAGTGGTACAACAGCGTAAAGCTTAGCATGGAATATACCGATTCTTCCGGAGAAAGAAAGTATTCTAATCTGGCAAGCGTTGAATCAAACGCAGAATGGGTTCAGATACCGGAAATAAAATTCAGCGTGCCGAAGGGTGTGACTAAATCATATCTTTACATCGAATGTAATGATACAGCCAAGATTTATGTCGATGACTTTAAGATCACGACCGCTCCGGTATACGAAATAGAACAGGATATTCCTTCGCTAAAGGACGTATATTCCAAGTATTTCAAAATAGGTACGGCGGCGACGTCCTCCGAGATCGCTCCGGCGTCCGCGCAGAATCTTGTTAAAAAGCATTTTAACAGTCTTACCCCCGGAAACGAACTGAAGCCCGATTCTATCCTCGATAAAGCGGCATGCCAGGCTATGGCGGCAAGCGGCGACGATACGAATCCGCAGGTAAACCTTGCGCCGGCGGCTGAGCTTCTTGATTTTGCGCGCGAAAATAATATAGCGGTAAGAGGACACGTTCTTGTTTGGCACAGTCAGACGCCCGTTTGGTTCTTCAAGGAAAACTTTGACGAAAACGCCGATTACGTTTCCAAAGAGAAAATGCTCAAGAGAATGGAAAACTATATCAAGAACGTTTTCGCGGCAATTGAAAAGGACTATTCCGACGTTAATTTCTATGCATGGGACGTTGTAAACGAAGCATGGACCGACAGCGGTACGCCAAGACAACCCGGAGATAATTATACGCAGAACGAACACTCCGCATGGGTACAGGTTTTCGGCGATAACTCGTTTATCAAGCCCGCGTTTGAATATGCAAGAAAATACGCGCCTAAGGACTGCAAGCTTTATTATAACGATTATAACGAATATATGCCCGATAAAACAAAGGCTATCGTGAATATGGCAAACGAACTGAAAGCGGAAGGACTTATCGACGGTATCGGTATGCAGTCGCACCTTGCAATTACCTACCCGCAGATATCGGCGTACAGAAAGGCTCTTGCCGCCTTTGCGGAAACAGGTCTTGATATTCAAGTTACAGAACTTGACGCAACAATAGGCGACAATAATCCTGTTCCGACAGACGAACTTTTGGAACAACAGGCTCAATATTACAGTGATATCATGGACGCATGCGTTGAATATGCCGACAGTATATCGGCTGTGGTATTTTGGGGTACTACCGACGACAAAAGTTGGAGAGCTTCCAAATATCCACTTTTGTTCAATGAGGATTTCACAGCAAAACCGGCTTACTACTCGATAATAGACGGCATGGATATCCCTCCGACAGAGCCTTCTGATGAACCTGATTACATTCCGGGCGATGTAAACGGCGATAAGGCTGTTAATGTAATCGATTCGGCTGCAATGAGAAGATATCTTGTGACAGACGGCGCGCTGCTCGGAAAACAGGTCGCTTCTTCGCTCGATGCTGACGGCGACGGTTACTTTAAAATGAACGACCTGATACTTCTTAATCAATATATACTCGGAAAAGATGTTGAACTCAAATATCACGATTGGAACGGAAAATTCCCGGAACCGTAAAATACTTAGAACTTGTACGCAAATTTCCTTATACAAATAGCTTTTTAAGGAATATTTTACAAAACTTTATTTTAGGGGACGCTCTCTCTTGCAGGGCGTCCCCTCTTTAGAAAAGGCTTGACCTAAACTTTTATATAGTGGCGCTTTCACAGCGTACCCTTAATTTCAGGAGGAAGCTATGACAGAAATTCCGGAGTTTACAGCCGAAGCGATAAAAATACTCGAAAACAGCGGCTTTGAAGCTTATATTGTCGGAGGCTGCGTTCGTGACTTTGTTATGGGCATTCAGCCGCATGATTTTGATATCGCGACCAATGCTATGCCCGAACAGATAAAAGCCGTTTTCAGCGGATATACCGTTATTCCGACAGGAGAAAAGCATGGTACTGTAACCGTAATCATAGGCGGAGAAGCTCTTGAAATAACGACTTACCGAATCGACGGAAATTATACCGACAGCCGTCACCCCGATAAGGTGAGTTTTTCACCCTATCTTGAGGAGGATCTGAAGCGGCGCGATTTTACTGTAAACGCTATGGCTATGGATACAGAAGGCAATATAACCGATCCTTTCGGCGGCAGAAACGATATTGAAAACGGCATTATAAAAGCGGTCGGGAACGCAAAAAAACGCTTTGAGGAGGACGCTCTGCGTATTCTGAGGGCTTTGAGGTTTGCGTCAAGATTCGGATTTATACTTGATGAAGCGACCTCCGACAGCGTTCATGAGTGCAAACATATGCTGAAAAATATTTCTGCTGAAAGAATAAGAGACGAATTTACCGGCATTGTCCTCGGAAAACATTCCGAAAAGGTTTTGCGCCAATATCGCGATATTATTGCCGTTTTTATTCCCGAGATCGCATCTTGCTTTGAATTTGAACAGCATAGTCCGTATCATAAATATGATGTGTGGGAGCATACCATACATGCGGTAGCTTCATGCGTAAGCAGAAGAAACGTAAAGCTTGCAATGTTTTTTCACGATATTGCAAAGCCCGACTGCTATAAACCCGATGATACAGGGAGAGGTCATTTTAAGGGGCATCCGATGAAAAGCGCAGAAAAGGCTGAAACGATAATGCGACGTTTAAGGTTTCCCAAAAATATAATAAAAGATACTGCGGAGCTTATAAAGCGCCACAGCGACAAGCTTGACAGCCGCTATGAAATACGCAGAACAGTCGGTGAACTGGGCTTTGAAAACGCGCTCGATCTGATCGACGTTCAGCGTGCGGATTCCCTTTCAAAGCAGGATTTCTGCCGCAAGCGTCTGGAAAAATCCGATGCGCAGGAAAAAATCATAAGAGAAATAATTACCGGCGGCGAATGTATAAGTATAAAACAGCTTGACGTTGACGGTAACGATATTTTAAAGCTTGGATTTTGCGGCAGCGAGATAAGATATGTTTTGGAGGAGCTTCTTCAAAATGTTATGAGAGATGAAATAGAAAATGAGTATGAACAACTTATCAGCTATGCTAAATCACTAAAAATATGATTTTTTGATTGTGCAATATAACAATTTATTGAAATTATATTGACAATTATCGAGTAAAGTGATATAATAAATAAGCTGACTAAAGCATTGGAGAGGTATCGAAGTGGTCATAACGAGGCGGTCTTGAAAACCGTTTGCCTTCACGGGCACGTGGGTTCGAATCCCACCCTCTCCGCCATTTTTTTATTTTAATATTACACAAGTTATCATGGAGAAGTACTCAAGTGGTGACGAGGCGCCCCTGCTAAGGGCGTAGGGTGGGAAACTGCCGCGAGGGTTCAAATCCCTCCTTCTCCGCCATCCTTGTGGAACAAAATAGATGTCCACCCCTCAAAGCCCGTACCTACGGGC
>JAMPFN010000138.1 GCA_023664445.1 Clostridium sp. | reverse complement strand
ACGCTGTTTTAACGGCGTTAAAAGGGCATTCAAATCTGTCTGAAATTGTGATTTGTACTGATAACGATATTGGCGGCATCGACGCAGCGGACAGGCTGAGAGATGTTCTGCATGAAAATAATTATAAAAATATTTCGAGAATTCTTCCGAAAAATAAGGATTTTAACGAGAATCTAAAACAGCTTAACGGAGCTGATTTTTTGCCTTCTGTTCCTCATAAAATCAAGGAAGAATATTGCCGTCAGGCTGAGAATTTGGAGTATCTGAAATGCCGTCCCGATAAGCTGAAGTCGCAAATTTACGCCACTTTTAAAAATGGACAATACAAATATCTTGCCGAGTATGCCTTAGCCGCCTCGGCATTTTTTCTGCCCAAAACACCGCAGCTAAGCGATGAAAACAGGGCGTTTTTAAGGCTTCAGAACAAGCTTAAGGACGATTACAAGCCGTATACCGACAAGGGCAAAACGGCTCAGAAACAGCGCAATCTGAGCGATTGTGTGCAGGCTGTAATGCATGATTTGAAACAGACTGCCCGTACCCGTGAGCAGTCGGTAAACACGGCAAAACTGTTGTTTCAGCTTGCGGATAATGCTGTCAGATTAGAAGTGGATTCAATACTGTCACAGGCGGTTCAGGAGCAGTGCGAGGAAATAGAATTTGTTCAAAATCCAGAACCGTGTATGGAATTCGGGTAATGCAATACCCCCGGTTTCACAGCGCAATACCTTGAAGATAATAAACGAATAATTCTATCAAATACAGAAAGAAAAATATATTGGGATGTGATAAATTGAGTGAAAAAAAGATGATTCTTATCGGCGTGTTGGCGGTAATTTTTATCGCCTTTTTAGTGATCGTAAATCTGCTCGATAATAAATCGCTGAATGGAATCAAACGAAAGCCCGTTGGACATGGTCAGCACGGAACTGCCCGTTGGGCAAGCAAATCCGAGATAAAAAAGACTTTTGTTTCTCTGCCATTCGAGCCTGAGAAGTGGCGTAAAGGCGAGAGTTTACCGACTGTTCAGGGTACTGTTGTTGGTTGCAGAGGTTCGGGAAAAAAGACCTTTGCTCTTGTTGACGAGGGCGACGTTCATACCCTTATGGTTGGCGCTGCAGGGGTGGGCAAAACGGCTTTTTTCTTGTACCCGAATCTTGAATTTGCTTGCGCTTCGGGAATGTCGTTTTTGCAAACCGACACGAAGGGCGATGTAGTTCGAAACTACGGAACTATTGCAAAAAAGTACTACGGCTACAACGTTTCTGTGCTTGATCTGCGAAATCCAACGCGTTCCGATGAAAACAATATTCTGCATCTTGTCAACAAATATATGGACATTTATTTGTCCGACAAAAGCAATATTTCGGCAAAGGCAAAGGCTGAGAAATACGCCAAAATCACGGCGAAAACCATAATCGACATCGGAGGCGGTTCTGAATCGAGCGGTGCAAACGCATACTTTTACGACGCCGCGGAGGGACTTCTTGCGTCAACGATACTGCTGCTTGCAGAGTTCGGCGACAAAAACGAACGGCATATTGTGTCGGTTTTCAAGCTGATTCAGGACTTGCTTGCAAAGACGCAGCCAGACTCAAAAGCCAAAGCAAAGACTTATTTTTCGGAGCTTATGGAAAAGCTTCCGCCGGAACACAAGGCGAAATGGCTTGCGGGTGCGGCATTGAACACCTCCGAGCAGACCATGCTGTCGGTAATGTCGACGGCGCTGTCGAGGCTCAACAGCTTTCTGGACACGGAAATGGAGCAAATGCTGTGCTTTGGTACGGCGATAGACGCGGAGAAATTCTGCAATGAAAAATCGGCGATTTTTATTGTGCTTCCGGAGGAGGATCAGTCGAAATATTTTATGGTGAGTATGCTGATTCAGCAGCTTTACAGAGAGATTCTTGTGATCGCCGACGAGAACGGCGGTGCACTGAAAAACCGTGTAATGTTCTACTGTGACGAATTGGGCACTTTTCCAAAAATTGACGGTATGGAGGCGATGTTCTCCGCCGGAAGAAGCCGAAAAATCAGCATAATTGCGGTCATTCAGTCCTTTGCGCAGCTTGAAAAAAACTACGGCAAGCAGGGCATGGAGATCATTACGGACAACACTCAGCTTACTGTTTTCGGCGGTTTTGCGCCGAATTCCCAGTCTGCTGAGGTATTATCCAAATCCTTGGGAGAGCAGACCGTTTTGTCAGGATACGTCACTACGGGCAGGGAAAAATCGCAGTCATTGCAGATGATCGGCAGACCATTGATGACGGTGGATGAATTGAAATCCATGCCCAAAGGACAGTTTATCGTCATGAAAACAGGAGTCCATCCGATGATTTCAAAACTAAAGCTGTACTTCAAATGGGGCATAAAATTCGAGGAAGAATACCGTTTGTCAGACAAGGCGGCAAGAAAGGTTTCCTACAAGGATTGCGGCGAGCTGATTCGTGATGTGGAGGTAAAATATCCGCAGAGGAAAAAGGAAACTCCTTCGGCGGAATTTAATGAAAATGATGAGGAATTTGCAGAAAGTCCTCCTTCCAAAAGAAAGAATGTTAAAACTGTCAGGAGTTGATGAAAATTGATATTTCCAAGAAGAATTTACGATCTGGGGTTGTCTCACAAGGCGGTCTCGGTGTACTGTTATTTGGCAAATCGTGCGGACGAAAACGGCGAGTGTTTTCCGGCAATGCGCAGGATCGCAGAGGACTTGAAGCTCTCGAAAACGACGGTATACAGGGCGTTCAAGGAACTGGAGGAGCATGATCTGCTGGAGATAAATCATCGCTATCATGTTCAGGGCGGACAGCGAAGTTCGCTGTACAAAATCAAAGGAGAGATAGGAGTGAAGAAAAATGTTTGATTGGATAGGCGACGCCGTCGACTGGATCGGCGACGGAATTTCAAAAATCTGGGACAACACTATCGGAGGCGTTGCGGACGCTATCGGCGACTGGATATGGGAAGCTATGTTTGAGTGGCTGTTCAATCTGATTTACGGAGCGATCGCCGATTTGTTTGAATTTATCAATGAAACCACCTCGGATATTTTTGCGATGTCTTGGGTTCAGACGTTCATTTCGCTGTTTCGGAATCTTGGCTGGATGCTGTTTGTCTGCGGACTTATTGTTGCGGTTTTCGATACGGCGATAGCCTACGAATCGGGGCAGGCGAACATCAAAAATACCTGTCTGAACGTGCTGAAAGGGTTCATGGCGGCGAGCCTTGTGACGGTCGTACCGCAGCGATTATACTCGTTCTGTACCGCCACGCAGGGTACTTTTGCCCATGATTTATTGGGCAATTTCATAGGCGATGTGTCTGATTCTGTAGCGGATTCGGGACTCAGAGTCATAATTGCCCTTGCCTCCGACGTGTCGCTGTTCAGCTTGTTTTTTATTATACTTTTTGGGTACTGCACCGTAAAAGTTATATTCGCAAACATCAAAAGAGGCGGCATAATGCTCTGTCAGATTGCTGTCGGAAGCCTCTATTTGTTCGGCGTTCCGAGGGGTTACACCGATGGATTTTACGGCTGGTGCAAGCAAGTTACAGCGACCTGTCTGACGGCTTTTTTGCAAACGACAATTTTGTATTTAGGCTTGTTGAGTTTTACGCAGCACCCATTGCTTGCTGTGGGGATCTGCCTGTCTGCAACGGAAGTGCCGAGAATTGCGCAGATGTTTGGACTTGATACAAGCGTGAGAGTGAATATGATGTCCGTCAGCCACACGGTTTCTATGGGCGCTAAGGCTGTTGGTATGATCAAGGGAAAGGCATAAAAAAATCAATTTGACAAATAACGAGGATTATGATACAATGTGATAAATTAGACTTCGGAGGTTATTCTCGCATGAAAAAAGTAAAGATCACTGTATTGAAAACTACTCTGGACAACGAATTAGCTAAGGAATATGGCGTTGAAGGATTAACAGCTTGTCCAATGATGAAAGAAGGTCAGGTTTTTTATGCTGATTATGCAAAACCGGATGGATTGTGTGATGAAGCATGGAAAGCTATCTACCAGTATGTGTTTGCACTTGCGCATGGCGCCGGAAATGATGTTTTTTATTACGGCGACTGGATTCGAAAACCGGGAGTTGCTATTTGCAGTTGTAATGATGGCTTACGTCCGGTTATCTTTAAGTTAGAAGCCACCGATGAGGAATCACAAATTGATTATAAACCTATAAGATAAAAATAATGAATGATGCAGTCAAGCTAAAGCTTGGCTGTTTTTTTGTATAAAATGGAGTGTGATAATAATGAAAACCTATATCTACCCCGAAAATCTGAGAGCCACGGTCAAGCTGTGGTTCTGGAACGTGAGGGACTTTATAATAATCTGCGGCGGAATAATTCTGTCGGTGATCATATTTGTGAACCTGT
>JAMPFN010000137.1 GCA_023664445.1 Clostridium sp. | reverse complement strand
AAGAATCCCAGTTTAATTTTCTGTCCGTCCCTTGTGGGACGGACAGAAAATTGAAGAGAAACTAAAAAACTTGCACTTTAAGTAAAGATCAGAGGAGAAAGTGCCTCAAAATTCAGAACATTAACTATAATTGATGAGTGGTAAATACTACCGTTTACAGTCCCCGTCTATAAAGATAGTCATTATTTTTCGCTTCTGCGACTCACAGCGTATGCTGTGCCGGAGCGGAAGCTTGATTTTCTTTGGTTCGTTTCTTGCATCAAGGCAAGAAATGAACATATAAGTATTTTAAGGGGACGCTTTCACTTGCAAAGCGTCCTCTCTTTGAAATGCGCTTTTAAGGCAAGGAGTTTCGACTTCTGCGGATGTCGAACAGGGGTATGGGGGCTTCGTCCCCCATAAGCTTCTCAAAAGTTGATTTCCGTGAGTTTTCTTTTGGTTATTTGACAAGCCGATTCATTTTATGTATAATTATACTAAAATCACATTGATTGGAGATTGTACCGATGAATACCGAATCAATTATTGAAGAAATAAAAAAACAGCTGACAGGCGATCCGCAAAAGGACGGTCCTTTTCTCAAAGACCAGTCGGAAAAATACAAGAACGAAGAAAACAGCGCGGAAATAAACCGCGAGCTTGCAACGCTGCTTTATGAATGTGCATACAACGCAATGACCGAAAGCAATTACGAATATCTTGCGGATAAAAATCCGCTTGTCCGCGAAAAGCTTGAAAACGTCCTGAAAAGATACAAGAATCTGAATTACGCGGGCGGTCTGAAGATACTTGAAGAAATAATCAAAGATAATATTTTTGCATGGGTCGACAATGACAAGATTACCTATAAAAGCTTTGGGACGCCTATTGAACACGCCTTGTATATGCAGATATATCATCCGGAAAAGGAAGTGCGCCCCGTAAACTGCAATATGAGCGAGGTATATTCCCTTTACGGCTTGGGGCTTGCTCACAAGAAGCAATATGCCGAGGCGATAGAGGCGTTTCGTAAGGCTCTTGAGTTTAATCCGACAGACGCTGAAATATACGTCAGATACTGCGAGCTTCTTAAGGCAATAAAACAAAACGACGAACTCAGGATCAATACCGACAAGCTTATGAACTGCGCGGTCACTAAGGAACAGCTCGGAAAGGGTTACTTCAACTACAGCTATTACTTTTCCGAAAAAAAAGCTTTTAAAAAAGCGGCTGCAATGCTCGAAATGAGCCGTATTTTTTTAAGTGAAAGCAAACTTATAGACGATGAAAAGGAATTTATTTCAAGTCGGCTGAACGGCAGTTATCCGCCGCCGCACACCAAAGAACAGCTTATGGATATCATGATAGATGAAAAAATACAGCCCGGACCGTCCGTTCTTGTGGTATCTACCGCAAACTTCCTTGCAAAGCATGCACAGCAGGAGCTTGATTTTGAGCTTGCGAAATATTTCTACGAAACGGTATTCGAGCTTACAGAGCTTGACGAGATAAGAGAAAAGATAGAATGCCTCGAAAACGATATACGAAACATGAAAAAGAAAAGTAAAAATAAACAAATATAATATATTAAAATTGTGCAATAATGTTACACATAAATTATTGCACAATATATTTTTTTATGTTATAATTATACTATAAATTATTTGAGGGGGAATCATAATTTTGAAAAAGAAGTTTTTAAGCAGAGCATTAGCCGCCGTTATGGCTATGACTTGTGCGGTCAGCGCTTTTGTTTCTTCTCAGTTCGCTGTTACTGCTGAGAATGGAGTGAAGTATGAATTTGAGGACGGTAATCACCCTGATTCAAAGGCTGTTGAAGACGACAACGCGTCCGGCGGTAAGTACGTTTATCTGGAAAATAATTCAGAAGTTATCTCCGTCAATGCCAATGTTGAAAGCACCGGCATGTATGATATTTATATATGCTACGCTGCGCCTTATGGCAATAAGATTCAAAATCTTGTTATTAACGGCGTAGATCAGGGACAAATCAGCTTTACTTCAGAGGAATGGACAGAAGTAAAGACTCTTACCGCTAAGCTTAATGCCGGTGATAATGAAATTACTATCAAAGGCAGCTGGGGTTGGACGAACTTTGACTATGTACGTGTTGAACCGGCTGAACTGCCCGATATTACCGGTCATGACAGAACTCTTTCCGATCCGCAGGCTATAGATTCGGCTCAAAGAGTTATGGCTTATCTGGGCGACGTTTATGGAAAACATGTTCTTTCGGGTCAGCAGGAAATTTACCAGTACGGTCCTCACAACTTTGAATACGAATTCAACTACATTAAGGAGAAAACCGGAGAACTCCCCGCAATAAGAGGATTTGATTTTCTTAACTGTGCAAATATCCTCTACGGAAGTGAGGACGGAACAGTCGACAGAATGATCGATTGGGTAAACAACAAAAACGGTATCGTTACTGCGTCATGGCATGTGACAGTACCTAAGAATTTTGCCGATTATAATGTCGGAGATAAGATTCCATGGGATCAAGCCAGCTATTCCGTATGGGCTGACGACGATAACAATACTCACACAAAGCCTATAACCGATTTCGATACCGCAAAGGTTCTTGAAGAAGGCACAAAGGAAAACCAGTATTATATGGCTTGTCTTGAGGCTCTTGCAGAACAGATCCAAAAGCTTCAGGACGCTGACGTTCCGCTTATTTTCAGACCGCTTCATGAAGCGGAAGGCGCCGGCGGTGAAGACGGCTCGTGGTTCTGGTGGGGCAAGAACGGTTCGGCAGTTTATAAGGAATTATGGAAGCTTACCTATAAAACGCTTACTGAAAAATACGATCTCCACAATATCATTTGGGAATGGAACAGCTATGCTTACGACACTTCCGCTGACTGGTATCCGGGCGACGAATACGTTGACCTTATAGCTTATGATAAGTACAACTGTACGGTATATCTGGAAGAAAACGGTTGGCAGCCTTCTCTCGTTCACAATGACAGCGCTATCAGCGGTACTTTCTACAACATAGTTGAAAAATATAACGGAAAGAAAATGGTAGCTATGGCTGAAAACGACAGCATTCCTACGCTTAATAATCTTCTTGAAGAAAAAGCCGCATGGCTCTATTTCTGTCCATGGTATGACGGCGGAAGCGACGACACTAATTTCCTTTCCAATCCGATGTTCAACAGGGTTGAAGATCTGATCGAAATTTATCAGAGCGATTACTGTATCACTCTTGACGAGCTTCCTGATCTGAAAACATACGAATCGGGAACGATTCCCGATCCTAAACCGACAGAACCGTCATCTCCTACAGAGCCTCCGGTAACGTCAGAAGTGCCGTCGACATCAGCGTCCGATATTATCACAACCGTTACAAAGGCTTCTGACGATCCTGTCAGTTCCAGCAGCGTTAATACAACCGTTACTGCTTCTGACAAGCCTGATGTTACTACTCCAGACATTCCGGATAAGGAAATAAAAGTTCCCGACGGAGCTGTGCCGACCCAACCCGGTGACATTGACCTTGACGGTAAAGTAGTTGTTGCCGATTTGGTTGCGTTAAATAAATTCCTGTTAGCTCCCGAAGAGAATATGCTCGGAGCCGTTCAGCTTGCAAATGCCGATTGTATAAAGAACGGCTTAGTAAATCAAACCGATTCAACGTGTCTTCTCAATTATCTGTCCAATCAGATAAAATTGTCCGATCTTGGGAAACCGTAATAAAATTATTATATGATAAAATCGGAGCGCTTTATTTAAAAGCGCTCCGATTAGTTTTGCAGCGGCAGCACCGAAACGCTCAGAACATGTACCAATAGATTTAGAACCATAGATTCAACATAAAGTGTACGGATTTCATAGTCCTTTGAAAAACGTCCGGAATGACACATCCATGAAAAAGTACTTTTGGTGAATGGAATTTTCTTGACGATCCCCCTTTATTCAAAGTCTGTTTCCGTTTCGGAAACATGGCGTTTTTTCTGCATATATTCGCCGTTTTCCGAAATTTCAAGACTGTCAAATTCTTTGATGTAAACAGTTTTTTTGTATCTGTCCTTTTGAATTGTATTGTGCTGTCTGCACAAATTGGGGCGGGTCATAGAGCTATAGGGCTTTCGTTATACTTATCTGCCATTGTTTGCCTCCTATCTTGTCACAACAGTAAAATATAATTTTTCGGCGCTGTCCACAGGCTCGACAGCCACATTAAAATATGTGCTGTCGCCCTTGCTTTCGCCCCTGACTACTGCAAAATCAGCGTTATAATCAACGTTCTGTATTGCTCCGGCATCTGCAAACTATTTTAAAATGCTTCTGCCCATACCGTCCATAACGTCCCAGCCTGTTTCGTTATTGCTGTATTTATTAGGCGGAAAATTAAGCTTTACAGCGTCCGCAAAGCTGTCAAGGACACGCATAACTCTATTTTT
>JAMPFN010000136.1 GCA_023664445.1 Clostridium sp. | reverse complement strand
CCTCCGAATTACTTCAAAGGGCGTATTTACGTTGGTTGCGGCGGCTGGATTTGAATTATAGCCTCTGTATTTTCTAAATTGTTCTGATATGCTGAAAACAACGATAATTGGGCAATTTACGGAAGGTTACAAGCATTCAATTTTCGTTCTATCCCCTATCTTCTTGTAAGATTAACGGACAAATAACGGACAAAAAATCTTCATTATGGCGTACTCCTGTTTTCTTTTTAATCAAAAAAACAACTACATAGTGGAGGTACAAAAATGAAAAATATTCTTGATGAACTTTACGATTTGGACTTATTTCACCTAACAAAAATTGAGGACGTGGACGGTGCATATAAGTCGGCTATGGACAGACTTCTCACAGCGGAAACGGAATTGCTGAAAACATTTCCTGAATGCAAGGCAATACTTAATGAATATCAATCAGCGGATATTGACCTGCACACACGCTCTAATCAGAATGAGTTTCGCAAGGGATTCAAGGTCGGCGCACAGCTTGTTCTTGAAATGATTAAGCCTATCAAGTAATAATAACTGAGATGAATATACTGAGAAAATGTTCGGTCTTGAAAATTGTCTTATCGGTATGGCAAGAGAAATCGTGTTTGAGTGTATGATTTATATTTGAGTTTGGACGGCTGTGCCTTACGGTGCAGCCATTTCTATTCACTTACGAATTTTATTGATTCTTCTACAAATGCTTCTGTAAAACCAACAAGATTATTCTTTGTTTGTTCAAATTCATGAGTTAATTTTGAAATACTATTTCTTATTTCAAAGTAATTATAATTAATGCATTCGTTTAATTCGAGTACATTTTCAGAAAAGGAATTTCTTTTGCAATAATCTTCAAATTCAATTTCAATTTGCTGTGAATCTTCATATTTTCCAATCAAATCCTCGTATTTTAGTATTTCGCCCCATACGTTATTATTATAACCACCTTCACCATCAGGTGTATTATAATGCTTGTAGTATGTATTTAAATCAGACAATAATTTATCGGTTTGCTCAATATAATTGATAAGCAATCTGTAATTTGAAAGAATTGATCTATCATTACGAAATAAGATTATTATTTCTTTTTCAGAAAATGGGATTGGAGCAGCCTTAGTTATTTTAGGTCGTATACCAAATTCATAACCTGAATTTTTCATTTTCTCAAAAGAGTTAAGTATACTAACTCTTTTGTCAAGCAAAGCAATATTCTTTTCTTGTTCATGAATTTTGATTGAATACGTAAAATCCAATTTTGCTTGTTCTATTTCTTTTCTGTTTTGTTTATTAGCTTTAAGTGCTGCAATAAGAGTAAGTAATGTTAATATTCCAACGATAATGTCTACTAATGTACTAATAATTGTACACCATGTTTCACAATCCATTATTTCTTCTCCTTTGTCAACTTTTGATACATCCTCATCAACTCCGACACGCATTCGCTCTCAGTAATTTTCCTATCGAAGCCGTAAGCGTTCATCACAGCAAAATCATTCTGCTGATGAGCTTTTCTAAGTTCAGGAGGCATAGTCAATTCGTCGTAGAGATCGGCAAGGGAGCAGTCGGGATATTTTGTTCTTGCGTCAAGGATAGCCTGTGCGGTTGCTTCGATTTTCTGCTTTTGTTCAGGTGTTGGACTGCACCATGGGAAGTTGTTATACACATTTGTTACAGTTATTCTATATCGCATTTCAAGTCTGCCTGCAACAGCACGCATCCAAGCCATAAATACATTTGAAGTTAAAATACCAAAATCATATAATGTTGCATCAGGAATAAGTTGAACAGAATTATTTGCGATTACTGTAAATGGTAAATATCCTATTGGTACATATCTTCTTTTTTCACTTGATGTTAAAGGTAGAAGTAAATAGTTGCCACTTTTAGGCTGTCTATTTTCTGTAAATAAATAAGGATAATCAGCCCATTTTCTTGTTGCCTCTTTAGAACTTGCGAGCCTGAAATCTTTTACTTTTTGAACTCTTTCCAATATTTCAGGATATTTTTTTAATTCAGTAGGGGATATTTCATCACACCATAAACAATATCTTTTTGTATTATTAATGAAAGTTTGTCCGTTTGTTGCTTCACGAATAATTAGTGTGATATTGGGATATTTTGCAACTAATTTTTTATATTCTTCCGATGTAAAATAAAAAGCTCCGTCATCTGTCCCTTGACTGCCTTTATTCATAATTGAAACATCTTTACATAATGGTTTTTTTCTGTCTTCTATAAAAATAGTATCAAAATCAACCAAATAAGGATTGATATTCTTAACCGCCTTAATAGTATCATTATCAAAAAGCATTTTGTCACCTTTATTTTCAGCAATGCTGAAACCAACGATAACGCAATGCACGTGAGCTTTCAGCGTTGCTTCGCTGTCCCAACGAAAAGTTCTATGTGCAAAATCAATGTGAATCCCGAAACGGTCATACAGCGGTTTCCAGACTCCCGCAACCTGTTCGCCCTGAGTTATGCTGTTGGTTGACACAAAAGCCGTACGGATAGCCGTATTTTTCATAAGCCGACAAGCCTTGAAATACCAGCCCGACACATAGTCGATCTTGCCTGCTGTCTTGTATGGTTTACCATTTTCGTCAACATAAATTGCAAGAATGTCTGCTTTCTGTTCTTTAGACTGCAAAGAGTAGCCCACAAACGGCGGATTTCCCATAATATAGGACAGCTTGTCTTTCGGCACAACGCTTTCCCAGTCAATGCGGAGAGCGTTTTCTTCTGTGATGTTTGCATAGCTTTTCAGCGGCAAAAAGTCAAGATTTACATTCATGATTTCTTCGGTTTCTTTCATCATCTGACTTTCGGCTATCCAAAGGGCAGTCTTTGCGACAGTTACTGCAAAATCGTTGATTTCAATGCCGTAAAACTGGTGTATGCCGACCTTTATTAAGCCGTCCAGATTAAGCATGGTTTGACCGTCGGTTTCTGTAAATAGGGCATCGTTTTCAAGCCGTCTGAGCGATATGTATGTTTCGGTCAGGAAGTTGCCCGAACCGCATGCAGGGTCAAGAAAAGTGAGAGAAGCAAGTTTTTCCCTGAATGATTCAAGCCTTGTTCTACGTGGATTTTTTTGCTTTATCTCCTTGATTTTTTCAAGTTCATCTCTCAAATCATCAAGAAACAGAGGATCAATGACCTTATGGATATTTTCGATTGACGTGTAGTGCATACCGCCTGAACGCCTTGTTTCCGGGTTCAAAGTTGATTCAAAAACAGCTCCGAAAATAGTCGGGGAAATTTCAGACCAATCAAAACCTGCGCTTGCCTTGTCTATAAGCAAGTTCACAATTTCATCATTAAATCGTGGAATTTCAATATATTCATCTGAAAATAGACCGCCGTTAACGTATGGGAATGCCAACAATTCTTCGTCAAGATAAGGGTCACGATTTTCAGGCTTTGTGTCAAGAATTTTGAATAACTCAATCAGTTTAGGACGGATTTCACTGACAGAAAATTTTTTCAGATAGTTACCGAACATTTCATGCTGTCCGAAAATACCTGCATCTTCTGCATATAAGCAGAAAACAAGACGCACGCAAAGCTTATTCAGGCTTTTAAGAGTTTCTGGATTTTCAGGATCATTATACTGCTTCAAAATTGCGTCATAGAGCTTGCCGACAAGCTCGCCTGCCTTTAAAGAAATCTCCATTTCCTTTTTTAGATTGTCATTTCCTGTATCAACAAGGAACTGCAAGCGGTAATATTCTTTAGGCAAATCTTTAAGGAAAATCTGCTCGGGTTCGCAGTTGGGCTTTTCCATGTCGTATATCAGAAATTCCTCAAAATTACATGTTATAAGCCACCTCGGATGCTTGGATACTGGCAGATTGGTAATGTATCTTTTCGCCTGTTGGAACGGTGACAGCAAAGAACCGTCCGATTGCCTTATTCCTTTTCGTAAGTCTTTACCTAAAGTTTTCTGCTCAATCATAACCTTAGTCGAATCTATGTAACAATCAATAAAATTAGTGGTCTCATCTTTAACACGCTTTTCAAATTCAAGCATTTTTTCGGGTTCAGCAACGCCGAAAATTTCACGCAACAGCATAATCCAAAAGCTTTGAGTATCGCTTTTTTCATCTCCCTTATTTTTCCAGTATTCAGCAAACTGTTTGGCTGCCTTTTTCTGCTCTTTTTCAGTCATTGTACCACCTCCATATTTCTTGCAATTATTTCTATTTATTATACCACATTTCGGTCAAAAGTGCAACATTTTTACAAACCATTTTATAATTCTTATAGTAATTTTGAATATATATAGGTTTAAAATTACGCCTTATTCTTTTTTGGGCTTCTTAATCTTAGCGACCTCAGTCGGATTATATCCATACTTTTCCAAAATCTCCTCCGCCAAAGATTTTATCTCAGATTTATACTGCTCACCAAGGTCAAATAGTTCTTTTGCAGGCAGACCATTAC
>JAMPFN010000135.1 GCA_023664445.1 Clostridium sp. | reverse complement strand
CCGTAGGCAGTAATCGTCATGTATGTATCCATTGCGAAAAATGATTTGCTTTGGGGTTCATACTCTGATTTTTTGTTACTGCATGATGTCAAAAAAATCAAGCTTACTGCAACGCAGCACAATAACCGTCTGAACATTTTCTCACCTCTTTGATTCTTTTGAACAGAAAAGCTGTCCGCAATCAACAGACAGCTTTAAGTCTTTTAATATTGTATTAACTCAACCATTCCTGAATCTTAACTCTTGTATCTTCATTTGATGTAGCAGCATTTATTGTAATTCCCTCAACTACTTCGGAATCAGGGAATAATTCTTTAATCTGATTGATATTTCTGCCGAATCCGCTTCCAAGATGAATACCAAATACTATGATTTTCTTTCCTGATAAATCATTATTTCTCAAAAATGTTACCATAGGTTGTGGAAGAGAACCAGCCCACACAGGTGTTCCAAGATAAATAGTATCATAATCGGATAAATCCGGAATATCCGACAAATTCAACTCAACCTCAATATTATTACTCTGTTCCTGCAATGCAGTTTCAAGCATATCGCTGTAATTAAAAGCATATGGTGTTGTTTTATGTATTGAATACATATTACCGCTTGTAAACTTTGAAATTTCTTGAGCCATAATCTGCAAGTTACCTTCCTGATTTGCTGTTTTTTGATTCAGACTTGCCGATGCTACTGCATCCGCTTCCATGCCGGAAGTATCACCTACGTTTTCACTA
This sequence comes from Clostridium sp., assembly GCA_023664445.1. GTDB lineage: Bacteria > Bacillota > Clostridia > Oscillospirales > Ruminococcaceae > Porcipelethomonas. The sequence goes on along the minus strand of JAMPFN010000135.1, from coordinate 3,726 downwards.
TATGCAAAATAAGCAACGAGATTTTTAGCTGAGTTATCTTGATTCTGTGATTTTAGGTATTTCCGTTTCATCATACAAAGGTCAAAAACGTTCCATACGCCGTCTTTATACAGATCATAGTCCTTGCCGCTTAAATCAGGTGTTTCCTTTGCAAGAAGAAAATCCTGCAAGTTTCTTATGTCATCTATTGTGTATGAAATATCATTTTCATTTGCAGAAAGAGTTGATGTTGATATTTTGAAAAGAGAAATACCGAATACTGCTGCAGTTAATATAGCCAACGAAATTATTTTTTTCTTTTTCATGATACACCTCTTGTCTTAACACCTCCGAATACCGCCGACATCGGCACAAAGCTGTATCGAGCGACTGTATTTCCTGTTCAGTCAGTTTTATGTCGGCTGCTCCCGCATTTTCCTGCAAGCGTTCAGGTTTGCGTGTACCGGGAATGGGGATAATGAACGGCTTTTTGCATAACATCCACGCAAGTGAGATCTGTGCGGGAGTCGCATTCTTTTCCATCGCCGTATTGCGGAGCAGATTTAATAATTCCTGATTTTTTACCATTGCATCTTTCTGAAACTGCGGCATTGTACTGCGATAATCTATACCATTCTCAAACTTGGATTTTTCATTATATTTATCGGTCAGAAATCCGTTTGCCATAGGCGAAAATGCCACAAAAGCAATTCCCAGTTCTTCAAGTACGGGGAACAGTTTTTCATAATCCCTGTACATCATGGAATAACGGTTCTGTATGGCAGTTACAGGACATACGGCGTGTGCTTTTCTTAAATATTCCTCGCCGGTTTCGGAAATTCCCCAAGCTTTGATCTTACCCTCTTTTATCAGTTCCGACATAACGCCTGCAACTTCTTCCGGTGGAATGTTCGGGTCGAGGCGGTGCTGATAGTAAAGGTCTATGCAGTTCGTTCCGAGTCGTTTTAAAGAACCCTCGACGGATTTTCGTATAGCTTCCGGACGTGCGTCTGCGATAAGCGGACACGGATATTTACCGCTTGACCTGTCAAATCGAATACCGAATTTTGTAGCGATCACTACTTTATCTCCATACGTACGGAGAGCTTCTCCGACAATTTCCTCATTGATATGCGGATCGTCCGATGTGCCGTAAACTTCGGCAGTATCGAAAAATGTATATCCCATGTCAACCGCCTTGTGCAAAAGCTCGATTGCCACTTTTTTCTCGGTGGGAGCGCCATAGGCATGAGACAAACCCATACAGCCAAGTCCCACAGCGGAAACCTTGAATTGTTTTCCTAAATTACGATTTTCCATAATTTTTCCTCCTCATGTTCTAAAATCTACTGATCATATTATAACAAAATCGGAACTCCTTGAGAAGTTCCGATTAGTTATGCAGTATTAACTTTTAGGTTTATACTCAGGCGGCGCTGTTATCTGCTTGACTGCATTCAGATATCGTTCAACAGTCGGAGAGGGAGTGGGCGAATGCAGAAGTCCGAACGGAATACGGTAATCCCAGTCTACAGGCAAAACTTTCAGCAGAGGGTGAACGTTTGCCCAGTTGTCAATACACATAAGCAGATCATTGCTGTTTTCGCACTGATTGAAAACGCTCAGATTGATAAAATCAAAATCCACAATGCAAATCTGCGGATGATTTTCTGTAATATCATCACGGATTTTATCCGTACACTGATTCCAGCCACGCTTTATCAGCATGAAATTTCTACCGTATAAATCTGATATGGAGAGCTTGTCTTTCTGTGACAATTCATTGTAAATCGAAACTGCGCATTTCATAGGTTCATAAGAAAGTAAAAGTCCCGCACACTTTCGTGTTTCAAGAAAATGCTCATCGAATGCACCTGCGACAATATCAATGTTCTTGCCAAGATTTTTCAGTATTTCTCTTGCATTTTCAGGAGTATTCTCAAAGGGAACAAGCTGAAATTTAATATCGGGACAGATTTCGTGAACGCTTGACCACATATCCATTAAAAATTGTCCCGGAGTCATGGGAGATGTGCCGATCCTGATAACGGCTTCTTCTTTCTGCATGGCATTTCTTGCACGGTTTACAGACTCGCTGCAATACTGGATTATGTATTTTGTATCGTGATACAGCGACTTTCCTGCATCGGTAAGCATAAGTCCTCTGTGCGTACGGGTAAACAATTGCAGTTTCAAAGCTGATTCCAGTAAATTTATCTGCTTGATAACAGCAGGCGGAGAAATGAATAATTCTTCCGCCGCCTTATTGAAGCTGCCGCAGTCGGCAACCTTGATAAATGTTTCGAGCTGTGGATTATACATACAGCACCGCCTTTTCAAATTTCTGACAATGCTATTGTATCATGGATATGCAATTTTTTCAAGTATTAACCTAAAGGTTTCAGCTAATTTTCATTTTTGTATCAGCATTCGTTTAATCATACACAAATCAAAAACGTTAAGTATGTCATCTTCGCATAAATCTGCGGCTTTCCAGTTGTCAAGATTTGTATCGGGTACGGCAAGAAGCCACTTTTGAAGAAGTATTGCATCGGCTGCCGAAAATTTACCGTCATTGTTCACATCACCCAAAACGCTTTCGACATTTTTGTTTACGATTTCTTGAAAAGCAGCTTTCAGCTGCGAATCATACATTTGACAAGTATCACGGTTATAGTGAAGTCCTGTAATATCCCAGAGTACAGGGCATAACTGATTGTCATATGCTGTTTCGCACACAGAGGACAGGAACAATCTGACCGAATCCTCGTCTTTATTGTTTTTCGGACAGCCATATTCGCCTATAATAACAGGAATATCGTTATCAATGAACGTGGTTTTCAGCATATCCATGTTTCTGTTAAGCTCTGCAAAATCAGCGTCTGTTCCCCATGTGGAACGTGCTTTGCCCCAGTCTGCATCTTCTTCCAGTATCGCAAAATCGGAAGGAGTATAGTAGTGAACAGAAACCGCACAGCGATTTGCAGGATCGTCAGGCATCTCAAACAAATTATCGCAGGTCAGTTCAACGTCCGTGTTATATCCTGAAATAAGCAGATGACGTTTTTCGTTATTACCGCCTGATGAACGGACAATATCAACAAAAGTTTGATTTACCTCATTTACAAGCGCATAGGATTCAGCTTTTCCCTCTATTCCGCCCCAACGATTCCATAGTGATGACCAACCAAGCTCCTCGTTCTGCGATTCAAAAATCAGATGATCGCCGTAGTCTTGAAACTCACTGCATAACTGCGTCCATATAGCGGAATATTTTTTCATGCAGTTTTCCTTATCGGTAGGCATATTTTCAAGCCAGCCGCTGTCGTAGTGAAGATTCATAATGACATAAAGATCACAGTCCAATGCCCAATCGATTACTTCACGTACCGCGCCAAGATACTCCTGACTGATAATGTAATTTTCACCCATCATATTTGACCACGCAACAGGTACACGCAAAACGCCAAAACCCTCGTCTGCATAGCCCTGTATCATTTCCTGTGTAATAACAGGGCTACCCCATGCCGTTTCATATGATTCGGGAGTACCGTTGCCCCATTGAGCTATCCAATCGCCGCACGATTCATAGGTATTGCCAAGATTGATGCCGATTCCCATGTCACGCACTAACTCCATTGTAGTCATGTTACGCATTTCTGCTTCATCAGCAGATGCAAAAAACGAAATTGACTGCGTAATCATTATCGCTGAACAGAAAAATGCAGTAAGTTTTTTGAATTTCAT
>JAMPFN010000134.1 GCA_023664445.1 Clostridium sp. | reverse complement strand
TTATCAGGAAAATCTGACGAAAAGACGTATGCTTATGCCTATGAGAACAACTTCTAAGATTGGAGGAAATCAACATGAAAAAAATAATTGCAATATGTACTGTTATAACTATGATTTTTTGCGGCTGCTCGAAAGAAAATACAGAAAAATCGTCTTCCGAAATGCCGTCGGACAAGCCGTGGAACAGGCTCGTCATGGAAACCGACAAGGGTTATTACTATATGGGGCCGGAAGAATACGGCAGAGTAATGTCGCTCAGATACACAGAAAAGTCAAACGGCGCGGATATATTCCTTTGCGCGAAACCCGAATGCCCTCACGACGGCAGCGACACTTGTACTGCGACCTACAATTTTATGCCCGTGTCAAACACTATCCTCTACGACGGCGGTATCTATTTCGTTGCCGACACGACCGACAAGGAAACTTACGGCGTTTCTCTTTACAGAGCTTCTCTTGACGGTTCTTCTCTCGACAAGATAGGCGACGTAAGGCGGATAAAGAATTCGGATGTTCATACTTATTACGGCGGTATGGACGATTTTCTGATACACAAGGGCTATGCGTATATTCCATATAATATAGGCGGAGGCAGCTATGACAGTTTCATTGAAGACGGTTTTGTGAAAATGGATATTCAGACGGGCAAAGCCGATACGATCTTTTCAAACGATGAATTTATGTCGTCGTTGTCGGCGTCGGTTTATGCGGGCGTCGGAGATTATGTGTATTATGGCGCATTTTGTTCAAACGGCGACAAGAACAGGGCAGGGAATTTCAAATACAATATAAATACAGGCGAAAGCGAGAAAATTTCAGGGGAATTAGCTGAAAATCTCGAAAGCGGACATTATGCCATAGAGGGTTATACCGAGGATACTCTTTATGTCAGGGAGATCGATAAAGGTATCGATCATTTTATAGGATACGACAGTAAGACCTTTGAGCGGAACGATTTTGAGCTTGATATATACGATCCGAACATTAAGCCGCGCTGCTTTTTTTACGACGATAAGATATTTGTCACAAAAATAGAAGCTATCGAGGTATATGACAATAAAGGAGAAAAAATCGGATCTCATGCGATACCAAGCTATTGCGGCGAAGATGGCGTAACATCTCAATATTCCTTTGATCCGCGCGATTTTGATATCTGCAGCGGCAGGATATATATGGGGTACTATGACAATATGTCGGTCAGCGGTCTTCCGGTTGAGGAAGGAGAATTTTTGGAAGAGGAGCGTGCCGACTATACCATGTACAGCTGTTCTGTTGAAGACGTCATTGCGGGTACGGGCGACTGGGAAAAGGCTTATGTCAAAAAAAATTATCTCAATTACTGGGATAACGTGCCTACTCCGCAGTTTATAAAAGACAGTCTGACAGATGAGCAATTGAAGGAGATGGGATTATTATAATGCTGGAAATAAAAAATCTTACTAAAAAATACGGCGATTTTACCGCTCTGAGCAACATAAATCTTACGCTTAAAACAGGCGTTTACGGTATTCTCGGCGCAAACGGGGCGGGTAAATCAACGTTCCTGAATCTCATCACAGACAACATAAAGAGAACCTCCGGCGAGGTTCTCTACAACAGGATCGAGATACTTGAACTGGGAGCTAAATTCCGTAAAAAGGTCGGCTACACGCCGCAGCTTCAGGGAATGTACGAGGATTTTTCCGCAGGACAGTTTATGCGTTATGTCGGGTCTTTAAAGGGTATGAAGCATGGCGACTGCAAGCGTCAGACAGCGTATCTGCTTGAGCTTGTGGGACTGAATAAGGTATCGCACAAAAAGCTGCGCTCGTTTTCGGGCGGTATGCGTCAAAGGGTTCTGCTTGCGGCGGCTATGCTTGACGATCCGCGCATACTTATACTCGACGAGCCAACGGCCGGACTCGATCCCGAGGAGCGTATACGTCTTAGAAATCACATTGCGGAAATATCCAAAAACAGGACTGTTCTTCTTGCGACTCACGTTGTAGACGATATCGAATGTATCGCCGAAAAGGTGATACTCATGAAAAAAGGACAGCTTCTGCGGTTTGCATCTCCTTCGGAGCTTATGGCGGAGATCAGCGGAAAAGTCGGTGAATTTACGGGTACCTTCGAGCAGGTAAACCGTCTTAAGGAAAAGTACGGAAAAGGTCAGACCATACGCCGCGGAGATAAATTTATTTTCCGCGCGGCAGAAGAGGAGCTTCCCGAAAATTTCGTTAAGGTATCGGATATAACCCTCGAGGACGTATACCTTTTCTACGCGGAGGGAAGAAAATGAGTGAATTCAAAAGGCTTTACTGCCGAAATATTTTGCTGCTTTTAGCGGCTTTGATAATCATAAATATCGGACTGTTCATTCTGTCGTGTTCTCCCGAAAAGGCTATAACGCTGACAGGCGAAGAGCTTGAAGCCTATATTGACGAGTATCCCGAATTTCTGGAAAACGTAAAGCAAAGCGGACAAAATATGCTGCTGCTGAATATGTACAAAAAGGGCTTTTCCGCCGACAATATAACCAAATCGGCTGCCGCCTACGCAAAGCTTGGAAATATAAAGGCAGAGTATGGGGACAACCGCGGCGTGATTCTTCTGTTCAATTACGAGCTTACCGATATTTTACTGCTTGCTTTTCTGCTGATAATGACTATGCGGTTTCTGACCGAGCGAAAAAAGGGGCTTGTAAATCTTATAAGGGTAACAAAGAAAGGCAGATATATACTGTATTTTCAAAGAGTTTTTATACTTGCGGTATCAGCGGTTTTTGCAGGGATTCTGCTTTACAGCGGAAATCTTATCGGTATGCTGTGTACGTTCGGTAAAGGCGGTATGACAAGGGCGATACAATCGCTGCCCGAGTTCAAGCAATGTCCTTACGCCATAACGATAGGCGAATACTTTGTATTGTCGTGCTTTCTGAAAATTTTAGCTTGTTTTTTCGCCGCGCTTGCGTTTTTTACGCTGATAAGCGTTTTCGGTACGGCGGTTTCCTATATTATAACGCTCTTGATAACTGTTGCGGAATTGCTTTTGTTTACACTGATACCATCTGTTTCGTCATTGAATTTTCTGAAATACATCAATATTTTCGCCGTTATAAAATGCGGCAGCTTTATGTCGGTATGCCGCAATATCAATATTTTCGGAAATGCCTTTTCCGCGCTGCTTTGCAACATTGTTTTTCTGCTTGCGATGATAGTACTGCTGTTTTTGAGCGGCTGTTTTATCCATGGAAAAATGTATGTAAGGCGCAGTAACCTTTTTGAAGCGATATCGTCGAAAATAAGCCGTATTATTGAAAAGCTCTCATTTCAGAAAACGCTTTTCGGCTGGGAAAATTACAAGCTGATCGTAAAGCAGGGCGGTATGTTTTTTATGGCCGGAGCTTTTCTGCTGACGCTTAATTCCGCATTAAAATACGACTATTCTTATCCGATAAATGTTTTTGAAAAGGCATATTATGAGCAGTTTCACGGCGAGATCACGGAAGCGGCTCTCGGCGACGCCGAAAATGAGCTTCTGGAACTTGAAGAAACGGTAGAGCATTATCAGAATGCCATTGACGAACTGCTTGCAAAAGGGGAGGAGTACCTTTCAAGCGTTACGGAGCAAAGGCGGCTCGGCAGACTTCAGGCGAGTCTTGAAGAAGCGCAGCAGAAAAAAGAAGCGTTTATGTCTGTTATTGAAAATATCCGCGACGGCTTCGATTATACTCAAAGAACGGGAAATTCCGTACAGCTTATAGAGCCTTATGCTTATGATCTGCTTCTCAACGGCGATAAACAATCCGCTCATCAAGCCTCGCTTTTTATTCTTATCGGCATAATCGGAGCGGTATCGGGAGTTTTCGCATACGACAGGCAGAATAACATGAAAAATACTCTTTTATCTTCATATCGGGGACGTACCGTTCTGACTCTGACAAAAATCTGCGCGGTCTTTATATTCTGCACGTTTATATGCGTATCGTCGCACATTATACAGCTTGTTCAGGTCGGAAAATTCCTCGGCTACAACGATATGAACGCGCCTGTACAAAGCCTTATGTTTATGCGCGGTTTTACGCCTTATGTGAAGATATATCAGTATTTGATAATGCTGTTTCTGTTAAGAGCCGCCGCGTCTTTCGCAATCGGGATCATATGCATGGCGGTAAGCCGATTCAGCGCAGATACGACGACCGCTATGGGAATTTCGATTTTTGTGCTTGCCGTACCTTCCGTATTTGCCGAAATAATCGCGGGCGAAAATTCTGTAAACCTTGTTTATATTTTAAGCGGCGATTATTTTAAGTGATCTGCAATTTTATTGCGTATTATGTTCATTTCTTGCCTTGATGCAAGAAACGAACCAAAGAAAATCAAGCTTCCGCTCCGGCACAGCTTGCGCTGTGAGTCGCGTAAGCGAAAAATAATAACTGTATTTATAGTCGGGGACTGTAAATGATACTATTTACCATTCAGCAGTTATGATTTGCAATTTTGAGGGCTTTATCTCCCGATCTTTGCCAAGAACGTTCTGTGTGGTTTCCCACATTTTTTATAATACTACCTTTGGGTAGTATTATAAAAAATCACGGGGTTTCCAA
>JAMPFN010000133.1 GCA_023664445.1 Clostridium sp. | reverse complement strand
AAGGCTCTGCCTTTGGAATCCGCAAGCCTTTGAAAAGGCTTGACCTAAACTTTATATTTTAAAACTGCTCCTGTAAGATTCGTTCACTTTAAGAATATGTCCGCACAGTATTTAATTTCTTCTATTTATTTTATAATAACAGTTGCAATTATTTTTATATAGTGGTATAATATATATAATACTTTTTAAAAAGGCGGCTTGGAGGTGGCTTGGTATGGAGAGCATAAAGGCACAGGAAAAGACCTGCGGCTCTGTAATTTTTAAACGCGAAAACGGTATAAAAAAATACCTTCTTATTAAAAACGACAGCGGTCATATAGGATTTCCCAAAGGGCATGTCGAGCCAAATGAAACGGAAGCACAGACAGCTGAACGCGAAGTCTTTGAGGAAACAGGCGTAAAAGTTATCGTAAAACCCGAAACACGTCAGGAATACACATACAAAAATAATGATAATATCATAAAAAACTGCGTTTATTTCTGTAATGAATTCGATTCCGATGATATAAAGATACAGCATGAGGAAATTTCGGAATACTGGCTTCTCCCCTACAATGATGCTATGAAGCTTCTCAACTATCCGCAGGATAAAGCGATCCTCGAAAAGGCGGACAAAATGTATGACTAAGAAAGAAAGGGCACTGCTTGCCGTAGACGCGCTTGAAGGGCTTTATCCCGACGCTTCATGTTCGCTTAATTTCAGACATCCTTATGAACTTATGATTGCCGCAAGGCTTTCGGCTCAATGTACCGACGCGCGGGTAAATATTGTCACAAAAGAGCTTTTCAAAAAATATCCAACACTTGAAGCCTTTGCAAATGCAGATATAACCGAACTTGAGGAAGCTGTCAAGCCATGCGGATTTTTCAGGACAAAGGCTAAAAGTATTAAGGAAATGGCAAATCAGCTTATAAATAACTTCGGCGGCAATATTCCGGATAATATGGACGATCTGCTGACTATTTCAGGAATCGGCAGAAAGACCGCTAATCTTATGATGGGCGATGTCTGGGGAAAACCCGCAATAGTAACTGACACCCATTTTATACGCATAACCGGACGCTTGGGACTTACCGTTAATACCGAACCTAAAAAAGTCGAAGCCGACCTTGTAAAACTTATACCGCCTGAGCGTTCTTCCGATTTCTGCCATAGAATCGTACAGTTCGGACGCGATATATGCAAGGCGAGAAAACCGATTTGTAATGAATGCGTGTGCAGTAGTTTCTGCAAATACTTTCAAAAAAAGGAAAAATAACAATGAAAATAATTCGACCGCTTAAATATGCTATAACAGCAGCGGCAGTTTGTATTCTCTGCTTTGCCGGAAACGGCGAGTATTTATATACTGTTTTTGCACTATCTCCGGAAAATGATATTATCGATCTTCCCGACAGCTTTGAAGATGTTTCCGGCAGATACAACGGAAAAAATCCCGAATCCAAAAAGGAAAAACTCCTAAGAAGCAGTCTGTACAGAAAATACATATCGCAAAAAAGTATATTTCTTTCCGACAGCAATGTGATGTATTGCGGCAGCGGCTGCATACATGACATACCGATCGGTTTCAGCCGAAGATGCTATATAGATGAAAATACCGCTGTGTACGGACTTTTGCTTCACAGTCTTCCCGGTAACCGTTCGCCGTGATATATATTGACACATATTTACAGCAAACTATAAACAGACTCTACAGTAAACGGTGATTTTTTGCCGTTTACACAATAAAATTATAAAAAGGCGGATTGTTAAATGGGTATATTCAAAAAATTGTTCGGTTCTTACAGCACAAAGGAACTTGCAAGAATTGAACCAATCAAAAACAGCGTACTTGAACTTGAAGATAAATACGCTGCTATGTCTGACAAGGAACTTAAAGCTCAGACACAAAATTTCAGAGATCGGCTTGAATCGGGTGAAACTCTCGATATGATACTCCCCGAGGCGCTTGCTACCGTTCGCGAGGGCGCAAGCAGAGTTTTGGGTAAAAAACCTTTCCCCGTTCAGATAATAGGCGCTATTGTTCTTCATCAGGGACGTATTGCCGAAATGAAAACCGGTGAAGGTAAAACACTCGTTGCCTGCGTCGCTTCATATTTGAATGCGCTTCCGGGCAAGGGCGTTCACGTTGTTACGGTAAACGACTATCTTGCCAAAACACAGTCGGACGAAATGGGAAAGGTACTCAGATTCTTAGGACTTAAGGTTGGCTGTATCCTGCACGGTCTTACAAACGAAGAGAGAAGAACCGCATATAACTGCGATGTCACTTATGCTACAAACAACGAGCTTGGATTCGATTATCTGCGTGACAACATGGTTATTTACGCAAAGGACAGAGTTCAGCGCAAGCCTAATTTTGCCATTGTCGACGAGGTCGACTCTATTCTTATCGATGAAGCGAGAACTCCTCTTATCATTTCGGGCAGAGGCGACAAGTCAACAGAGCTTTACGATATTGTTGATAAATTTGCAAAAAATCTTGTTTCCACAACTGTTGTTGAAATAGACGACAAACAAGATCAGGACGAAATAAATGAAAATGTTGACTACATTATCGATGAGAAAGCAAAAACCGCTACCATTACTCGTACGGGCGTTAAAAAGGCTGAAAAATATTTTAATGTAGACAACCTTATGGATCCTGACAATATGACTCTTCTTCACCACATAAACCAGGCTCTTAAAGCGCACGGCGTTATGCATGCCGATATCGATTATGTTGTAAAGGACGGCGAAGTTATCATCGTTGATGAATTTACGGGACGTCTTATGCTCGGACGCCGTTTCAACGACGGTCTGCATCAAGCCATAGAGGCAAAGGAAAATGTAAAGATCGCTCACGAGTCAAAAACTCTTGCGACTATCACGTTCCAGAATTATTTCCGTCTTTACAAAAAGCTTTCGGGCATGACCGGTACAGCAATGACCGAAGAAGACGAATTCAGAGAAATATACAAGCTTGACGTTATAGCTATACCGACAAACAAACCTGTTATACGTATCGATAATCCCGATCAGATATACAGAACTGAAGCCGGAAAGTTTAAAGCTATCATAGATCAGATCGTTGAATGCAACAAGAAGGGACAGCCTGTTCTTGTTGGTACAATTTCTATTGAAAAATCGGAGCTTTTATCACAGATGCTTAAAAGAAAAGGGATAAAGCACGTTGTACTCAACGCTAAATATCATGCAAAAGAAGCTGAAATCGTTGCGCAGGCAGGTAAACTCGGTGCGGTAACAATTGCCACAAACATGGCAGGACGAGGTACCGATATCATGCTTGGCGGTAATGCAGAATTTCTTGCAAAGGCAGAAATGCGCAAAAAAGAATATGATGAAGATGTTATAAACGAAGCGGTAGGCTTTGCTGATACGGATGATGAGGAGATACTCGCCGCAAGAGCAGTTTATAAAGAGCTTTATGATAAATTCGACGCAGAAGTAAAGGAAAAAGCTAAAGACGTTAAGGCAGCCGGAGGACTTTACATTTTGGGTACGGAACGCCATGAATCAAGACGTATCGACAATCAGCTAAGAGGACGTTCAGGACGTCAGGGCGACGAGGGCGAAAGCAGATTCTTCCTCTCTGTTGAAGATGATCTTATGCGTATATTTGCGGGTGACAGACTTGAAAGAATGATGGCAACTCTAAATGTTGAAGAGGATATGCCTATCGAAAGCGGAATGCTTACAAAAATAATCGAATCTTCACAGAAAAAAGTCGAGGGAAGAAACTTCAGCATAAGAAAGAACGTACTTAATTACGACGATGTTCTCAATAAGCAGAGAGAAATCATCTATACGCAGCGTTCACAGGTGCTTGACGGTGAAGATCTTCATGATTACATTCTCAATATGATGCATGAACTTGCTGTCGAAGCCGTTGACGGATATCTTCTTAACGATGATGAAAAGGAAAACTGGAATATTATCGGTTTGAAAGAGCATTTCTTGGGTTGGGTGCTTCGTGATGAAGACTTTGACTACGACGATGATCAGATAGACGAGTTGAAAAAGGAAGATATCTCAAAGGTTATTGAAGACAGAATGCTTGAGATATACACAGCCAAGGAAGCGGAATTCGGCGGACAGCTTATAAGAGAACTTGAACGTGTTATACTCCTCAAGGTTGTTGACACAAAGTGGATGACTCATATTGATGATATGTCGGAACTTAAAAAGGGTATCGGGCTCAGAGCGTTCGGACAGAAAAATCCTGTTGTTGAATACAGATACGAGGGCTTTGAGATGTTTGACGCTATGGTCGATTCTATCCGCGAGGATACTGTCAGAATGCTGCTTACAGTAAGAATACAGAACAATACTCCCCCACAGCGTGAACAGGTAGCAAAACCTGACGCTCCCAATGCGGGTTCTATAACAATGACTTCATCGAAGAAAAAGCCGGGCGACAATGATCCATGTCCATGCGGTTCGGGAAAGAAATATAAAAAGTGCTGCGGCATGAATGAATCTTAAAACAAAACTCCTCGGAAAAGTTTCCGAGGAGTTTTATTATAGAAAAAACTGTTTTAAATGTTGAAAAAAGTTTTTCTAAAATCTAAAGTTTAGGTCAAGCCTTTTCAAAGGCTTGCGGATTCCAAAGGCAGAG
>JAMPFN010000132.1 GCA_023664445.1 Clostridium sp. | reverse complement strand
TCGCCGTACAATCGGCGGATATTCCATTTATGCAGTCGGTGGAATCGCTGCTTGAATTTAAAGATATAAATGATATTGAAGTAAAATTTTATACGATTCTGCAAAGAAAAACACATGGAAAGGACATATTTCTTCATAAATTGTAAAGTCTAAAAAGCCGTTTATATATTATCACCATAGTAGTAGAGTTGCATTTTCTTTACTGCTTAAATTATTTTACGAGGTGATACTATGGCTAAAAAAGGCAACAATGAGGGCAGTGTTTACAAGGATACCAACGGGCGATGGCGAGGTGTTGTGACGCTGCCTTCCGCCGACGGCAAAGTAAAAAAGAAGTATTTTTACGGCAAAACCAAAAGAGAGGTTTCCGAAAAAGTCAATGACTTGCTTGCTGAAATCAAAAACAAAACCTACATTGAACCGTGCAAAACCACGCTTTATAATTGGCTGTGTACTTGGCTTGAAACCTACTGCAAAAACAATATCCGACCTACCACATATGTCAACTATGAAACGTACATTCACAGACACATTAAGGGGTCGTTGGGCAGTGTGAAGCTGTGCGACCTATCTACAATTACCATACAGCAGTTTTATAACGATAAGCTGAAAAACGGTAAGCTTTCAGGTATAGGTGGATTAAGTCCTAAAACAATGAAAAATCTGCACAATATGCTTCATAAGGCTTTGAATCAGGCAGTTTTCCTTAATATGCTTGCAAAAAATCCCTCTGATTTTGTGACTATTCCCAAAAATGTAAAGAAGGAAATGAAATTTTTCACTGTGGAAGAACAGAAAAACCTGCAATCCGTACTGTCCGATAAGCCGTTGGATATGGCGATACTTCTTGATTTGTATACGGGTATGCGGCAGGGCGAACTGCTTGGTTTAACGTGGGAAAATGTCAATATCAACCTTTCAGGCAGCAGCTATATCAAGGTAGTGCAGACCATAAACCGTATCAAAAATTATGATACCGACAGTGACAAAAAGACGGTACTTACTGTAAGCGAACCTAAAACGCCTCACTCTAAAAGAACTATCCCCATTCTGCCTGAAATAGCTGAAAAGCTCCATAACTACAGGCTTTCACAGGAAAAATACATTGCTGAAAACGTTTTTCCTTATACCGGATACGTGTTCATATCGTCGGTCGGCACTATGGTTGATCCGAGAGATTTTCAGCGATACTTTAAAAATCTGCTGAAAAAGCATGGTATCCGTGAAATCAACGTTCATGGTCTTAGGCACACTTTCGCTACAAGAGCTTTGGAATCGGGAATGTCTGTAAAAACTTTATCCGAAATCTTGGGTCACTCAAATGTTGGGTTCACACTCGACACATACGCTCACGTCACGGAGGATCTAAAGTCCGAAGCTATTCGAGGTATGGAAGGTTTTCTTGAATAAAACTGCCCTGATTTAGGTTATTGAGAGAAGTCTTTGATCAGACTTCTCTCTTAAAATTCATACCTATAAACTACACCAAAAACACCTGAAAAACAATGTCATTACACTAAATTTATGTATATACAAATACTACAAGATAAGCAATTGTAGGGACATTACTTTTTTATATAAATTTTGAAAAGGTACTTGATATTTCAAACCAATTATATTACAATATAAATATAGAAAACTTTATAAATACGAAGGTGGTATATATGAAATATGATAATAATATGAGTAATGATGGAATCTTAGAATACAATATTAAATTTATTGATCTTATAAAAAAATATCACGACCTAAAATATAGTCATCGCTTAGCATTTGATAACAAATCAACCGTTATTGAGTATGACAAAATGTTTAATGAGTATATTTCACTATTGCCCTTCAATATAGATAAAGAATTATTTGAGGATTATATTCAGAATTTAAAAGATGAACATAAAATTGATATACATTGGAATTTAGAAAAAGATGATGAAGATTCTGATAATGAAAAATCCAAAGAATTAGTTGCATTTGAAGAAATGATTGAATTATTACTTGAAGACAATGTATTGCAACTTCCTTATGATATATTTGAAGTCGAAACAATTATAAACGAAGATTATAGCAATGATGTTTACGAAAAAAATAATATAATTCTTATTAATCTTATAATTTTTTATATAGAATATTTTAAATTCATCTTCAATAGCGATGAAATGAAACGTAAATATCAAAATAGCTGTAATGAATATTTAGATTTTAAAAAAGGTCAAGGAAACTTTAACATATATCAATACAGCAACAAAATACGTAAAAAAATAAAAAACTTTTTCCTTGATGTAGGTTCTGATGATATACGTAGGCAAAGGGAGTTCTTAAAAGGTGCTAATAATAAGTCTTTGCTTCTTTCATTAGACACCTATATTTGTTTCATAATAGTACTTACCATGTTTGATAACAATTTTAACCTTATAACATATGTAAAAAAGCAAGATTGGGAACTTCTTGAGGACTATGAAAAAATGATGATATTATTCATTACTTATTATATAACATATGGAGACAAGCGTTACGTTAATATAATTCGTAAAATACATGATCCTATAAAACCCAAAATCAAAAATCAGCTTAAATCAATTCTTTCAAATGTTGATCGATTACAAGCACATGAAAAAGATGAATTTTTAAACGATATATATGAAGTACTAACTAAAATTCATGAAAAGTTGCTTTCACACGATTTAAAACTTAGTATGGACGACTACCTTGAATTAGCATTTAAAAAAAGAAAAGATAAGATAAAATCCAAAAAGCAAAATAAATAAATATTCTCATATTCCCCTTAAAGCCATTTATCCATGATAATCGGCTTTAAGGGGAGATTTTTTATTTCTCTGCATTTGGTTAAATGTTTATATTGAAAGAAATCGATCGTTTTTTGCATCTTTTTTTATAATATATATTCATTAAATAGTATGCTATAATAAATATGTAATCCGGATTGCAAATAAATTTTACAAGGATGTGGTAACTGTGACAGCTAACAAATGCTTATCTGTAATGGAAACAGCAAAGTCTCTCGGCGTATGCAGACAAAAGGTCTACGAGTTGATTCACAAAGGCGATTTACCCTGCATAAGGATCGGAAGGCGATACGTTATTCCGAAGTCTGCCTTTGAGCAGTGGCTGAAAAAGCAGTGTAACTGACTTGATGTCAAGTTACACGGTATCTTGAAAATTGAATAGGAGGTTGTTTACATGGCTAAACGCAGTAATGGCGAGGGTTCTGTTTACCGCCGAAAAGACGGTAAATGGGTCGCCGCAATCACTCTGCCGCCTGATTCGGGCGGTAAAAAGAAGTATCATTACGGCAAGACACGTAAGGAATGTGCTGAATGGCTTGAAGATATGCGCGATTCCCTTAAAAAGGGAAGTTACTCAGAAAATTCTGATGTAACGCTTATTGAATGGTTGACTACGTGGCTTAACGATTATTGTATTAATATTCGTCCGAGTACCCGTATGAATTACGATACATACATCAACCGCCACATTGCTTCGGATGAAATTGCTCAGATTCTTTTATGCCGATTAAACACGGCTGTTCTTCAAAGATTTTTCAATAATCTTACTCAGAACGGTCGTATTGATGGCAAAGGCGGATTGAGCGCTAAAACTGTCAGAAACCTGTACAATATGCTCCACAAGGCATTAAAACAGGCTGTCGGCAATCAGATAATTGCAAATAATCCTGCGGAATATGTGGTATTGCCAAAGCTCACAAAGCCTTCGGTAAAATCGCTTAATATGCAGGAACAGCAAATGCTTCTTAATGCCTGTAAAGGCGAGCGTTGGGAAATTGCCGTTCAGATTTCTTTTTGGACAGGCTTACGAATTGGCGAACTGTTAGCTTTGCGGCAGTCCGACTTCAAGGAAATAGATGGCATTTATTATCTTGATATTTCTAAAAGTCTGCAAAGGGTAAAGGATTATTCGAGTGAAAGCAGTAATACCATTCTTCATGAAAGCGATACTAAAACCGAAAATTCGGTAAGGCAGATACCGCTTTTACCCAATATTTCCGATATTCTCGCTAAGCATTTTGCCGAGCAGAAATCCGCTGCCGACGTATCATTCGGACTGTACAGCAACGACCCTTACATAGTATGCAATGAGATCGGCGATCGTATTGACCCGAGTACTTACAGGAAATGGTTTAAGGGTATTGTCGGAAAATCCGGTCTTTCAGGTAAAATCACTCCGCATACCCTGCGTCATACTTTTGCTTCAACTGCATTGAAATGCGGTATGGATCTAAAAAGTATTTCCGATATTCTCGGTCACTACAGCACCGATTTTACGGCACGTACTTATATTCATACCGACCTGAACGGAAAGTATGAGGCTATGAAGGCAATGTATAAAATACTCGAAGAAAAGGAAAAGGAGAACGATAATGGACGTAAGTTATTATCTTAATGGGATGAGCAATCTTAATTATTGTGGTATTCCTGATAAAAAGGACGTAGTTACCATAATTGCAAAATATGTAATTTGTGAAAAACCTATAGTTTTTGATGGTTCTGTTCCATATGTGCGTATGGATACTCATTATGAGTATATAGATTATGAAGATACTTCTTCAATAATCCGCAACCTTATAACTTCTGATGACAGATTATCTGTCAGCTCGGGAG
>JAMPFN010000131.1 GCA_023664445.1 Clostridium sp. | reverse complement strand
ACGCTGTTTTAACGGCGTTAAAAGGGCATTCAAATCTGTCTGAAATTGTGATTTGCACCGATAACGATATCGGCGGGTGCGTGACCGCACATGACGTGTCGCGATATACTCTTCGTATAATCGCAGCATGATTCCGCGTGATTTTTCTTCGCGAGTCCTTTGCTGTCGTTTCATGCAACAGAAATACGCGAAATGTCCAGTCGGGTCACCGACCTGAAATGCCGTCCCGATAAGCTGAAGTCGCAGATTTATGCGACTTTCAAAAATGGACAATACAAATATCTTGCCGAGTATGCTTTAGCCGCCTCGGCATTTTTTCTGCCCAAAACACCGCAACTAAGTGATGAAAACAAGGCGTTTTTAAGGCTTCAGAGAAAGCTCAGGGACGATTACAAGCCGTATACCGACAAGGGCAAAACGGCTCAGAAACAGCGCAATCTGAGCGATTGTGTGCAGGCTGTAATGCATGATTTGAAACAGACTGCCCGTACCCGTGAGCAGTCGGTAAACACGGCAAAACTGTTGTTTCAGCTTGCGGATAATGCTGTCAGATTAGAAGTGGATTCAATACTGTCACAGGCGGTTCAGGAGCAGTGCGAGGAAATAGAATTTGTTCAAAATCCAGAACCGTGTATGGAATTCGGGTAATGCAATACCCCCGGTTTCACAGCGCAATACCTTGAAGATAATAAACGAATAATTCTATCAAATACAGAAAGAAAAATATATTGGGATGTGATAAATTGAGTGAAAAAAAGATGATTCTTATCGGCGTGTTGGCGGTAATTTTTATCGCCTTTTTAGTGATCGTAAATCTGCTCGATAATAAATCGCTGAATGGAATCAAACGAAAGCCCGTTGGACATGGTCAGCACGGAACTGCCCGTTGGGCAAGCAAATCCGAGATAAAAAAGACTTTTGTTTCTCTGCCATTCGAGCCTGAGAAGTGGCGTAAAGGCGAGAGTTTACCGACTGTTCAGGGTACTGTTGTTGGTTGCAGAGGTTCGGGAAAAAAGACCTTTGCTCTTGTTGACGAGGGCGACGTTCATACCCTTATGGTTGGCGCTGCAGGGGTGGGCAAAACGGCTTTTTTCTTGTACCCGAATCTTGAATTTGCTTGCGCTTCGGGAATGTCGTTTTTGCAAACCGACACGAAGGGCGATGTAGTTCGAAACTACGGAACTATTGCAAAAAAGTACTACGGCTACAACGTTTCTGTGCTTGATCTGCGAAATCCAACGCGTTCCGATGAAAACAATATTCTGCATCTTGTCAACAAATATATGGACATTTATTTGTCCGACAAAAGCAATATTTCGGCAAAGGCAAAGGCTGAGAAATACGCCAAAATCACGGCGAAAACCATAATCGACATCGGAGGCGGTTCTGAATCGAGCGGTGCAAACGCATACTTTTACGACGCCGCGGAGGGACTTCTTGCGTCAACGATACTGCTGCTTGCAGAGTTCGGCGACAAAAACGAACGGCATATTGTGTCGGTTTTCAAGCTGATTCAGGACTTGCTTGCAAAGACGCAGCCAGACTCAAAAGCCAAAGCAAAGACTTATTTTTCGGAGCTTATGGAAAAGCTTCCGCCGGAACACAAGGCGAAATGGCTTGCGGGTGCGGCATTGAACACCTCCGAGCAGACCATGCTGTCGGTAATGTCGACGGCGCTGTCGAGGCTCAACAGCTTTCTGGACACGGAAATGGAGCAAATGCTGTGCTTTGGTACGGCGATAGACGCGGAGAAATTCTGCAATGAAAAATCGGCGATTTTTATTGTGCTTCCGGAGGAGGATCAGTCGAAATATTTTATGGTGAGTATGCTGATTCAGCAGCTTTACAGAGAGATTCTTGTGATCGCCGACGAGAACGGCGGCGCACTGAAAAACCGTGTAATGTTCTACTGTGACGAATTGGGCAGTGCGACACGTTTCTGACTGAAAAGGTCAGGCACTAATAAAAGAACGTGACAGTTTTCTTTATTAGGAGAACTGATAATCCAAGAGGTGGAATGAAGGAGTAACGCCCCGAAACGCCTCCTCTGATACTCCGACTGGCATTATTAGGAAACAAATTTTGTCAGAAGCTCGGTGAAGTCGGCTGAGAGATACCGTAAATCTGCGAAAGCGGATACGAAAGCTGTTCAGAGGTGGACGGTGTATCCCATAGGTCGGGGGTCTATAAAATATATATGGCGAGAATGTTGGGAACAACTGACGAACCTGCGAATGTACGGGTCTATAGCTCGACTGCATAGAAATGTGCAGGCTGTCAAAGAACAGCGACAGTGAGGTAAAGTAAGATTTTCCTATATGAAATACCTCGCAGTGTTACAGGCACTGCCAAGCTGTCAGGACTAGAGCAGGCGCCTAAGTATATATATGTACAGATAGGATTATCGGAACGTGGCAGCCTACAATACGCATTATTGCGGTACAGACGAAGAATAATAAGCTGTTTTGATTGTGGGCAAAGTCGTGGCATTACCGATGATGTTTTCTGTAATGGAAAACGGAGGGACAGCCACAAGTCAATATTACAAAATTAGTTATAGGTATTGAAACTCATAGCTTCGAGTATGATTAGGATTTTATCCGAGAAAAACGAAACTGAAAGGTGGAGTTGCCTATGACAAAGCAGAAAAAACTAAGACATTTGGAATATTATGATTTGCAGGAATGCTTTGATAGTTTGTATGCAAAAAGCAAACAAGGTGAAGTTTTCACAAAGCTTATGGATTTAATATCCGGTGAAGAAAATATACGGCTTGCATACAGAAATATCAAGCGAAATTCAGGCAGTCATACAAGCGGAACGGATAATCTCAATATTGAGGATATAGAAAAGCTTTCCGCTGAAAAATTAACTGAGATTATACAAAGAAAATTCAGATACTACAAACCCAACTCTGTAAGACGAGTTGAAATTCCCAAGCCAAACGGAAAAACAAGACCTTTAGGGATACCGACAATAATTGATCGGCTTATACAGCAATGTATTTTACAAGTTTTAGAGCCGATTTGTGAAGCAAAGTTCCATG
The DNA here is from genome assembly GCA_023664445.1 of Clostridium sp. Classification (GTDB taxonomy): domain Bacteria; phylum Bacillota; class Clostridia; order Oscillospirales; family Ruminococcaceae; genus Porcipelethomonas. The sequence continues at coordinate 1,636 of JAMPFN010000131.1, read as the reverse complement.
AGCGGAGCAACGGCTTCAGACCGAACAGGTCGACAGAACATGCATTGGCGCAGTGCTATCGAATGATACAAATGCAAAATTTGCATTTTGTTGTGGATATTGACATTAAAGGATTTTTCGACAATGTAAATCATTCAAAGTTGATACGTCAGATGTGGACAATGGGAATAAGGGATAAACGACTAATCTGCATAATCAAACAAATGCTTAAAGCGCCGATTGTAATGCCTGACGGTAACATGATATATCCGACAAAAGGCACACCGCAGGGCGGTATTTTATCACCGCTTCTTGCAAATATTGTGCTGAATGAACTGGATTGGTGGATAAGTAGCCAGTGGGAAACTATGCCAACCCATAAGCAATTTAAGAAGTTTTATTCCAAAAACGGAACAGAAACTCGCGGCAATATTTACAAGCTTTTGAGAAACAGTAATCTAAAAGAAATGTTTATTGTCAGATACGCAGATGATTTTAAAATATTTTGCCGTAAACGTAGCGACGCTGACAAAATCTTTATCGCTGTCAAAAAGTGGCTTAAAGAACGTCTGAAACTTGAAATCAGCGAAGAAAAATCAAAGGTTGTTAATCTCAAAAAGAGGTATTCTGAATTTTTAGGGTTCAAGCTCAAAGCAGTCAAAAAGGCTGATAAATACGTGGTAAGGTCATATATGTCTGATAAGGCGGTAAAATGTGAAACGTACAAGCTTGTAAATCAGGTAAAACTGATACAGCACAGCAAAAACAGCACTGAACAGATTATGCAAATAAAACAGTATAATTCTATGGTGTTTGGTATTCACAATTATTACAGATATGCGACAGTAGTAAATCATGACTGTATGAAAATGCAGTTTCAGATAAGCCGTATAATGTACAATCGTCTTAAAGGACTTAAAAAGAACGGTATTATCGGACGAAAATATATCGCCGATATTTATGGGCAGAGCAAAATGATGAGATTTCTCAGCCAAGAACCGATATGTCCGATTGGATATATACAGACCAAGAACCCAATGTACAAAAAGAAAAAGATATGCAAATATACAGCAGAGGGCAGAGAAGAAATTCATAAACGTCTGAAATTTGACGAAAGTGTTATGACGGTGCTTCATATGCTTGCAAAAGCGGTTATTCCAAATAGGAGCATTGAATATATGGATAACAGAGTATCACTCTATGCCGCACAATTCGGAAAATGCGCTGTTACAGGAAAGGTGCTGTGGATTGATGAAATCCATTGTCATCATAAAAAGCCAATAAGTCAGGGCGGTACAGATGAATACAAAAATCTTGTGATAGTTCACACTGATGTTCACAAATTAATTCACGCTGTTAAACCCGAAACGATACAAGCATATCTTAATAAAATCAAGCCTACAAAATCTCAGCTTGACAAAATAAACAAATTCCGAAAAACAGCAGGTAATCCTGCAATAGAAATGTTTTGAAACTTTGAAAACAATACCAGTCTGACAAAATTGTAATATTGATGGGGCGCTGTATGAGTCCGAAAGGCTCACGTACAGTGCTAAGCGAGGGAAAAGGCGGAGATTATTTCAAAACCTTACCTATCGCAATCTTTTCCAAAAATTGACGGTATGGAGGCGATGTTCTCCGCCGGAAGAAGCCGAAA
>JAMPFN010000130.1 GCA_023664445.1 Clostridium sp. | reverse complement strand
ACGGTATAGAGAACAATTCTGCTCTTGCAAACTATCTCAAAAATGAACGTGATGTACAAGAGAAAAATCGCAGAAAAGATGAATTGGAATGACAAACATTTTCATATATTTCGCTTAATCCTCTTTTCATACTTATTGAAATGTGATTGATAGAACCTCACTACTTCGCCGTATGGAATCCATATAGAATTTTCTTGTATTTTTTCGTATACGGTATTCAAAATTTCATTTCTTCTGTTTTTATTGGGCATTTTTCCATTGAGATTATAAAATTCTAAAGTTTCGAGATACAGCCATTCAGATATTTTTTCTTTTTGCTTTTGTTTCAGATGACCGAATCGCTTGTCCATATTCAGCAGATTTCCATTAACTTTTATATGTTTCATATTACTCCTTAATCTTGATTTTTCCTATACTCCTCCAAAGCCTTTTGTATCAGTTTATTAACGCTAAGTCCATGTGACCTTGCGTAAGCCTTTATATCCTCACGCTGCCCCTTTGGAACGTAAAAAATAATCGAATCGTAGTTTGCTTTTGTGTATCTGCTGTTTGTGACGGCTTTTCGGGCGTTGGTCTGCTTCTTCTGACAGTTCTTACAGCATTTCTGCGAACCGCTTGTGACCGTGTAAGGATTGCCGCAAATGGGGCATATCTGCTCGCTGCCGATGGTAATTGAAGTACCAGCTTCCTTTTTCTTTTTGTACGCTTTATTCCTCAGAACCTGCGCCTTGTCACGGCAGTAAACACAGTATTTTGCTCTGTTTGAAGCCGATTGAAATTCTTCTCCGCATATCTGACAAGTGTATGTAAACAATCGCTTTTCCTCCTGCTTATTTTCGATACTTTTATTGTATCATAAAAACAATATTATGTCAATTATAATTTTATCGTCAATTTGTACCGGGGATTTTATCCAAATTGCTGCGTAATGCACAAAGTTTCAAATTAACGTAAAATTATACTTGACAATACAATTATTACTACTGTATAATAAAATCACAGCTAAACCAAATATCAAAATGAAAGGACATGATAAGATGCTGAACAACGTAATGCTTATGGGCAGACTGACTTCCGCTCCCGAACTGAAAACCACAGCAGGATCACATTACTGCAAGTTCTGTCTTGCAGTACAGCGACCGAAACGAAAGGGCGAAGAAACAGCCGAAACCGACTTCTTCAACTGTATCGCATGGAACAGAAATGCGGAAGTAATCTGCGATTGGTACGGCAAGGGAGATATGATGATGCTTGTCGGTACGCTCAGAAATCACAAATATGAAAAGAACGGCGAAAATCGTATCGCAACGGAAATTGTGGCTCATGAGATTCATTTTACAAGCAGGAAAAAGACTTCCGATGAAAATACAGAGCTTGACTTTTCATATTCCCCTGATGAATTTGAGGAAATTTTCGCCGATGAAGATGTGCCGTTTTAAGAAAAACAGCACCTTAAATTTTCAGGCGCTGAGATAATGGATTTAATTGCTTGGTAAACTGAAATTTAACATTTATCGAAAAAGCATTGCAACTTATCTACAAATTGTCCGATATGTATACCATCAACAAAAGAATGATGTACTTGTACCGAAACAGGAATTAAAATCCTATCATCTTTTTCGTAATATCTTCCCCAGTCAAATAGAGGAGTTGCATTGTCTTTTTTCCCTGAATTGGTATGAGAAATATGCGTGTATGTCACCCACGGCATAGGAGAACACTGAAAAACATCATTTCCTAATGGACCCGTAAAATATTCCTTTTGCTCTTTTGCTGTTTTTTCTGCCAGCCTGCAATATTCTTTCAAATCGTCTACCATAGGAACATTAACCACCTTGAACAATTCGGTTTCTTGATTAAGATATGTGAATGCGGTATCTATCTTGTCAAATAAAACAATCTGTCCATCAACAAACCGATAGCGAAATGCCTCTATCTCGTTTGCACATTTACAGACTGCGTATACCATTGACAATGTGAAAGAAACTCCCTGTTCTTTAACCATATGTTTAAATCTTGTAATATCCGCTTCAAAAGTCACACAAAAAGACGGTTCAACGCTGTTTCTGAAAATCATACAGTGCATTGCTCTGTTCCAGGTTTTTTCATCAATTACTTTATACTGATTTGCCATGAGTTCACTCCTCCAAATTTCAATTTGTTGGACAAGAAATTTGCCCTTGACTAATTTAAGTATACAACATTAAGAAATAAAAGTCAAACTGTAAATTGATTTAGGTGTAATGCTTTCCACGCCTGCATCGCTGCAAAATGCCGTAAAACAGATACCTTGCGATATGCTCAGACCTTACCGCAACCATAAATTTGAGCTTTATTCAGGAGAACGTCTGGAAGATATGATCGAGAGCGTTAAGGAAAACGGAGTGCTTAGTCCGATCATCGTACAGCCTTGTGAAAATGGGTATGAAATACTTATCGGACATAACCGTTGGAACGCTTCAAAGTTAGCAGGAATTTCAACCGTTCCTGCGATCATCAAGGAAGGCTTGACCGATGAAGAAGCCGAAATGTACGTTATAGAGTCAAATCTCATGCAAAGAGGTTTTGATAATCTGAAAATCAGCGAACAGGCAGCGGTAATCGCTCAAAGGCATAGTGAAATGTTTTCTCAAGGCAAGCGAAATGATATTATCAGGGAACTTAAAATGCTCAATGGTGAGAAAAATACAACTTTTGACGCAATGCGTCAAAAGTCAGATGAAAGTATCGACACAGCCAAAAGTCTTGCTTCTGATTATGGACTTTGCAGAACATCTATTGTTCAGCTTGTCAGAATAAATAAACTTGTTGATTCCTTAAAACAGTTTGTTGATAATAAAACACTTGCAATCAGAAGTGGCGTTGAATTATCTTTTCTTTCAGAAAAAACACAACTTATTATCGCCGAACAGGCTGAAGGTTTTAAGATTGACATGAAGATTGCAAAACAGCTTCGTGACGCTGCTGATGAGAATGGTGATATTGACACAACGAATATAATTCGTATTATTACAGGTACATCTGATTTAAAGTCGAAACCTGTCAGCGTGAAAATAAGTAACGATATTTTCAGCAAATATTTTTCTCCTGATACGAAGAAAAAAGAAATTGCTCAAACGGTAGAAAAGGCTTTGGAAATGTACTTTGCAAACGGAAGGGATCAATGATATGAAAAAAATAATTACTGCAATCACGGCTATAACTATGAGCGTGAGCCTATCACTCACAGCCTATGCAGCAGAAATGCTTGACAAGGACTACATAGAAGCTGAAATCTGGGAAGATGTGTGGCTTGGCAAGAGCGATAACGGAACTGATTTTCCCGAAGCATCGTACAAGCATTATCTTCTTGATGAATGGCTTAACGATAACTATGGTTCAGATGAATATAATTGGTCTGAAATAGGAGAATTGAAATATCAGTACAAGGACTATTATGACAAACTTATTGAAAATTGGGACTTCAAAGATGATGACAACGGTAATTGGACTATCGAAACTGAGAACAATTCCTACCGTTTTGAGTTTCTGAGCGGAAGTTGGAATATGATCGATAAAAATGGTAATACGGTAGATATGTTTCCGCCGTTTAGTACGGAAGAACTCGAAAATTCACAGTTTAAAAGCAACTCCCCGAACAATGACGGTAATGATACGAACAGGGTTATCGGGCAAGTCGCAGAACGAACAGAAACGGCTTCTGAGAGCAGTTCTGATACAGAGGGTAACTTGAATGTCGAGAGTGAGGAAAGCCGTACAGAGCCTTCTAATAGCTTTACAATGCCGATTGTGATCAGCAGCGTAGCATTGCTCGTCATAGGTATGGTTTTACTTGTAATTCGTAAGAAAAAGAAATAAAGAATTGAGGTATTATTATGATTTTTAAGAGTGAAAAATGGGAACTTGATACGGATAAAATAACCGTAAAAAATGTTGAGGAAGAAAAAACGTATGAATTTTACACCGATCAGATTCGTTATCATCTTCACTATTCCGAGGAGTATGCTCCGAAACGTTTGCAGAAGATCGTGGACAATGGAAATATCCTTGAGTATCTCAAAAAACTTGAGTTGGAAGTTACCAATGCGGTCAATGAACAGACGGATATTTTTATGGCGGACAGTAAGAAATATCAGATCGCTTTGGAATCGGGTAACTTGCTTGAGGTCGGGAGAATTGGGAATCTTCTAAGGGAACAGGCAAAGGAAATCGTTTATTCTGTTATGGTTTACATATAAATATAACAGCAAAAGCAGCCGTATTTCGATACGGCTGCTTTTCTGATTTGTCCCTTATATCGTTTGCTGAAATATACGGTCAAGTCCGACTCTTTTAATCAGCATCTGCGCACAAATTCCCGTAAATGCTCCGGCAATACATCCCGAAACGAGCAGAAATGGAAGATATGCGATCACGGCAGTTGTTTTCATCATAATTACTGCTACGGAAATCTGACCGATATTGTGCAGAACTGCTCCGAGTATACTGCAAATCCAGATGTACTTTTCGTCAATTACACGTCTGAAAATCAGCATTCCGGCTAAGCAAAGTACCGCACCACCCAAACTGTAAAATACGGCGCTGATATTACCTCCGAAAATTGAACCGAGAAGAATTCTTGTTATTATAACCATAAACGTTTCTTTTGTAGTGCAGTGATACATAGCGTAAACAGTCACAATATTTGCAAGTCCGAGTTTCACTCCGGGGATCGGAACAAGATTCGGGATTCTCAGTTCCACAATAAAAA
>JAMPFN010000012.1 GCA_023664445.1 Clostridium sp. | reverse complement strand
ACCGACAGACCAGTATGTCTGCAAAAAATTGCCTTGTTCTCAGAAAAATCATGATCGAAAATCCGCACACTTTTCCTATGAGAACAACTTCTTATTAGAACCGGTTCTTTAATTACAGTATACCACAAAGCATAAAAAAATCAACCGCTTTTGCAGAAGCGGTCGTTTTTCGTGCAGAAGCGGTCGATTTAGTTATAATTTTTATCAATTGGTTCAATTTACGTTAAGCAATACCGAAATCGAAAAAACCCCGTTTTCAGCGGATATATCCACAGTACCGCCATACTTTTCAGCGATACGCCTGATACGGTTAAGCCCTATCCCATGAGCGGATTTATCGGATTTCAATGTGGACAGATCGGCGTTTATATCGGCATAATTATTTTCGCTGAATATGCAGATCATGTCCATCTGCCGTTTTACAAGAAGCGTAATTCCGCGCGCTTCCTCGGGAAGATTTTTACATGCTTCAAAGGCGTTATCGAGAATGTTGCCGAAAATACCGCAAAGGTCGTATTCCGAAATTGTCGTTTCGGAAAACCCTACATGGAAATTAATATCTATAGGTATGCCGGATCTTTCTATGTCGGAAATTTTCTTGAACAGCAATGCGTCGAGAGGAATACAGCCGGTTTTCATGGGCGGACGTGCGTTATCCATTTCAACCGATATCTCATTAAGATACCTTCGGGCTTCGTTTATTTTTCCGTCGTCAAGCAGTATCGCGACAGCCGTAAGATGATTTTTCATGTCGTGGCGAATGGAACGGGTTTCGTTATATTTTATGTTTATCTCATCGAAATATTTCTTTTCGGCTTCCGCTTTTGCAAACAATATCATTTTGTTTATCGTTTTAAAAGACAGCAACAGCATTGTCAAAAACAATACCGCGCAGAATACCGAAAGTATGAGAGTGATATTCAAATATTCGCCCGATATTGAAATGTTACCATATTTTCCGATGATATTTTCAGCGTTGAAAAGCTTGGTAAAGCTGATTCGGGAGTTTGTAATATTAAGCGTCAGTTCCAACGTGATAACAGCAGCCAGCAAAATGAATTTCACATTCTTTTTTGCCGAAAACATAGTTGCCGACAGCAGATATAAAGTCATGAGAGCTATCAGCTTGACAGCCGTTCTTGCCAGAATCAGCGTACCTACAGAAATGGCGTAAGCGCATGAACGGTAATCCGAAACCGATTGTACCGCTCTGTTTAAATCGCCTATGCCTGCAAAATGACCGATCACTAAAATATTTGCCGTATACAGCAATACCGTTCCGGCTGAAAAAACGATCAGGAACACAACTGCATTACTTTTTCCCGTTGAATTTTTCCTCATATGCAGGGAGTAAAACGATCCGCATATCAAAGCTGTCATTACGGCTAAAATATCCGTTATACGGTCGCTGAAAAGCTGTTTTACGCCTATATCGGATTCAGGGCTTATATGAATATTTTCCAAACCGTAATAATCGGCTCTGACATGAGTAATATTTCTATATATTCCGCTTTTAAATATGCTCACATTCGACATATTAGCGGTATTATTCTTCATATCGGAAATGTAATCGGTATAGCTTACAGCATAGTCGATACGCTCCATACAATAAGTCAGAAGCTTCTGCCTTGAATCCATCTGCTCGTCCGTCATCTGCAATTTGCCCGCTATTTCCCTTGCTTTATCCATTGTCATGTTTGAGTTATAATAATATGCATTTCTGTTGCCGTTAAGTTTTGCAAGCGCTCCGCGGCGCATCGAAAGATCGTCGTACTCCTTTTGCATATCCTCCATAGCCTGAGAGTATGTATCGTAATTATAGGCGGAAAGCATTTTGTCTGCCGCTTTATATACGGAATTATTCTGCTGCTGCATATTTACGCAGCTAATAGAAATGTTTAAAACCAACGCAGCCGCGATAGTAATTAAAAACAGAAAGAAACTTTTTTTCATTTTGCACTTCCCTTTACGGCGTTCATTACGGCTGACAATACCGCCTTTCTTTTTCGTCTGCTGAGCGGCAGAACGTCTCCGTTTATCATCTCTGCCGTATCGCTGCCTATACGCTTTATTTTCAAGGTCTGTACATACACCGATTTGTGTGTTTCAACAAATTTGTCCTTTGGCAGAAGCTCCGCTGTTTTGCTGACAGATAAAGCGGACTTTATGACTCCGTCAGCTTTGACTATTGCGGTATACCTGCCCTCTGACTGAACATATAATATGTCTGAACAGGCGATCATATCCGTGTCGCCGTTTAATGTCTGAACTATAATGAACGAGTTTTCGCTTGCCTGCATAAAACGGTCAAGAACGCTGTAAAGCCTGTCGTCCAAAGACGATTTGACTATATAATCAAAAGCGTTTACCGCGTAGCCTTCCACGGCGCGGTTTTCAATGCTTGTAACAAATATAATAACGGCTGAATCGTCAATTTTTCTTATTTCAGCGGCACTGCTCATTCCATCGGTATTTTCAAGCTGAATGTCAAAGAAAATAAGGTCGAACGAACTCCCCTCTTTGTATGCGGATACGAGCGGTTCGCCGTCGGTAAAAAGCGATATATCAATCCTGATATCCCTTTGCCCGAAGTATTCCGCAACGGCTTTGGAAATCTTTCCTGAATATATATCCTCATCTTCACATATCGCAATTTTCATTGCATACCTCCGAATTATAATACTGATTTACTTTATGTGAACAGACTCTAACTTAGAACTTGTACCGATAGGATTTGTGTGTGGATTTTCGAGCATAATTTTTCTGAAAACAAGGCGATTTTTTGAAGGCATACCGGCGTATGGCAAAGAAAATCAACGCTGTTTATCAGGAAAATTTGCCGAAAACACATATGCAATAGCCTATCGGTACAAGTTCTTATAGTAAACGACAAATTTATTTGACGTTTACTATAATTATAATAGCAATTCAAAGTATTGTCAATATGAAAAAATGTTGATATGTGACAGCATATTAGTAAAGAGTTCATATAAAAATATAACGCTTACTACGATGCCCGTACTGAAAAACTCATGTAAAAGGCAGACAGCGCTTGGGAAGTTTCCGAGGAGATCTAATGTATAAAATTATAAAAACATCAATAAGTACCGACAAGCGAAGTGTCTATTCGATTTACAGATATAAAACTGAAATAAACGGAAAATATAGTAACTTACGACGTGCCTATTGCGGCGTCACTTTGCCGCATTGTACAAAGCGCAACGAAGATACTTTGAACCTCTTTTTTCCATATGAGCGCAGGTACGAGCTTTTCAAGTTCGGGAAAAAGTATTGTGACAAGCCTTGAAACAGACTGTTTAAATTTAGCTCTTTCAGAAACCTTGTCAAATCTGTATCCGGTTAGTGACTTTAGTTCTTCTTTGTGGTATAATAAGCGTAAACGCTTATTATTTTTATCAAAAGTCCTTGCAGATACGCAAATTAAAAATTTGCTGCCTGCATATCGGACGATTATACCATAAATAAAATTAAGATGTATATATGGAGGTTTTATTATGGCGTTTGTAAATGCATATTTAACAGAGGAAGAAAAAAGAAACCCTTGGATGCCGCAGATACGGCGTCCGTATCATAGAGTGTGTCTGTTCTTCTATTATAATTTCTGCCAAAAAACAAATTTAAACCCTTGCAAACAGCGATTTTATGCGGTTTACGACTATGTGCTAAAAATCAAATTTTTGTTAGGGATTGAAAATTCTTCTATTATGTGATATAATAAAGAAAAAAGGAGCGTGCGGGAGATGGACGATGTAATTTCAGCAAAAAATGATGTTGTTTTCAAGGTCTTATTTTCAAGAAATAAGGAATTGTTACGGGAATTTTTAAATGACGTACTGGATATTTCTATTGAAAGCGTTGACGATATTGATGTGTTAAATCCCGAGCTTCCTCCGGAAAGTATAGACGGAAAATTCAGCAGACTTGATATCAATGTTCGTAACTCGGAAGAGAATGTAAATATAGAAATGCAGGTCGCGAAAGAAACCGATTTTAAAGAACGAATCTTGTTTTACTGGTCAAAAATGTATGCAGACGATCTGGAAAAAGGTCAGCCTTACAGTGAATTAAAGAAAAGCTACTCTATAAGCATTCTGGATTTTAATATGTTTGACTGCGACTCGTATTACTCATCATTTTCAATTCGTAAAGACAGCAGAAACGAACGATTCAGCGATAAATTATCGTTACACATATTTGAACTGAAAAAGTTAGAAAGTCAAATTGACCCGAATAATCGGAGAGCATTGTGGATGCAGTTTATAAAAGCAGACAGTAAGGAGGAATTTGATATGCTGATGAATACAGATAATCAGGTTATCAAAAGCGGAGTTCAGACGATATATGAGCTTAATAAAGATGAAAAACTTAGGGAATATATCCGTCAGAGAGAAAAAACTATTCGTGATTACGATTCATCTATGGCTAATGCTATGGCAAGGGGTCGGGCAGAAGGTGAAGCAAAGGGCTTAGCTAAAGGTCGTGAAGAAGAAAGAAACAGATTATCAGAAAATCTTCGTAAAATGGGAATGACAGAAGAACAAATCAAAAATATTTTGAATAGTTGACATTTTCATTGACTGCTTACTATTGTAACTGATTCACCTGAAATATTAGAAGCTATACAGAAACTTCGTGAACTGAATGCTGATGAAGAAATAAAAGCATTGGCTGAAAAACGTGAACGAGAGCTTGGGATTTTAGAAGATTGAGATAGCAATCAATTTGATATAAAAATATCCTCAAGAGCGATATGGATAATTCAAAATTAACATAAAAATTAATTTGTAGCAGTCAGGTGGCAGACAAAACTGTCTTAAAACTGCGTAAATACGAAATAGAGAATGTTCTGTGTGGATATTCGCATTTTTGAAATACTGCCCAAAGGGTAGTATTTCAAAAAATCATGAGAATTCCAAAGGTGACTCCCCGCGGGGCAGGGAGATGTCACGAAGTGACAGAGGGGACGGCTCTGTAAGAGGCATTCCCTTTGGCAGGGGATATAGGGGGGACAGAGTCCCCCTATATAAACAAACAAAAGGAGGTCTGCAATGAACTGGGAAGATAATGTAAGGCGAATTGAGCCGTATGTTCCGGGGGAACAGCCGAAAGATAAGAATATAATAAAGCTGAATACGAATGAAAATCCATATCCGCCTTCGCCAAAAGCGGCGGAAGTCATGAGAACGTTTGAAGCGGACAGAATGAAGCTTTATCCCGATCCTAATTCAGAAATACTGGTAAAGGCTCTTGCGGAAATGTACGGAGTAAAGCAGCCGCAGGTATTTGTCGGGGTAGGCTCTGACGACGTTTTGTCCATGGCTTTTATGACATTTTTCAATTCGCATAATCAGATACTTTTCCCTGATGTGACCTATTCTTTTTACGACGTCTGGGCGGAGGTCTATAAGATCCCTTACAAGCAGATACCGCTTGACGAAAATTTCAGAATAGTTCCGTCCGACTACATGACGGAAAACGGCGGTATAATATTTCCCAATCCGAATGCGCCTACGGGAGTGTTGGAAAGCGTTGACATGATCGAGAGTATCGTTAAGGCAAATCCCGATTCGGTCGTTATTATCGATGAAGCGTATATTGATTTCGGCGGTGAAAGCTGTCTTTCGCTTATCGGGAAATATGAAAATCTGCTTGTGGTGCAGACCTTCTCGAAATCACGTTCAATGGCAGGCATGAGGATAGGCTTTGCAATAGGAAATGAAAAGCTCATAAAATATATGAACGACGTTAAATTTTCCGTAAATTCATATACAATGAATCATGTTACGCAGGTTTGCGGAGCGGCTGCCGTATATGATGATGAGTATTTCAGAAATACGGTCGGCAAAATAATAGATACCAGAGAAAAAACAAAAAAAAGACTTGCGGAACTGGGGTTTACATTTCCCGATACAATGAGCAATTTCGTTTTTGCGTCGCATAAAAGTATGCCGGCAGGCGAGATATTTGAAGAACTTAAAAAGCGAAAAATATTTGTCAGATACTGGAATAAACCAAGAATAAATAATCATATGAGGATAACGATAGGCACGCCTGAAGAAATGGACGCTCTTATTAATGCGCTGAAGGAGATATTGTTATGAAAACAGCATCAGTAAAAAGAAAAACCGGTGAAACCGATGTAAGAGTCACCGTAAAGCTTGACGGCTTGGGACGCTCAAATATATCTACGGGTATCGGTTTTTTCGATCACATGCTTACGGCTCTTTCAAAGCACAGCGGTATAAGCATGGATATAAAATCTGTGGGCGATCTTTATGTTGACGGACATCACACAGTCGAGGATACGGGAATAGTCTTGGGACAGGCTTTAGCTGAGGCTCTCGGAGATAAATCGGGCATTGCAAGGTATGGTACGGCGTTTATTCCTATGGACGAAGCGTTGGGGTTCTGTTCACTCGATATAAGCAACAGACCGTTTCTTGTATTCAAGGGCGAATTTTCAAATCAGACGATAGGCGATTTTGACGTTTGTCTGACGGAAGAATTTTTCAGAGCCTTTGCATTCAATGCCGGTATCACTATGCATACGGATATAGTTTACGGCGAGAACGATCACCATAAATGCGAAGCGGTTTTCAAGGCTGCGGCTCATGCTCTGAAAGCGGCTGTTAAGGAACTTGAAAACGGTGAAACCCTCTCTACAAAAGGAACGCTCTGACGAAAGGAATGATATAAATGATTGCTGTTATCGATTACGGCGCGGGAAACATTTTCAGCGTCAAAAACGCGCTCGATTATATCGGCATGGAAAGCGTGCTGACAAACAGCGCAGAGGATATAAAGAATGCCGACGCGCTGATTCTTCCGGGCGTAGGCGCGTTTCCGGCAGCTATGAAAATGCTTGAAAAAAGCGGTCTGATCGAAACCATAAAAACGGAAGCTAAGAAAAAGCCGTTTTTGGGTATATGTCTTGGTATGCAGCTGCTATTTGAAAAGGGATATGAATTTGAAGAGTGCGGCGGTCTTGGACTTATAGGCGGAAGCGTCAGAAAAATGGAGGAAAAAGACCTCATAATTCCGCATATGGGTTGGAACAGACTGGAGATATTAAACGATTGTCCGCTTGTTTCGGGACTTGATGAAAACAGCTTTGTATATTTCGTGCATTCCTATAAGGCGGAATGCGCAGATGAAAATATATCGGCTTATTCGGAGTACGGCGGAAGAGTTCCGGCATTGGTCTTTGACGGAAAAACCGTTTACGGAGCGCAGTTTCATCCCGAAAAAAGCGGAGATACGGGTCTTAAAATACTCAAAAACTTTGGAGGGCTTATCAGATGATTATATTACCGGCAATAGATATTAAGGACGGAAACTGCGTAAGGCTTTTCAAAGGCGACTTTTCAACTGTCGAAAAGGTTGCAGCCGATTATATGGAAACCGCAAAGGGCTTTGAGGAGGCAGGCGCAAAATGGATACACATGGTTGACCTTGACGGCGCAAAAGAGGGCAGACCCGTTAACACTAAAATATACAGGGACGTTGCCGCTCAGACCGATTTAAAGGTAGAGGTCGGCGGAGGGATCAGAAATCTTGAAACAATAGACGAGTATCTTTCTATGGGCATATCGAGAGTAATAATCGGCTCGGCGGCTTTGAAAAATCCACAGCTTGTAAAGGAAGCCGTTGACAAATTCGGCAGCGAAAAAATAGCGGTGGGAATAGATTCAAAGGACGGTATGGCGGCTTCCGAGGGCTGGCTTGAAGCGTCGAATGTGAATTATATAGACCTTGCTAAAGAAATGATAAAGATAGGCGTGAAATATTTTATTGTGACCGATATCGCAAAGGACGGTACTCTTTCGGGAGTAAATACCGCACAGCTTTCCGAGCTTGCAAAGGAAACCGCAGGCAAGTGCAGTATCATAGCAAGCGGCGGAGTACATACCATTGAAGATATAAAGGCATGCAAAAAACTGGGACTTTACGGTACTATATGCGGAAAGTCGATTTATAAGGGTACTCTTGATCTGCGCGAGGCTATAGAAGTCGGAGGTGACCGGAATGCTGGCTAAAAGAATTATCCCATGTCTTGACGTGAGAAACGGCAAAGTGGTAAAGGGCGTTAATTTCGAGGGAGTCAGGGACGTTGGCGATCCCGTTGAATATGCGGAGGAATATAACCGTCAGGGGGCGGACGAGCTTGTCTTTTATGACATTACCGCTTCATTTGAGGGCAGGGGAGTGTTCCTCGACGTTGTAAGAGAAACCGCTAAGAAAGTATTTGTACCTCTTACTGTCGGAGGCGGAATAAAGACTGCCGATGATATAAAAGACGCACTCAGGGCAGGCGCCGACAAGGTTTCGGTAAATTCGCAGGCTGTGCAGAATCCCGATCTTATAAAACAGGGAGCGGATATATTCGGCAGCCAATGTATATGCGTTGGCATAGACGCTAAAAAAATTGCCGATAAAAAATGGACTGTCTATATAAACGGCGGACGTGTCGACATGAAGCTTGATCTGATAGAGTGGGTAAAGAAAATTGAGCAGCTTGGGGCAGGGGAAATATGCCTGAATTCTATCGATGCCGACGGTACTAAGTCGGGATTTGATATCGAAATGCTCGACGCAGTATGCAGAGCGGTGAATATACCTGTAATTGCCAGCGGCGGCGCGGGACGAATCGAGGATTTTTCGAAAGTGTTTGAGAAAACAGGAGCTACCGCGGCTCTTGCAGCTTCGCTGTTTCATTTTAAGGAGCTGACTGTGGGTGAAGTCAAGGAGTATTGTAAAAGCAAAAATATTACTGTGAGGTGATATATTGAGTATACGCGATCTGCTTAAATGCACAATGCTTGCCGGACTTTACGGATTTGTCGTAAGTTTAAGCTTTACTGCATCTATTATTTTAAATACGCCATTGGTTCCGATTTGCTCGGCAGTAATTATAATATGTCTGCTGATATATAATATTTATTGGCTGATACGCAGTTATAAGGGAATAACCGTACTTTTAATATCGGTAATTTATGAACTGACAGTTACTTTTATCTCATCTTTTATTTTTGGTATGATTTTTTTTGCAATATTTGATATAGGTCTTAGTCCTGACCCATAAGATAAATTATTTTCATTTTATGCTGGAATTTTTTAAGAGTATGGTATAATGATGATAGTAGACGATAATATATTCATACGCTTTGGGGAGGTTCACATGAAAACAGCAAAAAAAATACTTTTAATACTGATATCAGCAGTAATGATGATTGGAGACGGTGGATGTGGAAAGGAAGAAACCATATTAAACGAATGGCAGAAGGAATTTCTTGCAGAACAAGGCTTGCCTACGGAATATTCAGAGCTTAATTTCACCCAGAAAATGTCTGTAGATGCAATATATGAAATGATTATGTATTTGCAGGATAAATATGGCGTTGAATTTGAATACACAGGATATGTAAGACCTCAGATACTGGAAGATGAATATCTGACTGCCATTCCTAAAGACGGAAATGAAAAAATAGATACTGTTACGGTAACACGTCAGGATGACGGAACATTAACAGACGATTATCCGAATGTAGTAGTAAGACCTTATTATGAGCAAATGATAACAGATTATGTTGAAGATTATTTTGGCTCAGATAAAATAAATGTAATATCATCTATAGATACCTCTATTAATGATTTCAAAAATATTTCAGATGAAAATATTAAAGGAAATGTATATGGAATTAATTTAATATTTATAAGCTACAATATATGTTCTGAACAGAAATTTAATGAGTTCGTTAAGGACTATGGTGAATGGTGCAAAAAAAACGAATATTGGGGTAAGGGCGATATAATTCTACTTAACGAAAATCATTCTATAGGTGATATTGATATTAAAAAAGAAAATTATGATGACTTTTTAGGGAAACAACAATATAAGCTACGTTTACATTGTAGTGTAAAAAAGGGAAAAGAAATAAATATTTATTAGGAGGAAATTAAAAATGAATATTACAGATGAAGAATTGTTAATGCTGGAACATTTGACTTATTTGAATGGTAAAGTCGCAGATGCTGCCAATGTAGAAAAATTTACGAATGTGAACTCTCATGATTATCAAAATAAATCAAGGAGTACGATATGATCAAGATAGATTTTAACGATTTGGACAAATTTTTTGTCAAAGGCGAGCTGATACCGGCTATTTGTTATGAAGTTGACACAAAAACGGTATTAATGCTTGCGTACATGAATAAGGAAAGTCTGAAAAAAACACTTGAAACAGGCTATACGTGGTTCTGGAGCCGTTCCAGACAGGAATACTGGAATAAGGGCGCGACTTCGGGGCATCTGCAAAAGGTAGTAAGCATTTACGGCGACTGCGACAATGATACGCTGCTTGTCAACGTTAAGCAGACAGGCGTTGCATGTCATACCGGAGAGTACAGCTGCTTTTTCAATGAAATATATAATACGGAGGAGAATGAACAATGACGGTTTATGAAGAAATTTTCGAGGTAATAAAGCAGAGAAAAAGGGATTATGAAAACGGTACGGCTCAGGAGAATTCCTACACCTGTTATCTTTTTGACAAGGGTGTTGACAAGATATGCAAGAAGATAGGCGAGGAGGCGACCGAAACTGTGATCGCCGCAAAAAACAATGACAACGACGAGCTGAAAAATGAGATCAACGATCTGCTTTATCATGTCATGGTGCTGTGCGCAAATCAGGGGCTCGAGTGGTCGGAGGTGGAAAAAATTCTTGACGAGAGAAATGAAAAAATAGGTAATCTGAAAAAATTTCATCAGGTAGATAAAAATACCTGATGAAAATATCAAAGCTTTATAATGGTTTCTGAAAAATTCGGAAATATTTGAGATATACCTTTCTGAAATAAGGTTATACACATGGCTAATCCAAATATCATTAAGATAAAGTCCGTATCTTCTCGGCGCAGATAGGGAACATTGTAACTTATGTACAAGGTCGAATAGATGTTCATAAGTTACGATGTTCCCTATTTGTGCCGCATAACAACGTAGTTTCGAGGTTTAAATGCATATAAATATGATAAAATGTTATATTGATAAGAATTACGGGAATAGTTTCACCTTATAAACATTTCATCAATAATTTGTTTTTTGAGGGATTGCGTTTCCAAGCTTTGCCTAAGGGACAGTATTTTGCGTTTCCTGATTTTTTATGATACTACCTAAAGTATCATAAAAAATGCATCGGAATTCTTAATGGAACTTGTTCCCTTAAGCAAGGGGTTTGGGGACAGCGTCCCCCAATAAACAGGATCGGGGTATAGGGGGACAGAGTCCCCCTTATAAACATATCATTCAAATCTTACTTTTATAGCATTAGCGTGAGCGGTAAGACCTTCTTTTTCAGCGATAAGGACAATATCGTCCTTAGCGTCTCTTAGAGCCTGTTCGGTATAATAGATATAGCTTGAACGCTTAATAAAATCGGCAACGGAAAGCGGCGAGAAAAATCTTGCCGTACCGCTTGTAGGAAGAACATGATTAGGTCCCGCGTAATAATCGCCAAGCGGCTCGGAGGCATAATTTCCGAGGAAAACAGAACCGGCATTATCAAGCTTTCCGATATATTCTGTCGGATTCTTCATAAGCACCTCAAGATGCTCCGGAGCGATTTCATTGGCAAGCTCTACCGCGCAATGCGGACAATCGCATACGATAATAACGCCGTAATCGTCAAGCGATTTCTCTATTATTTCACGTCTTGAAAGATATTCAAGCTGTCTTTCAATTTCAGCGATCGTCTTATCTGCAATTTCCTCGCTGGTAGTAAGAAGTATCGAGGACGCAAGCTTATCATGCTCCGCCTGTGACATAAGATCTGCCGCAACGAATTTCGGATCGGCTGTTTCGTCCGCCATAACAAGTATTTCGCTCGGACCTGCTATCATATCAATGTCGACCTGTCCGTAAAGCAGCTTTTTAGCGGTCGCAACAAAAATATTTCCCGGACCTACTATCTTGTCGACCCGCGGAACGGTTTCCGTACCGTAAGCCAAAGCGGCAACAGCCTGTGCGCCGCCCATGAGAAACACTCTGTCCACGCCGCATATGGCGGCAGCAACGAGTATATCTTTATTGGGAGTACCGTCTTTCAGGGGCGGAGTTACCATGATTATTTCTTTTACTCCTGCGATTTTTGCAGGGATCGCGTTCATGAGTACGCTCGACGGGTAAGCCGCCGTACCGCCGGGAACGTAAAGACCGACTCTTTCAAGACCTCTCACCCTCTGACCGAGCATAACGCCGTTGTCTTTAGTGTCAACAAATCCCTGCTGACGCTGACGATTGTGAAATTCAGCGATATTTTCCATTGCGTTCAGAAGAGCGTCTACAAAATCCTGTTCAGCCTCTTCAAGAGCGTCGTTTATAACGTCCTGCGGAACTTCAAAATATTTCGGAAGACTGCCGTCGAATTTAAGCGTATAATCGTTTACAGCCTTATCTCCTTTTTCTTTGACATTATCGATTATATCGCTTACAATACTTGTAACTTCCTTGTCGGTTTCGCCGCTTCTTTTTTTAAGTCCCTCTAAAAATTCAAATTCGTCTTTTCCGTTTGCGTAAATTTTCTTTATCATTTCAGATTCTCCTCAATAATATTGATAAGCTCTTCTATCTGCTTCTGTCTTAATTTCAGACTTACCGTATTTACTATAAGTCTTGCCGATATCGGTACTACGTCCTCTATGACGACAAGTCCGTTTTCCTTGAGAGTACTTCCCGTTTCCACAATATCAACAATGCCGTCCGCAAGCTCGAGCAGCGGCGCAAGCTCGACAGAGCCCTCTATTTTTACGATATCAACGTCCATGCCCTTAGCTTCAAAGAACGTTCTTGCAACATTCGGATATTTTGTGGCTATCGTTTTTATTCCGTATCCGGCATAAAAATTCTGTCCCTTTTTTCCGGCAAGAGCGAATTTGCATCTTCCGAATCCCAAATCAACAAGCTCGAAAAATTTTCCGCCCATTTCCATTATAGTGTCCTTGCCGACGACGCCGATATCGCACACGCCATGCTCAACATAAGTTATGACGTCGTTCGCTTTGGCAAGCACAACTTCAATATCCGCGCCCTTTATCGGGAGAATGAGCTTTCTTCTCTTTTCCCTGACGGCAGTACAGTCAAATCCGCACCTTTCAAGCAGTCCGACAGTATCCTTTTCAAGTCTGCCCTTTGTAAGAGCTATCCTAAGCGGTTTCTGCATTATTCTCCCTCCTTTTCGTCAACCGTTATTACCTCGGAAATATTTTTTCGCGCCGCATATTTAACGGTTTCATCTATTGTTTCAAAAAGAGATATCTCGGCTTTGATCCCGCTTTTTCTAAGTTCTCCGGCTTTTTCAAGAGCCTTTGTTTCAAATCCCTTTTCCGCAAATACTATCACATCGACAGGCTCTGCCTTAACGGGATTATGCTTAAGCTCGACCTGTGTAACTGCGTCAACATTCACCGCAAATCCGATAGCCGGCACATCATAACCGAAATCTGATATAAGCTTGTCATATCTTCCGCCCGAAAGAACCTCTTCGCCGTATCCCTCGAGATATCCCTTTATGATAACGCCCGTATAATAGTCCGTTCTGTTCACCATTCCAAGATCGACAGTCAGCCTGCCGACGCCGATAATGGCTGAAATTTTATTATATAGATCTTTAAGGTCGGAAAGCGCCTTGTCAACCTTTTCGTCGGAAAACAGACTTGAAGCCTTTTCAAACACCTCAACTCCGCCGAACAGCCTCGGAAGCATTTTAAGGGCGCGTGTGATACCGTTTTTACCGATGCCGTCAAGCAGATCGTTTAGTACAGGATAATTTTTTGCCTCGACAAGATCGCGTATTTCTTCTTTTTGAGCGTCTGTCGCTTCAAGCCTGTCAACAAGCTCTCTGAAAAATCTGACATCGCCTATTTCAAGAGAAAATTCCCCCTCCGAACATGAAGAAAGCACCTCTATAGCCGTACTTATAACTTCAAGCTCCGCCATTTTTGAGGAAGACCCGACAAGCTCAACTCCCGTCTGAACGGTCTGTGCGCTTCTTCCTTTCAGAAACGGTTCCATTGTGAATACGCACTGATTATAGTAAAGGCGCATAGGCAAAACCGCTTCCTTAAGCCTTGTCGCAACAATTCTTGCGATCGGTACCGTATTATCGGGACGCAAAACCATAAGCCTTCCCTTTAAATCGGTCAGCTTAAAAAGCTTTTCCTGCATAAAATATCCCGAATTATGGTCAAAAACATCGTAAAATTCAATGCTCGGAGTTATAAGCTCCGAATAACCTCTGCTTTTGAAGATAGCGTGAACCTTATCCTCAACGCTTTTTCTTATTATACATTCGTCAAACAAAAGATCCTTTGTACCCTCGGGCGTAATAAGATCGTTTCTTTTCATAAATTTTCTCCTCTTCCGCTTTAGTATGCTAACATGATAACATGATATTAAAAAGAAGTCAAGCTAAAATAACGACATCTGGCTTGTTTTAGGCAGATTGCCCAACGCTCCAAGTTTTTCAAGCGTTTCGATTGTTGTTTTTGACGCACCGCTTTTTGCCTGAAGCTCCTCGATTGAAATGTAGTCTTTCTTCTGCGCTGCTTCATAAAGCTTCTCGGCAGCGCCGTTTCCGACGCCCGAAACAGCATTGAACGGAATCCTTATCTTTCCGTTTTCAATAGTATAGTTAGTCGCGTGAGAATTGTAAATATCAATAGGCAGAAACTCGTAGCCTCTTGCCATCATCTCGTTTATTATCAGCAAAAGATCGTAAGTATCCTTTTCCTTTGCGCTTTTGTCATTACCTTTTGCCCTTAGCTCCTCTATTTTATTGCGTACGGAATCTATACCCGGAATTACTGTTTCAACATCAAAGTCCCCTCCCCTTGTGGTAAAATATGTAGCGTAGAATTCAAGAGGCTTGTAAAGCTTGAACCAACCAAGCTTTATCGCCGCAATTACATAAGCCGCGGCATGAGCTTTCGGGAACATATACTTGATCTTAAGACAGCTTTCAATATACCAATCGGGAACATCGTGCGATTTGAGCATTTCTATTATCTCGGGAGTAAAAAACTTAGGCGCTTTTCCTTTTCGGGTCCATTCCATAATATTAAACGCCATTTTCGGCTCGACGCCCTTGTAAAGCAGATATGTCATGATACTGTCACGCGTTCCGATAACGTCGGAAATAGTACAGATCTTATTATCTATAAGATCCTTTGCATTGCCAAGCCATACGTCCGTACCATGCGAAAGACCCGATATCTGCAAAAAGTCGCTGAATTTTTTAGGCTTCGCATCGACAAGCATCTGTATTGTAAATCCCGTACCCATTTCGGGTATGCCAAGACTTCCCGTCGGGCAGTATATCTCATCGGGCGATACGCCCAAAACTTCCGCATTTGTACACATTTCTATAACCTTGGGATCGGCGGCGGGAATATCCTTGATCTTAAGTCCCGTCATATCCTCCAAATGCTTATAAAGCGTCGGAACAACATGTCCGAGTTCGTCAAGCTTTAATATGGTGTCATGAAGCGAATGGAAGTCAAAATGCGTCGTCACAACTCCGGATTCCTCGGATTCGGCAGGATGCTGAACGGGAGTAAAATCATAGACATCATAATCAGACGGCACAACGACCATTCCACCCGGGTGCTGACCGGTTGTCCTCTTAACGCCCGTACAGCCTATAGAAAGCCTGTTTTCCTCGGAAGGATTAGCCGTTCTTCCGATTTCCTCAAGATAGTGCTTTACATAGCCAAACGCAGTCTTTGACTGAACGTCGCTGACCGTACCTGCTTTAAATACATTTTTAGGTCCGAAAAGTTCTTCCGTGTATCTATGTGCGCTGCTCTGATACTCGCCTGAAAAGTTAAGGTCGATATCGGGGGCTTTATCGCCGTCAAAGCCCAAAAACGTTTCAAACGGGATATCATGTCCATCTCTCGTCATTTCCTTGCCGCACTTCGGACAGTTTTTTTCCGGCAGATCAAAGCCCGAACCAATGCTTCCGTCAGTAATAAATTCGCTGTACTTGCATTCGGGGCAAACGTAATGCGGCGCAAGCGGATTTACCTCCGAGATACCTGCCATAGACGCCACAAACGACGAGCCGACAGAGCCTCTCGAGCCGACAAGATATCCATGCTCCTCCGAATTCCATACAAGCTTCTGCGCGATTATATAAAGCACCGAAAAACCGTGCTTTATGATAGATTCAAGTTCACGGTTAAGCCTTTTTTCCACTATTTCCGGAAGAGGATCGCCGTAAACGCTTTTCGCCCTCTCGTTTGTGATCCGGACAAGATCCTCCTGCGCGCCAGGGAGATCGGGAGTAAACGTACCTTTCGGAATAGGTCTTACATGCTCTATCATGTCGGCGATCTTATTGGTATTTTCAACCACTATTTCATACGCCTTTTCATCGCCGAGATAAGCAAATTCCTCAAGCATTTCATCCGTTGTCCGCAGATAGAGCGGCGGCTGACTCTCTCCGTCCTTAAAACCGTTGCCGGTCATAAGTATCTTTCGGAAAATACTGTCGCTCTCGTCCATAAAATGAACGTCGCAGGTCGCGCAAACGGGTATGCCGAGCTTATCCCCCAATGCAACAATACGCCTGTTGTAATCGCGCAGCTCCTCTATCGAATCCGCCTGACCGTTCCTTATCATAAACTCGTTATTCATTACCGGCTGTATTTCAAGGTAATCGTAAAACCTTGCAAGCTCTTCTATTTCCTTCTGCGGCTGACCGTCAACCATTGCCCTGAAAAGCTCTCCCGCTTCGCACGCGCTGCCGAAAATAAGCCCCTCTCTGTGTTTCAAAAGCTCCGATTTGGGCATAAGCGGTTTTTTATAGAAATAATCAAGCTGACTCATAGAAATAAGCTTGTACAGATTTTTAAGCCCTACGCTGTTTCTTACAAGTATTATCTGATGAAAATATTTCAGCTTTTTAACATCTATCTTTCCGACCTTTGTATTAAGCTCCGCAAGTACTTCAACTCCGTTTTCCGCAGTAAGCCTTTCCATAAGCTTTATAAATATTTTCGCAAGTATCATCGCGTCGTCACATGCTCTGTGATGCTCGAATTTACCGAGCTTAAGATGCTTGGCAACGCTGTCGAGCGTATGTCTGCCAAGCGTCGGAAGCATGGCGCGGCTCATTATAAGCGTATCTATGCTTGTATATTCATGACGTATATTCTGACGCTTGCAGACGGCGTCTATCATAGAATTGTCGAACCTTGCGTTATGCGCTACCATAACGGGATCATCGCCGCAGAATTTAAAAAATTCCTCAACAGCTTCCTTTTCTCCCGGAGCATTTGCAACCATAGCGTCCGTTATTCCGGTCAGTTCAACTATATTCTGCGGTATTGGACGCCCGGGATTTACCATAGTGTTAAAGCTGTCGATAACGCGCAGATTTTTTATCTTGACAGCGCCTATTTCGGTAAGCCTGTCCTTTTCGCGGTTAAGACCCGTAGTTTCAACGTCGTAAACGATTATTTCATCGTTGACGCTTCGTTTATCGTCCTTTGTGATAATATTCATTGGCACGATATCGTTTACAACATAAGCCTCGCAGCCGTATATCACCTTGAAACCGTCCATTCCCGAAGCTGTGTTCATAGCGTCGGGAAAAGCCTGCGCAACGCCGTGGTCTGTAATTGCAATTGCCTTGTGGCCCCATGAATAAGCGCGTTTTACAAGATCGGAAACGTCTGTTATAGCGTCCATTGCCGACTTTGTCGTATGGAGATGCAGTTCAACACGCTTTTTTTCAGCCGTATCCATACGGACTTTTTTCTTGACGGAAACTATCGAAACGGGACGCACCGACACGTCCTTTGAAAAATTATCAAATTCTATGTCGCCGTATACGATGACGGTAACTCCCTTTTTAAGCTTTCCTATATCGCAGCTGTCCTTTTCGGGATCGATAAAAAGCTTCATCTGAACAGATCCTGTGTAGTCTGTTATGTAGTAAACATGTATCTCCTTACCCGTTTTTGTGGTCTTTACATCGGCAATATCAAAAATATCGCCCGTTATGCAGACCTTCCTGTCAAGCTGTCTTACGGCTTCGCATATTCTCTCGGGCTTTGTGCGTATCTTTCTTCCCTTTATCTGCTCTTCAGAACCCGGAATCACCTCAAACGGCAGTTCCGTATCGAACCCGTCGTCTTCATAAATACTGCCTATTTCCGGCGGTGGCTCAGGTACGGGCGGCTCGAATGTTTCCCTGTTTTGCGCAAGCTCCGTCATCAGCTCGTCCATCATCTTGTCATGTTCTTCGACATCGACATTGCGCTCGCCTGTCAGTTCTACCTTAACGTCAACATCGTATTCCTCTTTGACCAGCTTTGAAAATTCGCCGCAGAAATCAGATCTCATAAGCATATCATAGCCGCCGTTTTTTATACATATAGTAATAACGCTGTCTTTAAACTCAACGTCGGCATTGTTGAGGAAACCGTTTACCGCCGCGATCCTTCTTTTAAGCTTTAAAATTATATCGTCATACCGCGCCTGTGAAAACGATTCCGACGGATATTTGCAGCATAGGCGCACATTGGTATTAAATATGCCCTCAAGCAGCTTTTCAAATTCTATAACGGAATCATACGGCACAAGCTCGTCAAATTTCACATAAAATGAGATCACAGACCTGTCCTTGGTATGGGTGAGCTTATATATCATACCGCCTTTTGTTATTTCGGGTATACTATTTGTATATTCGCTTAAAAAATCGCCGAGTCTGATCTCATTCATTGTATTCTCCTATAGCTTTTCAATTTCACGAAGAAGCTCGGGTACGATCTCTTCTTCGCCGACTTTCCTTAAAACCTCGCCTTTTTTGAAAATAACGGCGCATTTATCTCCGCCTGCAATACCGATATCCGCTTCTCTTGCTTCCCCCGGTCCGTTTACAACGCAGCCCATAACGGCTACTTTTATATTCTTTTTGATATCCTTAACGGCGTCCTCCACCATTGCTGCGGTTTTGATGAGATCGATCCTTGTTCTTCCGCAGGTCGGGCAGGATACAAGCTGTACGCCGCTTCCCTTTCCGACAGCCTTTAAAATATCCTTAGCGGCAGCGATCTCGCTGATCGGATCGCCTGTCAGCGATACCCTTATCGTTTCTCCGATGCCGTCGCAAAGCAACGAGCCTATGCCTGCCGCAGATTTTATAATGCCCATTCTTTCCGTACCCGCCTCGGTAACGCCTAAATGCAGAGGATATGAGCATTTCAAAGCGGCAAGACGATAGCTGTCTATCATAGTCTTTACATCGGAAGATTTTATCGATATAACAATATCGTCAAAGTCAAACTGTTCAAGAAGCTTTACATGATAAAGCGCGCTTTCAACAAGCGCTTCAGCGGTCGGAGCGCCGTATTTTTCAAGCGTTCCCTTTTCGAGAGAACCGGAATTTACGCCTATCCTTATCGGGATATTTCTGCTTTTACATTCCCTTACAACTCTTTCGACCCTTTCCATACCGCCTATATTTCCCGGATTTATCCGTATCTTGTCAACTCCGGCTTCAGCCGCCGCAACGGCAAGTCTGTAATCATAATGAATATCGGCGACAAGAGGTATATTCACCTTTTCCTTGATTGCCGGAATAAGCTTTACCGCGTCCATATCGGGAATAGCGGCGCGTACAATGTCGCATCCTGCCTTTTCAAGCTCGACCGCCTGTCTTACGCTTCCCTCTATATCGTCCGAGCGCACGTTAAGCATAGACTGAATATATATCTTTTCACCGTCAAGAACGCAATTTCCAACCCTGACTTTTTTTATATTTCTCATAATTTACATCTCCTAACCGATCAGCCTTTTTATGTCGCCGAATGTGACAACCAATATCATAAACAAAAGCAGCGCCATTCCTATAAGATGAACAGCCCCCTCGTGTTCAGGCTTTACGGGCTTGCCTCTTACCGCTTCTATTATCAGGAAGAATAATCTTCCTCCGTCAAGTCCGGGGATCGGCAATAAATTGAATATGCCGAGATTTATCGTAATAAGCTCTGCAAGACTCAATATCGACATTAACGATTCTTTAAAATTATCGCCTGAATCCGCGGCGTCGCCGATAGCGCTTACCAGTCCGACCGGTCCCGAAAGATCCTTAAAACCGTATTTTCCCGTTACAAGGTCTTTAAGCGACAGCCAGACAAGCTTTGCCGTAGAAATAGTATCTTTCACGGAATAAGAAATTACGTTTATCGGGTTTTTATCTTCCCATTTAAGATAAAAATCAATAAGCGATCCCGTTGTTTTATCCTTGAAAAAAACATTTTCAAGGAATATCTTTTCGCCGTTTCTTTTAACAACGAGGTCATAGCTGTCACTATCCGTTGAAAGAAGAGCATATTGAAGATCCTTTATCGTAAGTATACCGATATTGTCTATCCTGACGATCTTGTCCCCTTCCCTCAGACCGCTGTCATAGCTTTCCGCCGAGTATACTTCGCTTTTTTCCGACACCGTATGAAACGATTCAATGGCAGTCGTAGGTACTTTTGCGTCCATGGAAGTCAGGATAACCGCCAATACAAGCCCCAAGATAATATTCATTACCGCGCCCGCAGCGACAACTATCATTTTCTGCCATACCTTTTTGTTTCCAAACGCCCTGCTGTTTTCGCTGTCTGTGTCCTCGCCCTCCATAGCGCAGAATCCGCCTAAAGGAAAAAGCCTTATCGAATATTCCGTTTCGCCCCATTGCTTTTTAATAAGCCTCGGTCCCATTCCAAGTGCAAACTGGTTTACTTTTATGCCGCAAAGCTTAGCCGTTATAAAGTGCCCCATTTCATGCACCATTATAATTATACCGAAAATCAAAACAGCGATCAAATATTTCATTTACGCCTCCATTCTTTCAAGTACATATTCTCTTGCCTTTTTGTCAAACTCGATAACGTCTTCATATTTATTTATATCGTGATACCCGAATTTTTCCAAAGCTCCGCTTACGATCTCTCCGATATCGGTAAATTTTATTTTTCCGTCAAGGAAATACTTTACCGCCTCCTCATTTGCGCCGTTTACGATACAGGGATAAGCTCCGCCTCTTTTTATCGCCTCTATACATGCCGAAAGGCACTTGAAAGTCGCAAAATCGGGCTTTTCAAACGTAAGCTTACCGTAATCGGTAAGCGAAAGCGGCTTACAGCCGCACTCGAGCCTGTCAGGATAAAGCAGCGCATACTGTATCGGTATTTTCATATCGGGAACTCCCATTTGCGCGATAACCGAGTTATCGCCGTATTCAACAGCAGAATGCACAACGCTCTGCCTGTGGACTACAATCTCTATCTGTTCGGGTTCAAGGTCGAACAGCCATTTTGCCTCGATAAATTCAAGCCCCTTGTTCATAAGCGTTGCGGAATCTATGGTTATCTTATTTCCCATGCTCCAGTTGGGGTGATCAAGCGCCTGTTCTATCGTTACATTTTCAAGCTCGTTTAAAGTTTTGCCGAAAAAAGGTCCGCCCGAAGCCGTCAGTATTATTTTGCTAAGCTGTTCCCTCTTGTTTCCCTGCAAGCATTGGAATATCGCCGAATGCTCGCTGTCAACGGGATATATTTTAACATTTTTCTCCGCTGCCTTTTTCATTACAAGCTCGCCTCCCGCAACAAGCGTTTCCTTATTTGCGAGGGCAATATCCTTGTCGTTTTCAATAGCTGTCAGCGTCGGCAGCAAGCCTATCATTCCAACGACCGAGTTTAAAAGAGTGTCCGTATCGGGATCGGCTGAGATCTCGCAAAGACCGTCCATACCCGTAATTACTTTAACATCCTTTCCGGAAAGAGCATTTTTAAGATCGTCGGCATACTGCTCGTTGAAGATACAGGCGGTTTTGGCTCCGACTTCGATACATTGCTTTGCAAGCGCTTTCCAGTTGCTTCCTGCCGCAAGCGCCTTTATTTTTATTCCATGCATTTCAGCAACCGATAAAGCCTGTGTTCCTATAGAGCCGGTTGAACCTATTATCGATATATATTTATTTCCGTCCATGATATTATATGCGTTTCCTTTCCGATTTTTTACGAATAGTTTCAGAGCCTGTTCACATAAAACAGATCACACGTATTTTATGTGAACAGGCTCTAATACTTTTTTGACATCTTCTAAAAACTGATTCGTGTAATATGTTCGTTTCTTGCCTTGATGCAAGAAACGAACCAAAGAATATCAAGCTTTCGCTCCGGCACAGCTATGCTGTGAGTCACGGAAGCGAGAGATAGCGACTATCTTTATAGTCGGGGACTGTAAACGATACTATTTACCATTCAGCAACTATGATTTGCAATTTTGAGGGCTTTATCTCCCGATCTTTGCCAAGAACGTTTCGTATGGTTAACCACATTTTTTTATTACTTCCCTAAAGGGAAGTAATAAAAAAATCATGAGGATTCCAAAGGTGACTCCCCACGGGGCGGGGAGATGTCAGCGAAGCTGACAAAGGGGACGGCTCTGTAAGAGGCATTCCCTTTGGCAGGGGGGTTGGGGGACAGAGTCCCCCATAAACTTCTCAAAAGTTAATTTACATGTAGTATTATTTATAAATATTGACAAGCGAAACAAATGCATAAAAGCAAGGCACAACAAAAATCACGCTGTCAAATCTGTCCATAGCACCGCCGTGACCCGGCATTATATTCCCGTAATCCTTTATTCCGCACTGCCTTTTGAGTACGGAAGCGGACAGGTCGCCTATCGTTCCGACAACAGCTAAAACAGCCCCGATTATAAATACCATGATATAATTTACATCGGCAGTATATTCCGTAATCTGCGGAAGTATTTTTGAATAACCGAAATTTATCAGTACAAACAATCCTCCCGTAACGACAATACCTCCGATAAAGCCTTCGACTGTTTTTTTCGGGCTTACCTCGGGACAAAGCTTATGCTTTCCGAAAAACGTTCCCGCAAAATATGCGCCCGAATCCGCAAGCCATGCGCCGCACAGTCCCAAAACAAGATACATAAGACCATGAACCTTATCCATTTCATTCAACGCGACAAGACAGCTCATGGAATTGCTGACAAGCAATGTGCATGCCAATATAAAAAAAGACTTTTGATATTCCAAAGAGTTATGCTGAATAATAAATGTCATGAAAATGACAAAGAGAAAAACAACATTTACCGCAAATTTATATTTCGCCGCAGAGCCTGTAACAATAAAGGGCATAACTGCGCCGTAAATGTATGCGGGTATGCAGGTAAGCTTCGCGTTTACGCATCCCCCTGCTTTAAAAAGCTCATAAAGAATTAAAACGATCAGCGCCGCTGCCGCAATATTCAAAACTATCGTGTTGTGAAGAAGCAAAACTACAAGCGCAATAATTATGCCTATTCCGGCAGAAAGAAGTCTTATTCCCATTTTCAGACACCTCCGAAACGTCTTGAGCGTCCGGCAAAATTGATAATAGCCTTTTTCAGCTCGTCGGGCGAAAAATCAGGCCATAAAACGTCGGTAAAATAAAACTCCGCATACGCCGACTGCCATATCAGAAAATTTGAAAGCCTAAGTTCGCCGCTTGGTCTTATCATAAGGTCGACATCGGGAACGTCCTTTGTATAAAGATACCTTCCGAACATATCCTCGCTTATATCCTCGGGAGATATTTCGCCGTCGGCAGCCATTTTGGCAAGCAATGACGCCGCATGGACGACCTCGTCCCTGCCGCCGTAATTTATGGCAAGAAGCATAGTCATCTCGCGTCTTTCCTTGGTATCCTCCTCGAGATCGATCATCTTTTTCTGAAGATCGTCGTCAAATATGCTCTTATCTCCCAAAAACAGTACTCTTACGTCCTCGCCGATATAATTTCTTACATCGACAATATATTCCCTGAAAAGCTCGATTATAGCGTCTACCTCATCTTTCGGACGCTTCCAGTTCTCGGTAGAAAACGCGTAAAACGTTATATTTTTTATCCCGATATCCTTACAGTATCTCGCAATACGCTTAAAATTCTTAGCGCCCTCCGCATGTCCGAATCTTCTCGGCAAACCGCGCTTTTTAGCCCACC
Source organism: Clostridium sp. (assembly GCA_023664445.1). GTDB lineage: Bacteria > Bacillota > Clostridia > Oscillospirales > Ruminococcaceae > Porcipelethomonas. The sequence continues at coordinate 28,348 of JAMPFN010000012.1, read as the reverse complement.
TTCCGTTGCCGTCCATTATAAAGGCAATATGCTCCGGCAGTATTTCGGGAAGCTCCGCTTCGGCTGCTTTGTTTTTTCCGAATAACGCCATGACTTACAGGCTCATAACTTCCTGTTCCTTTTCAGAAACAAGAGTATCTATATTTTTGCAGAACTTGTCTGTCAGATTCTGGATATCCTTTTCACAGCCTTTAAGGTCATCCTCTGTAATCTCGGAATTTTTCTTCATTGCCTTGAACGCGTCCATAGTATCTCTTCTGACGCTGCGGACGGCAACCTTTGTTTCCTCTCCGAACTTCTTTATCTCCTTGCAAAGCTCCTTACGCCTGTCCTCGGTAGGCTGCGGAAATACAAGCCTTAACACCTTACCGTCATTTGTGGGAGTAATTCCCACGTCGGAAGTAAGTATAGCCTTTTCTATCGCCTTGAGAGTAGAAATATCCCATGGCTGTATTACAAGTATTCTTGCCTCTGAAACAGAAACCGCCGCCATTTGATTTATAGGGGTCGGCGTACCGTAGTAATCGACCATGACCTTATCGAGTACTGCCGGATTTGCTCTTCCCGCCCTGATAGACGCAAATTCGCTTTTCAGTCTGTCAACAGACTTTGTCATCTTTGATTCTGCCTTTTTCATTGTTTCCTTCATAATCAGTTCTCCTTTATGATCGTACCTATTTCGCTGCCCATAACGGCGTCGTATATATTATCGGGTCTGCTAAGATCGAATACCAGCATGCTCATTTCGTTATCGCGGCACATTGCGGCAGCCGTACTGTCCATAACGCCAAGCTCGTTTGAAACGACCTCGCTGAATGTGAGCGTATCGTATTTTTTTGCATCTTCATATTTATGCGGATCTTTGTCGTAAACGCCGTCTACCATAGTAGCCTTAAAGAATATGTCAGCCTCTGTTTCAACCGCTCTCAGCGCGGCGGCGGTATCGGTTGAGAAAAAAGGATTTCCCGTACCGCAGCCAAATATAACTATTCTTCCCTTATGAAGATGATTCATGGCTTTAAGCCTGATATACGGCTCTGCGACCTGCTGCATGGTGATAGCAGTCTGAACTCTTACGTCAAGCTTCATTGATTCAAGCACATCCGCGATCGCAAGGGCGTTTATCGTTGTCGCAAGCATTCCCATGTGATCGGCTCTTGTTCTGTCCATACCTCCGCTTGAACGTCCTCTCCAGAAATTACCGCCTCCGACAACTATGCCTATCTCAACGCCCGCTTCCGCGCATTTCTTGATACTTTTGCATATTTCTGTAATAACGCTGTAATCAAGACCGAATTTATTTTCGCCTGCAAGCGCTTCTCCGCTTAGTTTTAAAAGTATTCTTTTGTATTTAGGTTCCATTTGACACCTCTCAATTAATTTAAGGCAAACGCCTTTTATATTAGACGACAAATTTATTTAGCGTTTACTATTTGCCTTATCTATATTTTACACTAAAATTGACGATCTGTAAAGTGTATTTTTATATATTTTTATATTTTTTAATATTTTGCCAAAGAAACGGTAATTTTTCGGATCATTTTCAGTCCTCGAATTTTTGCAGAATATTTCCGTCATTATCGATATTGATAAATATTTCATTATTATTTTCGTCCGAATATCCGACGATTATTATATCATCAATTATGGATATGCAGCGTATTGATTTAATATCAAGCAACTTTCTGCTTTGGGAAAAGTTTGAATTATAAGCGAACAAACCATTTTTATCAGCTATCAGGCACTCGCTGTCTGTGAAATTCAGTGCATGAATTTCATTAAGAGGAATGCCGAATGATTTAGTTTCATTTTCATCAATGGAATAACGCTGCAAATTACTGTTTCTAATAAAGTAAATGTAATTATTTCTATATCCCATTACTTTTTCGCAGTCCGGTATAATAAGCTTGATATCATTGCCGTTTAAATCAGAAGCATACAGACCTTCCGCACCATCGAACCATAGTTTTTCCTTGTATTCAGCATTAAAATAGAAGCCTGACGGGATCTCACATATAGTTTTTATTTCCTGAGTATCATAAGCAAGAGAATATAGCTCATCCTCGCCGCTGTACTTAAAATATACTGCGCTTTTTCCATATACAAAACGGCAATCCTCAACAATGATATTTTTCTCGTTTCCGGACAGGATTGCCAACGAACTTTTTGAATTAGTAGCTCCTCCCCAGTCCTCACAATACATAGTATCTTCTTTTACAAAACAATTCCATACTCCATCAGTCACAAAGGATTTATCCCCGTTTTTATCGTATCGGTAAAATTTATTGTCGTGCCAAATGGAAATATAAAAATTACCGTCATATGCATATGCAGGACTTGAATGCGTAACAGCGCTATTTGGAGTGCCGTTATTTCGCAGCTTAACGCAAATATCGCTTTCAGCAAAGAAATTGCTTACCGCTGTCGGTTCGGTAACGGCTGTTTCAGCCGACGGTTCGATATCAGTCATTATAGGCGTTTCAGAATATTCCGATACATCGGCAGCGTCCGGTTTGTCTTTTACGCAGCTTGTAAGCAAAACAACTGACGCTAAAAATATCAATTTCATCTTTTTCAAATAATCACAACCCATTACAAAAAACACCTTATCATTCCGGAGTTATAACAATTTCCGTTTTTGGCTCAATATAATTTGCGTATATATCAAACGCGTCATATATTGACGACCATGCGTCAGACGTAAGCGATGTTACGGTTACATATTCCTTTCCGCCTTTTTTTCCGAAAGTCACAAGACAATGTTCCGCCTCGTCCGTATAACCCGTCTTACCGCCCTCTATTTGCGCTCCGACAACCTCGTCGCCGTACATTCTGCCGAACATCGTACTTTCAAGCGGTATTCCCTTGGGGTGTTGCGGCGTCGATGAAGTCGTATACTGATATGTTGATAAAACCTCTCGGCACATTTCATTCTGCATAGCATATTCCATTATCATTGCCATTTCAACGGGAGTAGAATAATGATTTTCGTCATGGAGTCCGCTCGTATTGCAGAAATGCGTATTTTTAAGCCCCATATACTCCGCTTTTTCGTTCATAAGTTTTACGAATTCTTCTTCAGAACCGCAAAGCTTTACCGCAAGACCTACAGTAGCGTCCGCTCCCGAGGGCAGTACTGCGCCGTATATCATATCCATTACGGTTACGGTTTCCCCCACCTCAAAGCCTGCTCTCGATGCTTCCGCATCGACAAGCGGCGCAATAAGCTCATGCGTCATGGTAAAGGTATCGTCGGGCGACTCCATATTCTCAACGGCGATTATAAGCGTCATAACCTTTGTCATGGAAGCAGGATATATCTTTTTTTCGGCATTGCGTCCTGCAATTATCTTGTTGTCGGTAACGTCCACAAGAACGCCAGACTTGCTTACTATATCTTCGCCAAACGGCTTGATATCGCTATCGTTTTCGGGATATTCTATATTGGGATAATCCGGTTCGGTCGGATAATCTATCGCTATCTGCTCTTCAAGTATTCCGCCGTTAATTGTATTATTTTCACCGCTTTTCTCGGAATCGCTCACGATATAATATGTACAGTACAGAACGATCAAAAAAATAGAGCCTGCCAATACATATAAAACAAGCTTAGAATAGTTATTTTTTCTTCTTTTTCGGACAGACATATATATCACTCCAATCTGATCATTCTTTTTATCATTTTATATCATTTAGAATTTTTTGTCAATGACAAAGCATAATTTTGTGTAATTCTAACAAAATATATCAGAGCTTGTATTCATAGGGCTTATGTACGGATTTTCCGGTATAATTTTGATAATGACAAGAAATTTTTTTGCAGGAATACTTGCGTATTGCAAGAAAAAATGACGCGGCTCAGCAACAAAATTTGCCGAAAAGACATACGTAAAACCTATGAATACAAGCTCTCAAATAAGACCTGCCTTTACAAACCCGTCATATAACCCGTCTTTCATAATATCATCGCATATAATATCCGCCTTTTCACAAAGCAGCGGCTCTCCGTTTTTCATTGCGGCAGTTATTTTTACCGCATTAAACATATCGATATCGTTCATACTGTCCCCAAAAGCAACGGTATCTTCAAAATCCACTCCCAGTTCGCGGCAGAAGATCTTAACTGCGCTCCCCTTATCAAATCCGCTTTGGACGATCTCGGTATTTACCGTATTATCATCGTTAAAATGAGCGATAACATTAAATTCCCCGCCAAATATTTTATTTATGTACTGAAGCTTGTCATTATCGGAAACAGTACAAAATTTTACGGCAGGCTCGGGATTTTTCAGAAACTCATCTATCGTATGTCTGAAATCAAATTTATTTTGGCGCGCGATCATCTGCTTTATTTCAGAATTACTGTTATTGGTTTTCTCTCCCAAAAAACCAAGCATATCAGTCATTTCGGGCTCAATATAGATCGTGTTTTTGGTTTCTATACGGTGAAGTATACCGCTTTCATGCAATATACTGCTGCATTTTTTAACGGTATCAGCGCGGATTTCTTCGTCAAGCAGCACGATGCCGTTTATTTCTATATAGCAGCCTCCGCCTGCAATGACGCCGTCAAACTTGTTCAGAGGAAAATCATCGGGGATAAGTCCTATCGGACGTCCTGTACATACGACCGCAAGATGACCGTTTTTCTCCGCAGCGGATATTGCTTTCCACGCGGAATCGGGAACGCCGTAAAAAGGATCGCGCACAGTACCGTCAATATCAAGAAAAATACATTTTTTATTCATATTTCATCTCCGTTAAATTTCCAAAAAAACACCGCACAAAGACCACAAACAGCCTTGTGCGGTACTATATTAAGCTTCATCCGATTGCTCATCAAGAATCTCAAGACTCTTTATTTCCTCATCATTAAGCATTTTCTGAGCGTCAAGAAGCATAATGATCTTCTTAGGAGTTTTGCCGACGCCCGAGATAAACTTTCTTGTCTTTGCGTCAGAAAGCTTTGGAACAGGTGAAATGTCCTTTTCATCGATATCAAGCACTTCATCGACCGTATCAACGATAAAACCAACTTCAATTTCCTGCATATTAAGAACGATTATACATGTTCTTTCATCGTATTCCGCTTCGGATTTAGAAAATCTCAAACGAACATCAATAATTGGAACCAACAAGCCTCTTAGATTGATGATACCCTTGGCATAATCCGGAAATTCAGGCACAGGAGTAATATCCTGCATCTTAATAATCTCATTTACGTCGTTGATATGAAAGGCATAATACTGATTATCAATCAAAAAAGAAAGATATTTTTCACTTATTTCAATTGCTTCATTCTGTTCGATCTCATCATGATCATAGAATCTGTTTAGGATATTACTCATTATTTAAACCTCCGGATTTTGTCTTTACAATTGTTTACAAATTGTAGCACTTATTTTATCAAGAGGTACCTGTATACAGCATCCTCCCTGATTGTATGCACACATCGGCATACCATAAACAACGCAGGAATCCTTATCCTGACCTATAGTATAAGCTCCGGCATTTTTCATTGCGACCATGCCGTTTGCGCCGTCTGATCCCATTCCCGTCATAATAACGCCGATAACATTTTTTCCGGCGACCTTTGCGACGCTGTGGAAAAGATGATCGACCGAAGGACGGTGTCCCGAAACCTTTTCACCCGGCGCGACCTTTACATAGTAACCTCTGACGTCCTTTTGCAGACTCATCTGGAAATCGCCCGGCGCCAAAAGCGCAAGTCCCTGTCTGAGTCTGTCGCCGTTTTCAGCTTCCTTTATCTCAATCTTACAGAGCTTATTAAGTCTGTCTGCGAACATTTTGGTAAATACCGGTGGCATATGCTGAACTATAACTATCGGCGGACTGTTTGCCGGCATTGTTGTAAGAACCGTCTGCAAAGCGTCAGTACCGCCTGTGGAAGCTCCCATTGCAATAACCATATTTGTAGCAGTACCGCTTATATGCGGTGTCACAACGCCTCCCGGCGGCATTGCTCCCGGTCTTTTCTGAATGACCTTCGCCTGTGAAGCGGTAATAACCTTATTTCTAAGATCGACAGCAAAAGACTGCATATCCTGAGGATTTTTTATCAAAGCCTTTTTAACGTAATCAACAGCACCCGCATCAAGCGCGTCAAACGCCTTGATAGGCGCTGAAGAAACAATAACTGTCGGTATAGGATACTGGGGAATTACCTTTTTAAGAAACTGTATACCGCTCATTTTAGGCATTTCAACATCCAACGTCATAACATCGGGACGAAGCTGAATTATCTTATCTCTTGCCTCATAGGGATCTCCGGCCCTTCCGACAACATCGATTATTTTATCATTTGCAAAAAATTTTGCCAGGGTTTCTCTGAAGAAAACCGAATCATCTACTATAAGAAGTTTTATTTTTTTTTCAAGCATATCGTAAGACCTCCAATTTTACTTTTTCTGATAAATGGCAGGCTGAACGAAATTATATCTTGATTTTTTGGATACTGATTCCGCGTGTCCTATGAAAAGGTATGCGCCCTGCTTTGAAACATCATAGAATCTTTCGACCAAAGCGTCCTTTGTGGGCGCATCGAAATAGATCATAACATTACGGCAGGAGATCAAATCATAAGGTTTCTTATACACAATCTTATCCATAAGATTAAACTGCTTGTATATTACTTCTTTCCTTATTCTGTCGACCACCGTATATGTTCCGTCAGCATTTGCCGTGAAATATTTTCTTTTCCAATCTGCCGGAAGCGATTCAAGCGCTTCCGCCGGGTATGTGGCTTTCTTCGCCTTATCCAATACCCTTGTTGAAATGTCTGTGGCGAGAATCCTAAGATCCCAACCGGCTCTTCTTTGCCCGAAATAGTCGTCGATAACCATTGCGATAGTATATGGTTCTTCTCCCGACGAAGACGCAGCACACCAGATCCTGACATCTCTGTCCTTTACCGTTTTTTCAATATAGGGCAAAAATACCTGCTTCATAAATTCAAAATGCTGCGGTTCTCTCATGAAATATGTATGATTCGTCGTAAGCTTATTTATGAGCTCAACGGTTTCTCTGCCGGATTTATCGGCAAATATGCTGTCCATATACTGATTATAATTGGTAAATCCTTTTTCAGCAAGCGTATTGGAAAGTCTTCCCTCAATAAGTATACGCTTTTTACTGAGATCTATTCCATAAGTCGAATGCATAAATTTTACTAATCTGTTAAATTCGGCATCGGTAATTTTCAAAGCCATAAAATAATCACTCCAAAACTAATCTATGTATATCAAGCAGCTGTTTTATTTCGCCGTTTGAGTCAATAATACACTGAATATACTGATTCTGATTTACAGTTTTAAAGTCAGGCGCCGAGCATGTGTCTGTCGGCAAGATAGTTTCGATCTCGCGAACACAGTCTACTATAAGTCCGACTGTCATATCGTCAACCTCAACTATAATGATACAAGTCTTTTCATCATAAGGAATTTCAGGCTGATTTATCTTATCTCTGATGCTTATTACAGGAATAACTTTACCTCTGATGTTAATAACTCCCTTTATAAAACTCGGAACGCCCGGAACTATAGTAATAGGCTGCATTCCTATTATTTCAATTACATGTTCTATCTCAACGCCGTAAAGAATATCGTCTATGTAATACAGAAGGATCTGTCCGCCGCTCAGATTAAAATCACCTTTTGTCGGCTGTACATTTAATTCGTTTGACATTTATTTTCACCCCGTTCTTATCAATTATCTAAAATTATATTGCCAATATCAAGTATTATCGTAATACTTCCGTCGCCAAGGATAGAACAGCCCGACATACCTCTCTGCTTGATATTATATCGGCTGAACATAGGTGAGAACGGTTTTACAACTACCTGCTGCTCTCCGACAAGTTCGTCAACGAGAATGCACGCGCTCTTTCCTTCCGATTCGACAAGAACGACAACACCGTCGAAAATACTGTCGCTTTTAGGTTCAAGACCGTAAAATTCATGCAGTCTGATAAGCGGATAGCATTTATTTCTGATTTTCACGATTTCTCTGTGAGAGGTATCATGAAGCAGCTGATTTTTGTTAAGCTTTATAAACTCCTTGATAGAATTTATTGGTATAGTAAAGAGGGACGAACCGACGGAAACTTCGATACCGTCAACAATAGCGAGTGAAAGCGGAATTTTTATGATAAAGTTTGTACCCTCTCCCCATTTACTGTCAACTGAAACAGTTCCGCCAATCTTTTCGATGCTCTTCTGAACGACGTCCATACCGACTCCACGTCCGGAATATTCGGTAACTTCAGTATTCGTCGAAAATCCCGGCAGCATAACAAGGTTGAATATTTCCTTATCGGTATATTCTTCTTCGGGCTTATAGAGAATGCCGTTATCTCTTGCTTTCTGAAGAACTCTGCTAGTGTCGATTCCGCCGCCGTCATCGGCAACAACGATTATAACCTCGCCGGAAGTATTGTAAGCCGAAAGCGTTATAGTACCCTTAGCAGGCTTTCCTGCCGCTATACGATCCTCCTGATGCTCCTCAATACCATGATCCATTGAATTTCTGACCATATGCATAAGCGGATCGTTAAGGTTATCAATAATGCTCTTGTCAACTTCCGTATCCTCGCCCTCAAATACGAGATCAACATCCTTATTAAGCTTGACTTTCATATCGCGGACAATTCTTGTCATCTTATTGAATACGCCGGAAAGCGGAACCATTCTGATAGACATTACGATATCCTGAAGCTCGTCCGTAAGCTTTCTGAGCTGTCTTGCCGATTTCTGGAAATTATCGATTTTAAGACCCTTAAGATCGGGATTTGCAGTTACCATTGCTTCTGCGATAACGATCTCGCCGACCATATCCTGAAGCTGGTCAAGCTTATTGAGATTTACGCTGATAAGGCTCTGTTTACTCTTTGAACCTCCGCTGTTTTTCTGTGAAAGCTTGTTATTTATCTGTTCAGTCGTATTTGCCGAAGCCGCTTTCGGAGCATCCGGCTTTGCTTCCTTCACAGGTTCCGGCGCAGTCTTAGTTTCAGCCGGAGCTTCCTGCTTAGGCTGTTCGGGCTGTGGGCTTGCTTCCGGAGCGGCTCCGCCGTCCGCAGCCGCAGTCGGATTTTCTTCAATTTCATAAGCTCTGACGTTGATAGCGCCTTCAATCTCGCCGATAATATTCGGATAATCGTCCTCATTAGCGTCGATCATAAGCAAAAATCCGTTTTCATTTATCTGCTTTGCGGATTCGCTGTTTGTTTCAATATCCGCAGGCTCATATTTGAGTTCCTTACAAAATTCCGATATTTTTTGAACGATCAGCAATGCTCTGAGGTTTTCCATTTCACAGTTTTCCTCAAAGAACACTCGGATCTTTGTCATACCGCTTGCTTCGGGAGCCGCTTCGGAACCTCCTGCCGGCTTGTCCTCTGCTGCCGTGGGAGCGTCGCCGCCGTCCCCCTCGCCGGGTTTCTTTCCTGTTTTAAGATACTCGACGAACTTCTCGATCTTAGCTATCTGTTCGCTGAAATCCGTCGGCTCGGAATCATCATCAAGCAGCATATCAATTTCAGCTTTCAGCAGGTCTGATGACGAAAATACAAGATTAAAAAGGACATCTGTCGATTCAATGACCGGTTTTTCCTCTCTTATAATGAAAAACATGTCCTCGATCCTGTGCGCGAGGGTCGACATATTTTCCAGTCCCATCATAGCCGAACTGCCTTTTATGGTATGCATGATACGGAATATCTCATTGATATCCTCTTCTTCAAACCCTGCATTGTTGCTCTCCGTCTTTATCAGAATCTGATCCAACTGTTCAAGCAACGACGTGGATTCGTAGATATACATATCTATCATGCTTTCCATACTTGCGTCAAATCTGCTCATAATTTTACACCTACCTGTTAATATTTTAAGAAAAGTAAAACAAGATTTATTTTAAGGAATTATTTCATCCATACCGCCCTTGGAAATGACGATCTCACCTGCGCCCTCAAGTCTTCTGATCGTATCGATGATCTTTCTCTGTGCCTCTTCGACATCACGCATACGAACATTGTGGAGATACTGGAGATCCGTTTTGATAGTTTCCTGCTGACGCTGCGACATATTGCTGAATATGACCTTTGAAACCTCCGGACTCGACGCCTTGAGAGCAACCGTAATATCTTTCGTATCGCACTCTCTGAGAAGAACCTGTATCTCTCTGCTTTCGAGGAATACAATATCGTCGAATACGAACATTTTCTTCTGAATTTCATCAACAAGTTCAGGATCTGTTTCGTTGAGTTCTTCCATAATAAGCTTTTCGGTTCTTGTATCGAGATTATTCATAACGTCAGCAAGATAATCAACACCGCCGAAGTCGGTCTTTTCAACAGACGTTACCGAGCTTACCTTTTCAGCGACCATTTCTTCAACGCTTCTTATGATCTCGGGAGAAATACTGTCAAGATCAGCGATACGCTTGAATATCTCAACTTGAAGATTATTTGGAAGCTCTGCCAAAATCTGTGCAGATTTTTTTGAGCTTAAATGCGACAGCACAAACGCGATCGTCTGAGGCAGCTCGTTTTGCAACATCGTCAGAATGCTCTTATAATCAACATTTTTAAGAAAGTCAAAAGCTCTGTTTGAATTCTGGATCTTTTCCATTATCGCTTTTGCTTTATCTTTTCCGAATGCGTTAACAAGGACGTTCATAGAATACTCGCGTCCGCCCTCTGCAATCATTTTTTGAGTGATAAACAGTTCATAAAATTCGTCCATGACTTCTTTTATCTGATCCTGATTAAGGTTATCGATATTTGAAACCTCGAGCGACAAAGCTTCTATCTCGTCATTATTGAGATATTTATAAACCTCTGCAGCTGTTTCTTCACCCAACGCAACAATAAATGCTGCCGCCTTACTTGCAGAAGTAAGTTTTTCCTCTGCCGGCGCCGGTCTTACCATTTATCTTCCTCCTCCAAAAAGCAATAGAGAATCCGCAGGAAGCAAATTTAAAATTTGCATATCTGCGAGGACTTTAAATAAATTATAATAAGCTCTTATGCTTATCATATCATAAATTTTTATTTATGATATGATCGTCCGATATGCAGGAAGCAAATTTCTAAAATTTGCGTATCTGCAAGGACTTTAAATAAATTATAATAAGCTCTTATGCTTATTATACCACATTTTTAACAGTTTGACAATACTATTTTTTCAAATAAATGAGAAATTTCGACACAATAGAATCGGAATCGCACTATTAAAACTGTTAATATTATATAAAATTTTTGGAATAAAGTCAAGCCCCTTGGTTTAATTAATATGAAAAATATCCGTATTTTATGATAAAAAAATTTATCGAAACATGCGTAAAAGTCGTAAAATGCGCTATTTGCGGTTTTTTTACCAAAAAAATTTTTTATTCACAATTTTTGCACAATTTCGCTGAAATCTATTGACAAATCACGATAAATGACATAAAATAATATTATAGCGTTTTATCTAACGCGATGCAAGTAAAAAACTAAACGGGGGATGTTTCAATGAATTTTGATGACGGAAATTTCATGCAAGATGTTCAAAATGATTTTGCAAATGAAAGTAATTTTACTGATTTACAAAACAGCAATAGTACTGATCTCAGTTCCGCTGCTCTGAGCAAATTACAAGATGCAGAACATCTTATAAAGCTAAGCGGCAGTCAGATGAACAAGCTGAATGAGGAATTTGAAAGTCTTGAAAATATGGCACAGGATTCCGTTTCAAGGATAAATTCAACAATGCAGACGGTAAAAGTCATTCAGGACGTTGCAACAAACACAAGAATACTTGGATTTAACGCATATGTTGAAGCAACGCATGCAAAGGAAAACGGAAAAGGATTTGCTGTTGTAACCCAGGAAATACGAAGCCTTGCAGATACAAGTATGGAATCTGCCGACGAGATCGAATCGGCAATCAAGCTTATAAGCGATTCCGTAAAGAAACTGGACGCTCAGCTTAAAAATACGCATAACACCATAAATGAATGCAACAAAAACATTGAGGAATTTTCACGTATTTTGGAAGAACTTACTCAGAAATAAAAATAAACATCCCCCGGCTTTGCCGGGAGATGTTTATTTTCTTTGGTTCATTTCATGCATCAAGGCAAAAATGAACATATGAGTTTTTAAGGGGATGCCCTTACTGTAGGGCATCCCCTTAAAATTGATTTTTCAACAAGTTAAAACGCCAAATAACTTTGGCGTTTACTTATATTTGCGCATACGACCTGTGTTTCACAGATTTATAGTACCTTTAGTTACTGACTTAACCTGCATAACGCCTGTAGCTACATCAAAAAAAACAGTACGTCCATAATTTAATCCTGTATCCTCGGCAATAATTCTTATCCTGTAAGCTGCAAGAATTTTCTTTACTGCCGCAACATTTCGTTCGCCTATATTAAACGTCTGAAGTTTTGTCGCAAACATTTGTGCGCCGCCCGCTATTTTAGCGGTCATATTTTGAACGATCGCACCTCTCCTCTGCATTGTCTGAACAAGTTCCGCTATTCCCGTATCGGCATATCTTCTTTTATTGTCGTCAGGATGGGATGCCTCTCTGCTGTCAGGGAGCATTATGTGGGCCAATCCGCCGATATTACGCGCTTTATCAAGCAGACATATTCCGACGCATGACCCCAATGCATAGGTCGCAAGAACATCAGGCGGTGTTGCCACGTTAAGATCAGAAATCCCGATGTTTATGACATTTGGCATTTTACATTACTCCAAGCTTTTCAAAAAGTTTATTTAATGAATCCATTTCGGGAACAAGGATCATATTACTTCTAACTTTTTCGTCATACGTACCGAATCCAAAGGAATCGTCAATAAAAATGACCTTGTTTCCAACCTTTGCAAATTCAATCGAAGGAACACTCAAAATAGCTCCCGCCATATCGATACACAAAGCAGGAGTAGAAATATCAATAACAAGACCGGTCATGCTTGAAAGAGCATTGACATAAGCGCCTGCCATTATATTTCCGACCTCGCAGAATGCAGATTTCTCCATATCCTCCAATGCGTCGAATGAAGTGAACTCCTTATTAAAAAATACATGTACGACGTTTTTGATAAAATCATCATCAAAAACGTAAAGGATCATTCCGTTTATATCGCCTTCGAGCTTTATAAGAAGACCCATAACTATTTTTTCGGGTCCTCCCACAAATTCGGCAACCTCGTCAAAGCCAAGTATTTTGACATGAGGCACATTAATATTTATTTCTTTTCCCATAAAAGATGCAAGCGACGTTGCCGCATTGCCCGTGCCTATGTTTCCAAGCTCGGTCAGTACGTCGACATGCAAATCTTCAAGCTCATCAATATTTTTTAACGCCATATGTATTTACCCCAATACTTTGCTTACAGCCTGAATGATTCTTTCCGGCTTAAACGGCTTAACGATAAAATCGAGCGCGCCAAGCTTGATAGCCTCGACAACCATTGCCTCCTGCCCCATTGCCGAACACATTATGATCTTTGCGGAAGAATCCGCAGCCTTGATATCCCTCAAAGCCTCGATGCCTGTTTTATTCGGCATGGTAATATCCAAAATTACAAGATCAGGCTTTTCAGATTCATAAAGCTTGCAGGCAATATCGCCGTCTGCCGCCTCAACAATATCGGTATAACCGTTCTTTGTAAGCGAATCCTTAACCATCATTCTCATAAAAGCAGCGTCATCAGCTATTAATATTTTGCTCATAATAGATACTCTCCTTTATAAATATTCTCATCTTGATTTGACAATTTCGGTCACTCTGACAGCGAAATTATCATCCACAACAACAACGTCACCTCGCGCGATAAGATTTCCGTTAACCATTATATCAACAGGCTCGTTCGCAAGCGTATCGAGTTCAATAACAGTACCTCTTGTGAAGTTACCGACTTCATCGATACTCCTGGTTGTTGAACCTATTCTGACGGACACTTCCATTGGAACGTCAAGCAGCGATTGTAAGTTATTATACTGCTTTTCAGTCAGGAATGAACGTCCGTCAACAGCTTCGTCAGAATCGTCAAATTCTTCCATACTAAGCGGCTGTACCGGGGATTTATTTGTAACTCTGCTCTGAGGCTGAGGTTTCGGTTTTGGAGCCGCAGGCTTAGGCGCCGCGGGTTTAGGTGCAGGTTTGGGTTTAGGCTCAGGTTTTGGCGGTTCCGGAGCTGCTTCCTGAACGCCGCCTCCGGGTTCTTCGGTATAGTCATCCAGTTCGGAAGAATAGCTTTCAAGCATCTTATCCGCCATTTCATTGGCAAGTTCGAGCGAAAGCATTGTAACAAACTGGCTGTTGATAACATTATCGATAGTAAGATCGAACGATATAGCGCATACCTCGTCGTCGCTGTTGATGTTATTCATTTCAAGAATATCTTCAACAGTCTTAACAACGATAGCCTGCGGCGTTGAAATATCAGTCGGCGTTTTTATGATCTCAGACAATGTTGTGGCAGACGCGCCCATCATCTGATTCATGATCTCGCAGACAGCCGATATATTCAGTTCGTTAAACTCAAAATCATCGGTAACTTCCATCGGAAGTCCCATAAGCTGGTTTACCATAAGCTGAACATCACTCTGTTTCAGAACAAGGAATGACGCTCCGTGGATACCCATTACATAATCGATCTTAACGCAGATCGAAGGATCAAGCTGTGCAAAATCGTATTTTCCCGCCTCAATTATATCGACCACAGGAGTTGTGATCCAAACCTTTGCGCTCATAAAGTTTGAAAGCGCCGTAGCGGCTGAACCCATCATAATATTCTGGATCTCGCCGATCGCATCTCTCTTTACCGTGCTTATTGTTTCACTGCTGATAGGATCGTCCGACTCATCATCGGGATCCATTCCCATAAGTACCGACGCGATCTGATTCGCAAGCTTGACCGGCAGCAAAACGGCAAATTTGCTGTCAATAGCGTCATCGACCTTGAAATCAAACGCGACCGCGCATACATCGGCGGAATTGTCAATCTCAAGCGTTTCATAAAGCGTATTTTCATCGCTTGACACGCTCGTTTCCGGAGAAGATATTTCCACCGGAGTATTCAGCATCTGCGACATCGTCGTTACCGATGCGCTTATCATCTGATTCATGACCTCGGTAACAGCAGACAAACGCATTTCATCAAATTCAAAGCCTTCATCGATCTCCATGGGCATTCCCATGAGCTTGCAGACGATCATCTGCATATCGTTGCTGTTCAGAACAAGAGCCGACGGACCGCTTACACCTTTTGTATATTTGAATTTGACATATACGTTGTCCTTTCCGTCGTCAAACAAATAGTTATCCACCAACTGTCCAAGCTTTGTGCTTACGACCTCGCTCGCCTTGCAGACGGTCACTGCCGGATTTATGATTGAAACAGTTGAGTCGATCATTCCCGAAACAGCAGTAGCTCCCGAGCCGAACGCAACATTATAGACCTCGCTCAAAGCATCGGTTTTCATTGCATCTAAAGTAACGCTCATCTTAATCTCCTCGACTTATATACATTACAAATTTTTATTGCTTTCCTGTGATTTGTTATTCCCAATTTCCCGTCGAAAAGCTTTTCTTTATTTACCATAAGCGAAACATTTCTGTCAATTGGAACATTCAACAGAAGAACATCATTTTTATGAAGTGACAATATTTCATCAAGATTGAGCTGCGTTTCAGCAAGAAGCGCTTCAACCTTAAAGTCGGAACTTGTGATCCTTCTGATAATACCGTCACGGCATTCTTTTTCTTTCGCAGAATCCATATGCCTCATCATATTAGGCGACGCGTTCCTGTTAACGATAGACTCCATTGTAATAGCCGGAACGGCAATATTTATAATGTTTTTAACATCGCCGTACTCTGCCTGAAGCGTCGCGAGAACAATAACGTCGTCAGCGTAAATAGGCTGATTCACACGAGCGTTGGTTTCAACCTCCGCAAGCTTCGTCCTGACCTCCATATAAGGCGAAAAGGTTTCCTCAAAAAATGCAGCCATTTTTTTGAACACATTTTTCATGAGCCTTATTTCGATATCGGTAAAATCTCTTGAAACGTCAAGGCTCTTTCCGTGACCTCCGAGCATACGGTCGATAAGAGAAAATGTAATGGTATTTGCGACCTGTATCGTGCATTTTGCATCCATCACATCGTCCTGTTCATTAAACATCAAATCGATATTTCCCATCATCGTATAGTCCGGAAGAGCGTTGCTGTATTCAAAGAAACGCTGTTCTTCAATCGAAACGACCTCCACCTTACAATAAAAACGCGTAATACTCGTAAGATACGATGAAAATATTCTAGAATAGTTTTCGTAAATATTTTCAATGTTCTTAAGCTGTTCTCTCGTGAATTTCTTCGGCGCTCTGAAATCATAATCCCTGACTTTTTTTTCGGAAAGATCCTCGCTCATGACCTCGAGAGTTTCTTCATCCGCGTTATTAAGATTTTTCAGCAGTTCGTCTATCTGACTTTGCGAAAGTACATCTGACATCATCTCACCTCACATTATTTATGAAGTCAGTACATAATATTTGTTTCCTTTTCTGCGCTGCATCGTTGTATTTTCGACATTGCACCGCCGCATCATTGTGCAAAAGGAAAAATATCAATAATATTATATCATATTATTATACAAAATTCCATAGAAATTTTAGAAATATTCCAACTTTATTTATTTTCAACAATTTTGATCTTCATTTTTTGTTAATTTCGTTTAAATTGCTGTTGCTAAATTTCTAATGAAAATAATACACATTATTATATAAGATTTTTTTATAGCAGGATTGTGCCGAATATGACATATTTTTTTTGCTTTATTTGTATTTTTTCACTAAAAAATGTTGACTTTTGACAAAATCTGTGATATAATGATTCTGTTAAATCTTAATTTCTAATTGACGAACGGTCAACCAAATCGGAAAAATACGGACATATACGAAAATTTCCTCTGACGAGTCTGCGCAGACAAGCAGATTCGGTCAAGGACGAGGCGCTTTTGTGCGGTATTGGACGATGGAAAGACATTGATCTGTCAAATATGTAATGGGAGTTGATTAAGAAAATGAAAAAAAAGGGAAGAATTGGAACAAGTTTTGCGATTATCACCGCGATATGCATCCTGATAACCGCATTGTCAGTATTCTTTATTTCCTACATGAGTCTTGGGGGACTTGCCGAAGATGCGCTTGAAAGTAACTGTAAAGATATTACGAACCGTATTTACGACAAAATTAATATCTATATCGACGAAGCAACAGAATCCGCAACCCATCTCGCAGCCTATGAAAGCCTTATAGCGTCTGTGGAAGAAAAAGATTCGGAAAAAGTTCTCGAAGCTATTGATAAGTATAACACGTTGGCAGGTATTGATGAAAACGCCGTTGTGACCGTTACAGATCAGGACGGTATCGTGATCGCACGCAGCAGCACGGCTGATAAAGGCGACGATATTTCAAACCTCACTTACATCAAACGCTGTAAACAGGGCGAAACCGTATCGGAAACTGAAAAGGGCGACGACATTAAGCTCGGAGCTGTCTGCGGTACTCCTATAAAAAATGCGGACGGACAACAAATCGGTATCCTTTCGCTTACATATACTCTTGAAGACCCCGAGTTTCTTGACGTTATCAAGGGTGAAACAGATACCGAATATACTATCTTCGTTGACGATACAAGATATAACACAACGCTGAAAGAAAACGGTCAAAGAATGCTTGGTACAAAAATGGATAATGACGTTAAGGAAACGGTTATCCAAAAAAAGCAGGATTACTCCGGTCTGAAGACGCTTGCTGGCGTTAATTACATGACGACTTACGAACCTCTCGAAAACGCTGATGGCGACGTTATAGGCGCTATCTATGCCGGTATCCCGATGACCGAGGTAGACCAAGGCAGAAATAATGCTATCGGAATTATCATGGCTGTTATTGTTGTAGTCGTTGTTATTGTTGTAATTCTTATGATTGCTTTTGCAAAGAGAGCGGTTGTTATTCCTGTAGTAGAGCTTGTAAATGCAGCCGATGAAATGGCTAACGGTAATTTAAGCGCTACCGTTAAGCATATTCCGAACAATGAGATCGGTACTCTTGCCGAATCGCTGAGAGCAATGATCTCAACCTTTAAAATGTGCATTAGCGATATTATCGAGAAGATGAGCGCGCTTGACAGCGGCGATATGACACAGCAGATTGATCACGAATATGTCGGCGACTTCCAGGCGATCAAACAATCGATCAATAAGATCACATCGCATCTCAATACGACGCTTACAACTATCAGTACGGCAGCAGATCAGGTCAATTCAGGCGCTGAACAGGTTGCGACAGCCGCACAGTCGCTTTCACAGGGCGCTACGGAACAGGCAAGTTCGATACAGGAGCTTACATCTTCTATCATGTCTGTTTCCGAACAGGTTAATCAGACTGCGAAAAACGTTAACGTTGCCGGAGATTATATTCATGAATCTCAGAACGGAATCCAGAACAGTAATAATTCTATGGAACACATGGTTTCGGCTATGAACGATATCAACGATTCTTCTATGGAAATCAGCAAGATCATCAAGGTTATCGACGATATTGCATTCCAGACAAATATTCTCGCGCTTAATGCCGCTGTTGAGGCTGCAAGAGCAGGGGCTGCCGGCAAGGGGTTCTCGGTTGTTGCCGATGAAGTAAGAAACCTTGCTTCCAAGAGCGCCGATGCCGCAAAACAGACGACACGTCTTATCGAGGGCTCTGTTGCAAGCGTTCAGAAGGGCAGCAAAATTGCTATGGAAACAGCTAAGGATCTTGAAGCGGTCAATGAGCAATATAAATTGGTTGTTGAAACTATCCAAAAGATTCAGGACGCTGCAACTCAACAGGCAGAGGCTATCAATCAGATCACTATCGGTTTGGAACAGGTTTCATCTGTCGTTCAGACAAACTCGGCTACGTCCGAAGAAAGCGCCGCTGCCAGCGAAGAGCTTTCAGGTCAGGCACAGATGCTTCACCAAGAACTTTCACAGTTCAAGCTTTCTGAAACTATCGGTAATTATTCTGCTTCCGGCAGTAGTTATTCTTCTTCCGACAGCAGTTACTCCGCTTCCGACAATGATTACTCAGTTCCTGACGATAATTATTCTGCACCGGTTATCAGCCATTCGGCAGAACCCGCTCCTGTTTATCATGCAGATCCTTCTACTATTGCACCGCCGCCTATTACAATTAATCTTGACGACGATAAATATTAATCGACAAAATTCCATTTTATTAGAGCGGTGCTCAAAATAAGTTTAATCCCCGAGGCAATTATTGATAATTGCTTCGGGGATTACTGTCAATATTCGATTACACATAAATCAGAAATTATTATTATAGAAATCAATTAACTGCATTTTTATCTGATTATATTCTTTTAATGATAATTCTAATCTATCAATCAATGTAATTTTGTCATTTTCTATTTTACCAATAAGAATCTTCACGTCTGAACCATCAGATATGACATAAAAACTATAGCCGGCATCACCAATTTCGTGAAACGGAATGAGATAACGATAGTAATTCTCGTTTTCTTCATCGTCAACAAAAGCAATTATTTCCGAATCTGTTTTTCCGTACAGTTTAACATCAACAATAGGATTCATTAAAGCTGAATCAGAACTCAAAATATCCGGAATTTCAGAATTAAAAGTAGTTGTACGAACATCTTTCGGATATATTTCATCATTAATAATTACAAACATGATTCCATTTATCCAGTAGTCTTTCTCCCAATCCATTATTCTTTCAATTAAAAAAGCAAATTTATACGGATCACCTAATATCATTTTACACCTCTAAATTCCAACTTATCTTAGTAATAATTATACATCAAAGCCGTCACTTTGTCAATAAAAACGCCATAACACTTTTGACTGAAAATCATAAGTGCTATGGCGAAAAACTTCTTTATGAGCGCATGTATTTTCAATAACAAACTCGTTCAAGCATTTTATTTACATAGGCAATGCAAACCCCGAAATTTGTCATTGGAACTCCGACATCTTCAAACATCTTCTGCTTTGAAAGCATAGCTTTACGATTTACCATGCAGCCTCCGCAGTGTACCGCAAGCTTATATTTTTTCAGATCAAGTCCGACATTCTGCCCCGATACATTTTCAATATTAAGCTTTTTACCTGTATATTTTTTTAGCAGGTTTGGTATTTTTACCCTTGCAATATCATCGTCAAGGGCGTGATGAGCGCAGCTTTCAAGTATGAGTACGCTGTCACCGTCATCAAGCGACTCGATTGCCCTTGCGCCGTTCACCAGTTCTTTGATATCGCCCTTGATTTTTGCCATAAGAAGCGAAAAAGATGTAAGAGGTATCTCTTTCGGAATAATTTCATTGACCTCTTTGAATATCTGCGAATCTGTTATGACCAATGCAGGCAGTTCCTTTAGACTATTGAGCGCGGACTTGATATTTTGCGAGGTTACGGTCAAAACCATGCAGCCATTGTCAAGCAAATCCCTTGTCACTTGTACTTCCGGCAAAATAAGCCGTCCTTTCGGAGCTTGTATATCCTGCGGAGCAGTCAGCATTACAAGATCACCCGGCTTTACAAGATCTGCGGTCAGAACAGGCTCTTCGATCCTGTCTTTCAAAAGATCAATAAGAGCGGCTTTTATTTTATCAGCCTCTCCCCTATCTGACAGGTCGGCGATGATAATATTCGAGCAGACATCATTCATATCAATTTCGCATTTTGTATCTCCGACACTATTTATAACTGCCATAAAAGGAATATTTTTTTTCTTTAACATGTCGATGTAGCGCAGCTGTGAGTCAGCGGTACTTTTCCCATTTACAACAAGTACCGCGGCATCGCATTGTACGAGCTGTTCAACAGATTTCTTTATGCGTATTTCACCGAGTTCACTTTCATCATCGAGCCCGGCAGTATCGATAAACACAACAGGTCCGAGCGGCAAAAGCTCCATTGGCTTAAAAACGGGATCGGTAGTCGTGCCTGCCACCGGAGATGTAAGAGCTATATCATGTCCGGTGACAGTATTTATAAAAGTTGACTTGCCGGCATTCGTATCGCCGAAAACGCCGATATGTATTCGGAGGGATTTAGGCGTCTGATCAATTTCCGAAATCATAATATGCCTCCTATCAGAATCTGAAATCTCTTTCGCCTGCCTTGATTTTGTCAAGATATTCATCAAACTTGATTTTTACCTTGTCTTCCTTAATATTTTCCCTTTCAGTTTTTATGACGTCGAATGTGAGCTGTTTAAACTCGTCATCGCCGTAATCAAGGGCATATTCGGCAAGAGTCAGCATAGCGTTCGGCAGACAGCAATTGGAAATATTACCATTTTTTGCAAGCTGCATAAACCTATCGCCCGTTCTTCCGGCACGATAACATGCGGTACAAAAGCTTGGAATATATCCATTTTTCAACAACGCCTTTGAAACCGCAGACTCTGCTCTTTCATCCGATACCTTAAACTGTGCGGTACTCTGATCGTCTTGACTGCTGTCGCATGCCCCCTCTGCCAAACGCTTTGCATAACCGCCGACGCCAGTACATGAACCTCCGCTTGTCTGCGAAACTCCAAGAGAAATTATGCTGTCCCTGAAATTCTGTTCCTCTCTGGTTGAAATAATTATGCCGGTATAAGGTACGGCAAGTCTGAAAACCGCAATAATCGTTTTAAATTGTTCATCACTTACAATGTTTGGGAACAGATTAAGATCGACGCCCTCCGCCATTTTGATTCTCGGTATCGAAATTGTGTGCGGACCGATTCCAAACGTATCTTCAAGATGCTTTATATGAAGCATTGTTCCGATAACCTCATACTTGTATTCGTAAAGACCATAAAGAACACCAATTCCGACATCATCAATACCACCCTGCATTGCTCTGTCATGAGCAGTTGTGTGATAATCATAATCGCTCTTCGGTCCTGACGGATGAAGATTTTCATATGTCGGCTTATGATACGTTTCCTGAAAAAGAATATATGTACCGATTCCGGCATCTTTAAGCTTCTTGTAATCCTCGACTGTTGTAGCGGCAATATTAACATTGATTCTGCGGATCTCACCGTTTCCGTTTTTTGTGGCATATGCAGTTTTCATACATTCTATTATGTAGTCAATATCACAATTTTTCGGATCTTCTCCCGCTTCCATAGCAATTCTCTTATGTCCCATTGCTTCGATAGCACGGCATTCCTCTGCGACTTCTTCCTGTGTAAGCTTTTTTCTGCGAATTCCCGAACCGCAATGGTAACCGCAATATTTACAGCCGTTTATACAGTAATTGGAAACATAAAGTGGCGCAAACATTACGATCCTTTTACCGTAAATAGCTTCTTTTATTTTTCTTGCCATTTTAAATATTTTTTCTCTTAGCTGCGAATTTTCGGTATTTTCGCAGGCATGCAGCAAGACAGACACCTCATACCGATCCAAACCGATAAGCGACTCTGCTTTATTCAATATATTTTCGACCATTTCCGCATCATTTTTGTGTTCCTTACCATACTCGAGTACCTTTAAAATTTCGTCATGATTAATAAATTCCTCTGATTTCACCGATTTACTGTCAAACATATAAATTCTCCTTAAATTATTTTTTTGATATTGCAGCTTTAACATTAACTCCATTCAACTTGCCAAGTTTTCCTGTCAAAGCGCTTATTTTATCTGTATCGGCATCGATCACCACCGATATTACCGAAACATTTTTATTTTTATATGGGATACCCATTCTGCCGATTATAACATCTCCATACTCATGCAATATTGCATTAACATTGTGTGACATATCAAGATCATCAACAATTATCCCTAAAACAGCTATTCTATTTTCCATAATCAACTCCAATAAAAAACGCCCGTATAATTTCATACGGGTGCGCTTAAAATGTATTTACATTTATTTGTAAGCCGATTGCTCAGAATCATCTTCGCAGCCCGAAAACAAGATTTTATATTCAATTTCAGAAAAGAAATCGCAGGGTCTGAGCTGCGATTTCTTTATAGTTATACCAACTTAATACTTATGCTCTTAACTGTCTAATGTAATACCTTTTTCTCCGTTCAAACCGAGTTTTTCAAATTTGATCTGATTTGAAAGGAAATTCAAAAGCATTGTGGCATCAGATAGCTCTATTTCACTATTATACTCACAGTCAGCATTTTCCTTAGCTGTTGCATTTTTAAAATCCTTTAATTCAAGAAGAATCTGATTTAACTCAACAAGGTCAGCAACTTCAACACGACCATCAACATTTACATCTCCGTATTTAACCTTAGTCCAGTCGATAACGCTGTCGGGATCAACAGTTGTATTTGAACCTGAACCACTATCGGTCGTTTTAGGAGTTGTAGTTGTAGTTGTACCCTGAGCATTCGGGTCAGTAGTTGTTACAAGTTTGCCGACAACCTTAACAGTAACTTTGATTTCCTGTTCTTCAGGCGATGTAACTGTAATAGTAGCTTCACCCTTATTTAAGGCTGTAATTGAGATAACACCCTTATCATCAATAGTTGCTTCCACAACACCCGTATTCGGAAAATCAATTGTAGAACCGGGGATATTTATAGTTACTTTCTGTGTCTGACCAACTTCAAGCTCAACCTCTGATGGAGAAGCTGCCAAATCCTCTTCCTTTGTATGATATACATAGAAATCAATTGAGTCAAGCGTTAATGTAGGAGTATCTTCACCTGCATACCAAGCGCCGAACATTACATTTGCAACATCCTCTTTATAGATATCATTTATGATACCTTCGGGAAGAATCCACATAAGTTCAAATGAATTTCCTTTTTCGGGATCAAGAATAGTTACATTACCCGGATCATACCAACCTTCAGTAGCGAGTTTATTGTTCTCATCTACAGATATACCAACACCGCCTGTGAATTTAGGAAGCTTAGCAGAAGATGAAACGTTAAACTTAACTGCATAAATCACATCTCTGTCTTTTAATTCGAGATCAGGAAGAGCGTAGTGATACTGATTTGTGGAATCATTGCTGCCGGGTGTAAGTTTCTGACCAACAGTTTTGCTGATCACTTCAGGTGCCATATTCTTTTCAATTGTTATAGTTGTTGTGTAAGTACATGAAGCTGATATCAGATGTACTTCGTCAACTGCGGCATAGCCTTCTTCCTCAGGCGGATTTGCATCATCCGCATACCAGAACTGAATGCCGACAGTATCGTCGATATTATTAGTAACCCATGGCTGAACATCCTTAGGAACATCCCATACTATGTCAAAATACGAGCCTGCGTTTGTAACTTCATATTTTCCATGAGGTTCATATCCGAGTTTTTCTTTGAAAACATCGCCGTATGTTTCCATATCCTCTTCGCCCTGATCGTTATACCAGAAGCCGTCCTTATATTTCAGCGACTCATCAATATCAAGGTCAGCCTTAGTAGGATCAAGTTTAAGACATTCAGTATCACCGAGAGAACCCGGTTCAACATTGATACCGCCGCCGTACTGGAAACTATTGATTTCCTTATCGGATTTAATTACATAATTAAACGACTCAAACGTTACATTTGTAAGATATTTCAATCCGAAATCAGAGAATTTGAATTTATGAGCGTTTATCTTGCTTTTGCCCTCTACATATTCTTCATCTTTTGACATCTTATAGTAATCTTCGTCATATCCTCTGGTAAGGAGATAATCCATTGTTTCCTCGGAGCCTTCTACTACAGCTGTCAATGTTGAAGTAATAACAGTATTGCCATCGGCGTCTTTAGTCACGCTCCATGCGCCGCTTCTTGTATTAGCCGTTGTCGGGCTGACGGATTCGCCCGGATCGGGAGTCACTACGGCAGAACCGTCTGTGTTGTACGACGTAACTGTCATAGTTACTTTTTCTTTCGGATACCAAAGACCGATACAGATCTTTTTAACATTGCCTTGATATGCTGCCGGAACCTTGTAAGTAAACGAACCCTTGCCATTTGTAGGCTTTACATTCCATTGTTGCTTAATGCTCGCGTCATCATTTTCATCAGCCCAATAAGGATCTTTAGTAAGTTCCAAGCCGAATACACCTATCGAAAGAGATTCCGTGGAATCTGTTTCAAAATTAAACGTAACTGTTGAAGCAGTCGCCGGAACAGCAACTCTTCCCTTGTTGGGCGCATCATCAGCTTCGCTGTCCGTTGCGGTAAGCTTAAGATTTACTGCGGTGTCCGCGGCAGTCACCGTCGTCATCTGCAAAGCAGCCGGTGAAACGAATAAGGTAGCAGTCATAACAGCACTAAGTAAAGCTGCTTTAATTCTGCTTACTAATTTTTTTCCTGTCATATCTAACCATCCTCCCTAAAATATAAATAAATAAAGTTTATAACGTGCGCACGCTATGCTCAGCCATAACGTACATATCTTGCTCGTTGTGTTTATTATAGCACATTTTTCTCGTCAATTTGTGAATATTTTGTGAACAAATACCCTATTTTTTCAAATTTGGGTTAAAAAATTTTGGACGTTTTTTGTACATCTTATACAAATATACAGATTTTGTCAATAAAATTGAGTGTAAATCGTGCTATAAGTAATAATTTTAACAATAAATGTCAGTTTGCAGCTTAGTTTATAAATGGTTGATTGTCTATACATTATAATAGTATAATAGTATATATATAAGATAACTTATTTATAAGGGGACGCTGTCCCTCAATCATTTGTGTAGTATGTTCATTTCTTGCCTTGATGCAAGAAATGAACCAAAGAAAATCAAGCTTCCGCTCCGGCACAGCTTATGCTGTGAGTCGCGAAAGCGAAAAATAATGACTGTATTTATAGTCGGGGATTGTAAATGCCAAATTTCATCATTCAGCAACTATAACTTATTTATTAGTGAGAAACCATTCCCTTTGGCAGGGGGTACGGGGGACAGCCTCCCCCATAATAAACAAAAGCATTATTTTGACACTTTTTTGTAATATTTTTTGTGTATTTGTATAGCAACTGCGGTTTAAATTTGTTGAAATACTGGAAAATTGCAGAAAAAAAGTTACTTAATAGCGAAATGGCTTGCTATTTTTGCAATTTGGTGTTATCATTAAATAAATAGATTAGATATACAGAGCGTAGAACAATTTCAAAGAACGGAGGAAAAATATGAATAACTTTGACATCAGATTTGACACGATCTATGCTGATGAGAAATCGACACGGAAAAATGCATTCAGCTTTACGATCGTTCAAAAAGACCATGACATCGCTATGGGTTACTATGTTATTTACCCAAACTGTATGAACAGCGAGCTTATACTCGTACCGAAATTCAAGTTTGATGAAGACATGGCTTACTTTGAAGAGCTTTCCGACAAAGTTGCGGCTATTGAAAAAGAAAAAAACGACGGCGGCAAGAGCAGATTTAAAAAAGTCAGCGTTCCGACGGTGCTGACAAAACAGGAGGTCGAGGATCTCAAGTTTCTCAGAAGCATCATCTCTCATGCATGCGTATTTTCTGTAACAGGCGCGGAAACGACTGTCGTTTTGCCGTATAAATACATTGATATGCTTAAGATCGACACAAATATACTGACGTTTGTTGAAACAAAGCCGAACGAATTTATCATTGTAAACCCGAAGAATGCATGGAAATATTCAGCGCCCGAAAATTACAATTATGCGGATAATCCGTCGCCGAAGGCGCTCTTTAACAGACTCAAAAAGGCTATATGATATGAAAATACAAACTGCCGCGCGAAAATGTGCGGCAGTTTTTTGAATTATTAAACTATTATTAGTGAGAAGCTATTCCCTTTGGCAGGGGGGGCAGGGGGGACAGCGTCCCCCCTGAATAAATAAACCAAAGTTACTGTTCAATATACACCCTTTTCATAATTTGCGCTTCGATCGGTTTATCGCGAAAATCCGTTTTAGCGTCCGCAACCGCGTCAACCGTCTCGATACCCTCGACAATTTTGCCGAATGCCGCATACTGTCCGTCAAGATGCGGCGCGTCCTCATGCATGATGAAAAACTGCGAGCCTGCGGAATTCGGGTCAGCCGACCTTGCCATTGAAATAACGCCTCTTGTGTGCTTCAGATCGTTTTTCACGCCGTTCGACGCAAATTCTCCCTTGATGTTCCAGCCCGGACCGCCCATTCCGGTACCGTCGGGACAGCCGCCCTGAATCATAAATCCCGGGATAACTCTGTGAAAGCATAAGCCGTCGTAAAAGCCGTCCTTAACGAGCTTTTCAAAGTTTTCGCATGTAATGGGAGCAATATCGGGATAAAGCTCCAGTTTTATTTTGTTTCCGTTTTCCATTTCAATTATAACCATTGTTTTTCCTCCTAATCCACTTCGTATGCCGGCAAAACGTCTTCAAATACGGCATAAAATTTCATCGGTATGTATTTATCAAGGTGACATTTGCCGAAAAACCACTTTTCAAAACGGCACGCTTTCATGATGTCCTCAAAAAAAGCGTGTATCTCAAGCCTTTGAAATATATCCACCTCAAGGCAATCCTTTAAAGACGCGGGCGGTTCATGAGTAACTATATAATCAACGTTATTGTCATAACGGCTGAGATTGTTTATCGATTCGATTATCTCGTCGTGCGTAGGATGCTCCTGCGGCCACCAAAATCCAAACTTGCGGTATTCATAGTCCTGACTGTGTCCTCCGCCGAAAGTAAATATTTTTTTGCCCTCGATTATATAAACCTGTCCCCTCATGAGCTGTACAAGACCTCCGCTTATAAGGCGCGCCTTTCCGCCGTTCCAGTCAATGACCTCGTATTCGTTCAAAACGTCAAAATTTTCGTGGCAGCCGTCAACAAACGCAACGTCATATTTCAGATTGCCTATCTTGTTAAGCAGAGAACGCTCACGATTCGAGCCGTTCCATACAAATCCGAAATCTCCACATACAATAAGAGTGTCGCCTTCTTTAAGCTTACGTTTTATATTTTTGCTTTTAAAGCGTGAATATTCGCCATGCATGTCGCCGGTTACATAAATCAATTTTATTCCTCCTTTATATAGAAAATTCCGAATACAAATTCCGACACTTTATATTGTAACACAAAAATTAAATTTCGTAAATATATTTTTGAATTTTTTTGAAAAACTATTTGCATTTTTCCCAAAATTTGATATAATATAAATATACAAACTTGTTTATCAAGGGGGACGCTGTCCCCTGAACCAGCAAACTTGTTTATTAGGGGGGACTCTGTCCCCCTGACCCCCTGCCAAAGGGAATGAGGTATGTTATAATATCAAGTGCAACAAAAAGGTAAAAAAAGGTTGACTTCATCT